>NZ_CABFVC010000005.1:0-408205 GCF_902143525.1 Clostridium sp. Marseille-P7770 | reverse complement strand
GTAAGACCCCTTGAAGACGACGAGGTAGATAGGGCAGAGGTGGAAGTGCAGTAATGCATGGAGCTGACTGTTACTAATCGGTCGAGGGCTTATCCAGGAAGGTCAAGTGAAGATTCAAAGGTTGATGGAGTTCAATATGTGGTTTTGAAGGTATGTGTGAGTAGACCAGGCAGAGATGTCTGGTCTTTTTATTTTGCGCGAACAACGAGCTAAAGTCCGCGCCTACGCGAGACCTTGGTGACTGTCGCGATATGACAAGAGGAAGCTTGCAAAGTGTGTTTTCATTTTTTTATCAGGAAGGTCTTCGATACTTTCTGTTAAATAAAAAAAGCACGATGTGCTAATGATGTGCACTCGTGCAAAAATGAAGCTTGTCGGAAAAATGAAGATTATTGGAATCGACCGTGTGAGGCATCCATGAGATCAGCGGCATCAATAGACATCCGACAGCAGCAAAAACCACAGAGGCAGAGGGGATGCGCTGAGCAGATTTACATGCTGTCTGGATATCTGGAAATTATTTCTGGATAAATCCTTTTTGGATCGCATCCTGGATCATCTGATCGGCAAGCTCGTACAGGCGCTCAGAGCCGAGTTTTGTCTTTGCATGGCGGCCATAAACCTGTGCGGAAGTGGTCTGGTGCTGCTTCCAGTCATCGCCGTTGTTACTGTGGTTTAGGAGGAGTGGCTGGATATTATCCATGGCGTGAGCGTATCTGGACTCTGGAGTTTCGCAGTATTCAAACTCATCAAAGAGTGCGGTGAGATCCTTTTTCTGGTCGTCCGGCAGAATAGAAAAGATCCGTTCCTTTGCGGCATCTTCGCGGGCTTTTTGGGACTTTAATCCTTCTTCGTCGTATGCGAAAGTATCTCCGGCATCGATCTCGACGATATCGTGGATCAGGCACATCAGCATGACTTTTGCAATATCAACGGGTTCATTTGCATATTCGCGCAAAAGATATGCCATGATCGCCATATGCCAGGCATGTTCAGCATCATTTTCACGTCGGCCGTGACCGGAAAGATGTGTCTGGCGGAAAATATTTTTCTCCTTATCGATCTCCAGTGTAAAGTCGAGCTGCTGCTTTAAACGTTCATCCATGATTGATCTCCTCCATATATGTATATAGAATTGCTGTTGGGAATGACCGGTAAACCTGCAATGCTTACCGGTAAGTTCCTTTTATGATATCAGCATATCCGAAAAATGTACAGCATGAAATCATGTACTTTAGTGGGAATGGTTCGCGACCAAAGCAGAGTACAGTAATTCTGAGAAGAATTGGTGAACTTATGCCGATTGAAATTACACATCGGATTTCATGTGTGTTCAGCGTGAATTCCAGGCAGGAGAGGAGCAGCGAGCTGATGATCCGGGGCTGGAAAGCTGCAAAAAGAAAGTGTAGAAATTTTTCAAAAAATATGAAAAAATGGGTTGACAGATGCGAAATCATATTATATAATAGCACTGTTCTTAAGGAACAGCTCAAGAACAAAGGAAATATTCCTCGATAGCTCAGTCGGTAGAGCACGCGGCTGTTAACCGCGCTGTCGTAGGTTCGAGTCCTACTCGGGGAGTTTTTATTTTGCCAGTTTCAATATTGAGCTGCTGGTACAAATAATGAGAACGCGGCCCCATGGTCAAGCGGTTAAGACATCGCCCTTTCACGGCGGTAACAGGGGTCCGAATCCCCTTGGGGTCATTGATGTGCCGATGTGGCTCAATTGGCAGAGCAGCTGATTTGTAATCAGCAGGTTATCGGTTCGAGTCCGATCATCGGCTTTCAGTCCTAAACTTATGGACCTTTAGCTCAGTTGGTTAGAGCAACCGGCTCATAACCGGTCGGTCCCGGGTTCAAGTCCCTGAAGGTCCACTCTACCTGGTAAAAGGTTCATACTATTGATAAAAATATTTTGGCCCGGTGGCTCAGCTGGTTAGAGCGCCGCCCTGTCACGGCGGAGGTCGTGGGTTCGAATCCCATCCGGGTCGCTTCCTTAGAAATAAGGATTTTAAATTTCATATCTGGGATCTTAGCTCAGCTGGGAGAGCATCTGCCTTACAAGCAGAGGGTCATAGGTTCGAGCCCTATAGGTCCCACTCGATGGGAAACCATCATCGACATATTTATATGTCTGCCGGTGTGGCGGAATAGGCAGACGCAAGGGACTTAAAATCCCTCGGGGGCAACCCCGTACCGGTTCAAGTCCGGTCACCGGCATGAAAGAAGCTTGTATTTACAGGCTTCTTTTTTTATTTAACAGATCAATCCCTCTTTCCTTTTACACATGGAAAGAGGGATTTTTGTGCATCGGATGAGGGTGTGAGGTTAAAAAGAGACAGGGAGCGTTGTCGGAGACAATCTGTTTTTAACGCATATTCTTAAGTCTGGCGATATCCGCATCGGTGCGGTTTCCAGGCAAAATCCGCTGTCCTCCAGGAAAAAACTCCGTCTGACGGATCTCTACGGCGAAAATCTTCTGATGGTAGAGCGCGGAGACACGAAATTTATAGATGCACTGAGGGATGAGATCGAAAAAAATCATCCGCAGATCCACATTCAGGATGTTGCATCTTATGACACCGGAGTATTCAATCAGTGCGACCGGACCAACAGTGTCATGGTCACGATCGGAACCTGGGCAGAGCTTCACCCATCGTTAGTCACGATTCCCTGTGAATGGGATTACACAGTGCCATATGGGATCGTGTATGCGGAGAATCCATCAGCACTGGTTCTGGAATTTATCGGTATTATGAAGAAATTTTCAAAGATCGGATAGATTATAGTTGCATTTTACAATGGACAGAGTTATAAAAATTACAGAAAATTCCGATAACTGTCATGCCGGCTGATAGAGGGAAAACGGACAGACGTGATTGTGAGATAAAACAGGAACAGGAGAAGAAAGATGACATTTCAGTATGCATGGAAGCGGTCGATCCCGGTCATGGCGGGCTATATCGTCCTGGGAATGGGATTCGGAATGCTGCTCGGGGCAAAAGGATACGGCGTTTTCTGGGCGATCGCCATGAGCGTGTTTATTTACGCCGGATCGATGCAGTATGTGGCGATCGATCTGATAACGGGAGGTGCGTCCCTGATCTCGGCGGCGCTTATGACACTTATGGTCAATGCGCGGCATTTGTTCTACGGGATTTCGATGGTGGAACGCTACAAAGATACGAAGCCGTATAAGCCGTATCTGATCTTTGCGCTGACAGATGAGACGTATTCGCTGGTGTGCAGCGGGGATGTGCCGGAAGGCGTGGAGGAGAAAAAATACTTCTTTCTGGTATCGCTGCTGGATCAGATCTACTGGGTATTCGGAACGGTGCTTGGCTCAGTACTCGGAAGCGTGCTGAACATTAATACGGAGGGAATCGACTTTTCCATGACGGCGCTGTTTCTTGTGGTGTTTACCGAACAGTGGAAGAGTACAAAGGATCACAGAAGCGCAATGGCCGGAGTGGCAGCATCGGTACTCTGCCTGCTGGTGTTTGGGCCGTCATCATTCCTGATCCCGTCGATGATCTCGATCACGGTGATCCTGACGGTGATGCGAGGGAGAAAGAGAACAGAAAGTGCCCGGAGAACAGCATGATTCTGATACGCTTCTGAAAAATTTACATATGAAAGAACGAAAACACTGACTGGGTGGGAAACATATGAAACTGGTCTGGCAGGAAAATGTCCAGTCAGGAAGGAGAGAGGATAACGGATGATAGATTTGAGAGCGGCAGCGCTGATCGCAGTGTGCGCCGGTGTGACGATGCTTTTGAGGTTTCTGCCGTTTCTGGTGTTTGGCGGCAAGAAGGAGGTTCCGGGATATATCACATATCTGTCCGGAGTTCTTCCGTATGCGATCATGGGAATGCTGGTGGTGTACTGCCTGAAAAATGTGAATCTGTTCGCGGGAACGCACGGGATCCCGGAAATTCTGGCGTCTGCTGCTGTTGTCGGACTCCATGTCTGGAAACGGAATACGCTGCTCAGCATCGCGGTTGGGACAGTGTTCTATATGTTTCTGGTCCAGGTGGTATTTTAAACGATCGTATACTGCTTGTGTGATAAAAAAATTTATGATATGATAGTCTCATCTTACGGAAAGTCTGGCGGATCGTGCTTTTTCTGCAATATAGTCTGAATATATCTGAAAGAAGCAGACAGGGAAAGTGCGGTATCCGGCGGCTGGAATGGAGGTCTGGATGAGAAGAAAAGACAGAGAATTGAAGGACATGGCTGATATCGTGTCGATCGCAAAGCGGGAAACTGTGTGTACCGTTGCGTTCCACGATGAGCCATGTCCTTATTTGATTCCGCTGAATTACGGAGCGGAAGTGGAAGATGGAAAGCTGATACTGTACTTCCATGGAGCGAAAGAGGGAACAAAACTCGACAGGATCAGAGAAAATCCCAATGTCTCATATTGCATTTACGGGGCGAATGTCCTGACGATCAATTATGATACAGCCTGCAAGTCTACGACGAGTTTTGAGAGTATCTGTGGAAACGGAACTGCTTGTCTGGTGGAAGATACCGCGGAAAAGAAAAAAGCGCTGGCAGTCCTCATGAACCAGGTAAGTCCGAAGAAGGTCTTTGATGAGAATTCGTTCGCGGAGCCGATGGTAAATGCAGTTACCGTCTGGAAAATCATAACCGAAACCGTAACAGGCAAGAGACACGAATGACACGAGCGAAAGTGAGCCAGAAGCGTGCTCGCACGGTTATGGCGAACGGCGAGTGTGCGCATGAACGATAAGTTCATGCGAATCAAGAGAGCGAAAGTGAGCCAGAAACGTGCTTGCACGGTTGTGGCGAACGGCGAGTGTGCGCATGAACGATAAGTTCATGCGAATCAAGAGAGCGAAAGTGAGCAAGAAACGTGCTTGCACGGTTATGGCGAACGGCAAGTGTGCGAATGAATAAGGCAGACAATAGAAAGGAGTACATATATATGGGAACAGATTTCAGAAAAGAGATCGGAGCGACGATCGATCAGAGGAGCAGCGAATACACAAAGATCAGCGACGCGATCTGGGGCTTTGCGGAGCCGAGATTTCAGGAATATGAGTCCTCAAAACTTCAGCAGGAGTTTTTGAAATCCAGAGGATTTTCCATCAAGGCGGATCTTGCGGGGGAAGAGACCGCATTTATCGCTGAATGGGGAAGCGGAAAGCCGATCCTCGCATTCCTGGGTGAGTTTGATGCACTTTCCAGTCTTCAGCAGGAAGCAGACAACCTGGAACGCTGCCCGATCCCGGAAAAGACGAACGGACATGGCTGCGGTCATCATCTGCTCGGAACAGCTTCCGTGGCTGCGGTGGATTCCTTAAAAACGTATATGGAAGAGAATCATATGAGCGGAACGATCCGTTACTATGGCTGCCCGGCAGAGGAGAATGCAGGTGGAAAAGCATACCTGGTCCGCGACGGCTACTTTGATGACTGTGATATCGCGATCACATGGCATCCGTATACCATGAATAAAGCAATGAAGGGCGGTTATCATCTGGCAAACTTCCGTGCATTCTTTACTTTCCATGGAATTTCCTCCCATGCGGCAGGTGCTCCGGAGCTTGGGCGTTCTGCGCTGGACGCAGTTGAGATCATGGATATCGGTGTCAACTATATGAGAGAGCACATGATCGATGCGGCGAGAGTTCACGGCGCTATCACAAACTCCGGCGGAATCGCTCCGAACGTGATCCCGGCGGAAGCCCAGATCCTCTATGCGATCCGCGCACCGAAGGTAACCCAGGTGAAGAAGCTCTATGAGCGGATGTGCGACATTGCGAAGGGCGCTGCGCTGATCACCGGAACAACGGTGGATATCAAACAGGTTGCGGCCTATTCCAACCTGATCAATAATGACACTCTTGCGGATCTTGTCCAGGAGAACCTGGAACATGTTATCCCGGTCGGCTACACAGAGGAAGAGCTTGCCTATGCGAAGAAGTTCCAGGGCGTCATCACGGAACTTGATAAAGAAGGATTAAAAGATCAGGCATCCGCGATCGGAGGAAAAGAGCACCGTCAGGAGCTTTTAGAGAGCCCGATGTGGGATTTCATTGTTGATAAGAATACTTCTTACGGCGGAGGCGGATCCACGGACGTCGGAGATGTCAGCTGGGTCGTTCCGACAGGACAGGTCTACACGAGCTGTTTCCCAGCAGGTACTGCGCTCCACTCCTGGGTAGCGGTTGCCCAAGGTAAATCATCGATCGCCCATAAGGGAATGCTGGCGGCAGCGAAAGTCATGGCTTATGTCGGCGCTGAGCTTCTCCTGAATCCGGAGCTGATCGAAAAAGCAAAGGCAGACTGGAAGGAAGAGCTGGACGGAGAGACATATCCGAATCCGCTTCCGACAGATCTGAAACCGTCGATCTGGTAAGGAGATCGTACTGCGGGTGATCCTGCATAGGAATTGGATTGTTTGAACCATGATTGCGGTGCGCGGCTGAGCTGTTTTTGCGCACCGCGATCGGTAAAACAAAAAATTGAATAAAAATTTCAAAAAGTGTTGACAGAAACGAAAATATGTAGTAGAATACTTTTCGTTGAGTGAGTTGCGGTTCACCAAGACTTCTCAAATGTGCGTCAGTAGCTCAGCTGGATAGAGCATACGGCTACGGACCGTAGTGTCGGGAGTTCGAATCTTCTCTGGCGCGCTGATTAAGGCATCTGCATTAGCAGGTGCCTTTTTTCGTATCATAGGAGACAGCATATGAAGAGAAAGACAGAACATTTTACATATGAACTGATCCGGGCGAAGCGCAGGTCCATGTCCTTAAAAGTGGATCTCGACGGGACGATCACGGTCCGGGCGCCTTACCGGACGCCGGTGCAGACAGCGGACTGGTTTGTCGAGGGACACCGGGACTGGATCGAGGTGCGCCTGAAAGCCGGAGAGCGGATCATGGCGGAGCGTCCGTCCTACACGGATCAAGAACGGGCGGAAGGCAGAAAACGGGCAGCAGAGGCGATCAGAGCCCGATGCAGCCATTATGCTCCGCTCATGGGAGTCTCTTACGGGACGATCACGATCAGGGAGCAGAAGACCCGCTGGGGAAGCTGCAGTGCGAAGGGAAACTTGAATTTTAACTGGAAACTGGTGCTGATGCCTCCGGAGATCCTGGACTATGTGGTGGTGCACGAGCTCGCCCACAGACTCCAGATGAACCACAGCGCGGCATTCTGGGCGGAAGTCGGGAAAATCCTGCCGGATTACAGGGAACGGCGGCAGTGGCTGAAAGTAAATGGACAGAAATACTGATGGAAAACTTTTATCTGGCAGAAAAACGGTAAAAAATAACGGGAGAAAAACATGGAGGAAAAGAAAGAACTCTGGATGGTGCAGACGAAGCGGGCGGATTTTTCCGGTCTCGCCATGCGGCTGGGAGTCAGCCCGGTCGCGGTGCGGGTCATGAGAAACCGCGGACTGACGGAAGAAGCGGAGATGAGAAAATATCTTTATGGGACGCTGGACGATCTCTATGATCCGCGTCTGATGAAGGGGATGGAGCAGGCGGCGGAGCTGATCGTAAGAAAGCTGAAAGAGGGAAAGCATGTCCGGATCATCGGGGATTACGATATCGACGGCGTGTGCTCGACATATATTTTGTTAAAGGGATTTCAGCGGGCGGCAAAAGAACTATCGCAGCGGTGCTCATTGGAGGCAGGCCGATACAGCGTCGAGAAAGAAAATGATGCTCAGATCGATTATGAGATCCCGGACCGCATCAAGGACGGATATGGGATCAACGAGTCGATTATCCGCCAGGCGTCCGCAGACGGAGTGGATACGCTCGTGACCTGCGACAACGGGATTGCGGCACTCCGTGAGATCAGCATCGCGAAACAGCTGGGAATGACGGTCGTGGTGACGGACCACCACGAAGTTCCGGTCGATGAGTATGGTCAGATCCTGCCTCCGGCGGACGCTGTGGTTGATCCGAAGCAGGACGGGGAGACTTACCCGTTCCACGAGATCTGCGGCGCTGTGGTCGCCTGGAAGCTCATCCGGGTGCTGTATGAGAAGCTTGGGATCCCGGAGAGTGAGTGGATGGACCTGTTGGAATTCGCCGCCATCGCTACGGTGGGGGATGTCATGAAGCTCCAGGACGAGAACCGGCTGATTGTAAAATATGGTCTCAAAAAGATCGGATCGACGAAGAATACCGGACTCCGGAAACTTATAGAAAAAAATAACCTGGATATCGAAAATTTAAGCGCGTACCATATCGGCTTTGTGATCGGTCCCTGCTTAAACGCCGGAGGCCGGTTAAAGAGCGCGAAGGTCGCACTGCGGATGCTTTTGGCGGAAGATCCGGAACGGGCCGGCGAGATGGCGGATGAGCTTAAAGAACTCAACGATATGCGGAAGGACATGACCGCGAAAGGGGAGGCGGAAGCGATCGAGCAGGTGGAAAAACAGTACATGGACGATAAGGTACTCGTTGTATTTCTTCCGGAGTGCCATGAATCGTTAGCCGGGATCATCGCCGGAAGACTCCGGGAACATTTCCACAAGCCGTCCTTTGTGCTGACCCGCGGAGAGACCACGGCGAAAGGTTCCGGCCGCTCCATCGAGCAGTATCACATGTACCAGGGACTCTGCAAAGTCTCGGATCTCCTCGTGAAGTTCGGCGGACATCCGATGGCAGCAGGACTTTCCCTGGAAGAAAAGGATATCGATGAGTTCCGGAGGCGGTTAAACGCGGACGCAGAGCTCACGGAGGAAGATTTTGTGCCAAAGATCTGGATCGACGTCCCGATGCCGTTCGAGTATGTGAACGAGAAGATCGTCCAGGAGTTAAAGGACCTGGAGCCGTTCGGACAGGGAAATGAAAAACCGCTGTTCGCGCAGAAAAGTCTGGTGATCCGGAATGCGAGAGTTCTCGGAAAGAACCGGAATGTCGTAAAGCTGAATCTCGTGACGGAGACGGGGCAGCCGGTGGACGGACTTTTGTTTGCCGACGGGGACCGGTTCCTTGAGGAGCAGGCGGGAAGAAATATGATCGATATGATCTACTACCCGGATGTAAATGAATATAATGGAACAAGGACATTGCAGGCCGTGATCAGAAATTATAAATTTCATTGAGAGACGCGGCCGGGTATGTTTTTCCCTCCATCCTCATAAACTTGCTAAAAGCAGGAGAGGATGGGGGGATTTTTTGTTTGAAGAAAAAACAGTCTTTGACGTAAAACGGGAGTTGGATGCCGGGGATCCAGGCGGTCTGTCCGACAGGGAGGCAAAACGGCGGCTGTCCATATATGGAAAAAATGAACTGCAGGAGAAAAAGCCTCCGTCTGTCCTAAAACGGCTGATCGGGCAGTTCATGGATCCGCTGATCTATGTACTGTTAGCTGCCGGTGTGATCTCAGTCCTTTTAGGGGAACAGGGCGACGCGGCGATCATCGTGGCAGTCGTGCTCTTAAATGCGGCGGTGGGAGTGGCACAGGAAGGAAAGGCGCAGAAAGCGCTGGATTCCTTAAAGAAGATGACGAGGCTCACGGCCGTGGTGCGGCGGGACGGGAGAATCCTTGAGGTGGATTCCGCCGTGCTGGTCCCCGGGGATCTCGTGCTGCTCAGTGCCGGGCAGCAGGTTCCGGCAGACCTCCGGCTGATCACTGCGGAGAACTTAAAAACGCAGGAATCGGCACTCACGGGGGAGTCGGTTCCCGTGGAGAAAGACGCAGGATTTCTGGCAGGGGCGCATACCCCGCTGGGGGACCGGAAAAATATGGCGTACATGTCCACATTTGTGACAGTCGGGAGCGGCGAGGGGATCGTCACAGCGACGGGAATGGAGACGGAGATCGGCGGGATCGCAAAGCTGATCCACGAGACGCCGGGGGGGATCACCCCGCCGCAGAAGCGGTTAGGAGACCTCGGGACGATGTTAAGCATCCTGGCGGTGGGACTCTGCGCTGTTTTATTTTTGATGGCGATCTTTCAGAAGCGGGATGCGGGGGAGATGTTCCTGACGGCGATCTCCCTGGCGGTGGCGGCGGTCCCGGAAGGACTTCCGGCGGTCGTCACGATCGTTCTCGCACTCTCAGTCTCCAGGATGGCAAAAGTAAACACGATCGTGCGGCGGCTGCCGTCGGTGGAGACGCTTGGAGCTGTCAATGTGGTCTGCTCGGATAAGACGGGTACGCTGACAAAAAACGAGATGACGGTGCAGGCACTGGACGGGGATCCGGAACTCCTTCTGACGGCATTTCTTCTCTGCAATGATGCAAAATGGGGGAAGCGGGAGGTGATCGGGGACCCCACGGAGGCGGCATTTTTACTCTATGCGGACAGAGAAAGCGAAGATCAGAAAAAGACGGACGTCAGAGACAGAAAGAAGAGAGGCTGGGAAAACGAAAGATGGTCAGAGAAGCTGAGAAGGGAGTGGGTCAGGAGCGCAGCGCTGCCGTTTGACTCGGAGCGGAAGCGGATGACGACGGTATGCCGGAGACAGGACAGGATCGTCTCATTCACGAAAGGGGCGCCGGATGTGATCCTGGAACGGTGTGACCACTATAAGGACGAGATGGGGATCCATCCCATGACGGAGCAGCGGAGACAAAAATATGAAAGACAGTTTTCCGCTTATTCCGCGTCAGGCGGACGCGTCCTGGGGGCAGCCATGAAGAACGGGAATGACATGTCCGAGCGAGGGATGACATTCCTGGGGCTGGCGGTCCTGGAAGATCCGGTGCGCCCGGAGGCCGCGGAGGCGGTAAGGGAATTTCGCCGCGCCGGGGTCACAACGGTGATGATCACGGGGGACCATAAAAATACGGCCCTGGCAGTGGCAAAAAAGCTTGGGATCGCGGATTCCCCGGCCCAGTGCGTGACCGGGGAGGAATTAGACAGGATGGGTGACGACGGGCTTGAGAAACGGATCGGATCGATCCGGGTGTTCGCGCGGGTCTCCTCGGATCACAAAGTCAGGATCGTTCAGGCATTTAAGAAGGCGGATGGGATCGTCGCCATGACCGGGGACGGGGTAAACGACGCTCCGTCTTTAAGGGCGGCTGATGTGGGGATCGCCATGGGAAAGAACGGGACTGATGTGGCAAAACAGGCGGCGGACATCGTTCTGACGGATGACAATTTCGCCACGATCCGGAATGCCATTGAGGAAGGAAGAGAGATCTATGAAAACATCAAAAAGACGGTGATATTTCTGCTTTCTTCGAACTTTGGGGAGATCATGACCATGTTTTTCGCAATCCTGTTTTCGCTGCCAGCCCCGCTCAAGGCAAGCCACATCCTTTGGATCAACCTGATCACGGATTCTCTGCCGGCGCTGGCACTGGGGACGGATGTGTGCGACGGAATGGAGCTGATGGAGAAGGAGCCGCGAAGACCGGGAGAGAGCCTGTTTGCCCACGGAGGCGGGATCTGCACGGTGTTTTATGGATTTCTTATCGCACTGATCAGCCTGACCGCTTTTCTGGTCGTTCCGGCAGCTCTTCTTGTCGGGAGTGGAAGACCGGCTGCACTTGCCGGGATCAGAAAAGTGCTGGAAGATCCCATGATCCTGGCGCACTGCCAGACGTATGCCTTTACCGTCCTGGGACTGTCCCAGCTTTTCCACGCGATCGGGATGCGGGATGTGGAAAAGTCTGTTTTCCGGATGGATCCTGTGAATAACCGGCTGATGATTCTGGCGCTGGCGGTCGGATTCTCTCTGCAGTTTGTGGTGACGGAACAGACGTCGCTCGTTGCGGCGTTCCAGACCGTGCGGCTCACGAAGACAGAATGGGCAAGACTTCTCATCCTCTCCGCCATGCCGCTGTTTGCGCATGAGCTTTTACTCCTGCTGTCGCATTTTGGGAGAGGAACGGGGCAGGACGGAGATCCATCGGGGAAAGTCCGGTGATGGAAACGAGCACTGCGGAGGGACAGAAGCAGGATAAAATGGGGAAAATTTGAGGAAAAGATAAAAAAACAGGAACTGGGTATTCCCAACAAAGAGAAAAATTGGTAGAATAGTGGTGAAAATTGGTCCTGTTCATCTGGCAAAGAAAATGTTCGAGAAACCGGCAGCTCCGGCTCCTGCTACGGAGAAGGAATGCCCGTACTGCAAAACAAAAATCAATATCCATGCGACACGCTGTCCGCATTGTACATCCGTGCTGGAAGACAAATAGTCTTTTCCGGGCGGTAACAGGCAGATGAGCCAGAAATTCCCGGCGGATCAAGGAAGAAAATTCTGCCGGGAATTTTTGTTTACCGGGAAAAGCCGGAACGGGTCCGCTTTGAGATCAGGAAGGAACAACAATGAAGAATAATATTCGCATTACGCTGGAATATGACGGAAACCGGTATGACGGCTGGCAGAAACAGGGAAATACGGAGAATACGATCCAGGGGAAACTGGAGGCAGTGCTTTTAAAAATGGCGGGAGAGGAAGTGGAAGTCCACGGGTCCGGAAGAACAGACGCGGGAGTCCATGCAAAAGGCCAGGTGGCAAATTTCCATGTGGACGCGAAGATCTGCCCGGACGGAGGGACTGCGAAAGAATACTTAAACAGGTATCTGCCGGAGGATATCCGGGTGCTTGAGGCTGATCTCGCACCGGAACGCTTCCACAGCCGTTTGTCCGCCTCCTCAAAAACATACGGATATTATGTGGAGACCGGGGATAAGAAGAATGTGTTTGAGCGAAAATATGTTTACGGATTTGGGAAAAAACTGGATCTGGAGGCCATGAGGCGCGCGGCAGGCTTCCTCATCGGGGAGCATGATTTCAAAAGTTTCTGTGCGAACCGCAGGATGAAAAAGAGCACGGTGCGCCGGATCGATGAGATAAAGATCGTGGAACACGGAACGAAGATCGAACTTCTGTATACAGGAAACGGCTTTCTCTACAACATGGTGCGGATCCTGACGGGAACACTCCTGGAGATCGGCAGCGGAATGCGGAAACCGGAGGAAATGAAGGTGATCCTGGAGGCAAAGAACCGGGACATGGCGGGGAGAACTGCTCCGCCGGAAGGCTTATTCCTTCTTCACGTGGCTTATGAAGGCGAGAGGAAAACGGTATGATGAATCAGAATGAAGAACATGAGGACATACTCTTTGAGGAGAAGAAAAAGCAGACGGACCGAAGGGAAGCGGGAATGGGAGCTGACGGAGAATTCTCCGCGGAATCCCTGAAAAAGTGGTTTACGAGGGCAGGAGGAGCGCTGGCGGCCTGCGCAGCTGCCGTCTGCCTGATGGCGGTCCTGATGGCTGGAAAGAACCAGAAAGAGTCCCTGATCATGGAAGTAAATTCCGATATCCTGATGGAATTTACCATGAACAGGAGGGGCGCAGTGCTGTCGGCATCCGGAAAGATGGCGAGGACAAATGAAACAGTCTCCATGGATGCGTTTGACGGAAAAAGTCTTGGGATCACTGTGGGGAAAATCTTTGACCGGCTCGCTGAGAATAACAGTCTGGGCGAGGACGGAGGAATCCTGATCTCTGTCCGGAGATCTGATCCGGACAGTAAGGCGTCGCCGGAGAAGATCGTAAAAGAAGTTCAGAAGGAGACAGAGTCCGAGCTCCAGAAAAAGGAGTCCAGGGCGAAGGTCTACGTGTTTGAGGCGGATGAGGACGCAGACACGAAAAAACTTGTGACGGAATATGGGATCACGGTGACGAAGGCGGAGTTCTTAAAGCGTCTGTTTGCGGAAAATCCGGAGATCACAGTGCCGGAAAAGGAAGAACTCGCCGGGTATTCATCGAAACGTCTGGTCCGTGAGATCGAAGAACATGAATATCAGCTGTCGCTGGAGCCGGTGATCGTAAAGACGACGTTTGAGAAGGCCAGCGAGGAGAGTACAGAGGAGGAGACAACTGCTCAGGAGAGCACGGAAGATGTCTTAAAGCAGGAAACAGAGACTACGGATGAGTCTGCTGCGGGCGAAGAGACAGAGACTACGGAGAACGATGGTCTTTCGGAGATGCAGAGACGCCGGAAAGCCCTGGAAGCCGGAGAGAGCGTGGACTGGGTGGACCAGGATACAGGAAGCTACCGGAAAGACGGGGATGACGAGGACGATGAGTCTGAGCGCGATGAATATGGAAGTTCTGAACGGAGACGGAATCGGAATACCTGGGAGTATGGAACTTCTCATGAGACGACCGGCGTTCCGGAAACTTCTCCGGCGGAGACGGCTCCTGCTGTAACTGCAGCGCCGGAAACTGTGCCGTCGGAGACAGCCGCGCCGACAGCCTCGGAGACAACGGCTGCGGTCACGGAGACCACCGCGGCGTCCGGAATGCTGACACCGGAAACAAAGACTCCGGCATACATGCAGGGCCCTGGTTTCGAAGATCCGGATAATCCGCGGAATCATTAAGACAGGTGAGGGAAAATGTTCATCCACAGGCAGTAATTTTCCGGACTGGAAAGCCTGCAGCAGGATCCAGTAAATAAAAAATAAAAAAATTGAAAAAAATAGTTGACGGATCAGAGTCGTTGCGCTATAATATGTCTCGTTGATGCATTGGGCTATCGCCAAATGGTAAGGCAACGGACTCTGACTCCGTCATTTTCAAGGTTCGAATCCTTGTAGCCCAGTTTATAAACTAAATATTGTCAAAGTGCTTTAAGCACATATTATTGGGCTATCGCCAAATGGTAAGGCAACGGACTCTGACTCCGTCATTTTCAAGGTTCGAATCCTTGTAGCCCAGCTGATAAAAGGCTGTTAATCTTTGTGAATGCAAGGCTTAATGGTCTTTTTTGTTACTGTACACCTTTTTCTTGCGCTTGACATCCATTTGTGTTAATGTAAAGGCGAAGCTAACTGTTCAGTAGGTCTGCGCATTTACTGCGCTGACCGTACGAAAACATGGGCTGGCAGGCAAAAATCCCATTGCCGCAGGCAATTTTTAATGGATTTTTGCTCGTGACTGTGAAGGTACTGAACAGTTACAGGCGAAGTCGGAAAAAGAGAGCGTGTTTCGCGGGAATGGATTTTTGAGTCGGAATACGGATCTTGCCGATCAGTGAGGTAGATTATGTATGAATTAAACAGCCGGGTCCGGTACAGCGAGACGGATATTGACGCGAAGCTGTCCCTGACCGGGATCATGAATTATATGCAGGACTGTTCGACAATGCAGTCGGAAGACGCGGGAGTCGGGATCGGATATCTGGAGCAGGAGAAGAAAGCATGGCTGTTATCATCCTGGCAGATCATGATCGAAAGACGCCCGGCGCTGGGTGAAAAGATCCGCGTGGTCACATGGCCGTATGGGGTAAAAGGACTTTACGCCCTGAGAAACTTCGCAATCATAGATGAAAAGAACGAATATCTCGTGAAGGCAAATTCCTACTGGTTTCTCCTGAATACGGAGACGGGACGCCCGATGCGGATCATGGAGTCGGACACAGCTCCTTACGGGGAGTTCAGCCCGAAACTCGAGATGAAGGATGTGGGAAGAAAGATCCAGGTGCCGAAGGAGATGGAGGAGACGGGACGGATGGTGGTCATGAAACACCTTCTCGACACGAACCTTCATGTAAACAATGCCCAGTATGTGGACATTGCGAGAGAACTTCTTCCGGCCGGGACGGAAATTTCGGAGATCAGGGCTGAATACAGGAAAGCGGCTGTGCTCGGGGATGAGATCGTGATCAGGAGCGCGCGGGAAGGAAAATCCTATCTTGTATCGCTCTGCAATCCGGACGGCGATGTGTTTGCAAATATCGAGTTGAAAGAGATGTAACCGGATCCTGCTGATGGTTGGCAGGATCATGACAGTGAAAATAAAAAGAGAGGACGCAGCGGAAAGATCCGGGTTGCTGTTTGCATGGAACGTGAACAATGCCGGGGTGCAGCTGCGGGAGGACGAAAGACATGATGGAAATCGGAAAAATTCAGAAACTGAAAGTGATCAAAGAGAAGGACTTTGGAATTTATCTCTCTGACGGAGATAAGGCGGATGCCCAGGGCGTCCTTCTCCCGAAGAAGCAGGTACCGGCGGGAACGAAGATCGGGGATGAGCTGGAGGTGTTCCTCTACAAGGATTCTGAGGACCGCCTGATCGCGACGACATCCCGCCCGAAGGTCACTCTGGGTGAGACGGCGGTCCTTGAGGTGAAAGAAGTCTCAAAGATCGGCGCGTTTCTCGATATGGGACTGGAGAAAGATCTCCTGCTCCCGTTTAAGGAGCAGACCCACCAGGTCCGCAAAGGAGAGAAATGCCTGGTTGCCCTCTACGTGGATAAGAGCAAACGTCTCGCGGCGACCATGAAGGCGTACCAGTATCTGAGATGTGATTCCCCGTACCACACCGGAGACGAGGCGGATGGATTTGTATTTGAGATCAATCCGGATATGGGCGCATTCGTTGCGGTGGATGGGATCTACCAGGGAATGATCCCGAAAAAGGAACTGTTTTCCGGCTACAAGGTAGGAGATGAGATCCGTGTCCGTGTGACGAGAGTCCGTGCGGACGGAAAGCTTGACCTCACAACGAGAGACAAGGCGGGAAGCCAGATCTTTTCTGACGCCGATCTTGTCATGAAGGTCATTGAAGAGTTTGACGGAGTCCTGCCGTTTAATGATAAGGCAGCTCCGGAAGTCATCGCGCGCGAGTTCAAACTCAGCAAGAACGCATTCAAGCGTGCGGTGGGACATCTGTTAAAAGAAGGAAAGATCGAGATCACGGAGAAAAGCATCCGGAAAATCGATAAATAAGGAATCATGGAGGAAAATCACATGAAGAAAGTTATCAGCACAACAAACGCACCGGCAGCGATCGGACCGTATTCCCAGGCAATCGAGGCAAATGGTTTTGTATTTGCATCCGGACAGATCCCGGTAAACCCGGAGACAGGTGAGATCCCGGAGGGGATCGAGGCTCAGGCAGAGCAGGTCATGAAAAATGTGAAGAATCTTCTCGAGGCAGCAGGGACATCTGTTGACCAGGTTGTAAAAACAAGCGTATTCATCAAAAACATGGATGATTTCGCAACGATCAACGGCATCTATGCAAAATATTTCGCAAAAGACTGCCCGGCACGTTCCTGCGTGGAGGTTGCAAGACTTCCGAAGGATGTCCTTCTTGAGATGGAAGCGATCGCAGTAAAATAAGAATGATCGCGACAGTCGCCAGGGTCTCGCACAAGCGCGGACTTTGGCTCGTTGTTTGCGTAAATAAAAAAGGCGGAGACTGTGAGTGAAAACAGTCTCCGCCTTTTTGGTAATTTTGATAAGAAATTAACTAACCGTCTGTCTGTTTTTATGGAAAAAGGGCATATTTTTCAAAAAGTCTGAGTGGTCCTATGGAATATGCATGGAAAAAACGCATTTTTTTGTGGAATAACCATATGGAAAAACATGTACTGTTTGTGTATGATGGATACAATAGATATAACAATAGGTTAAGTCTGCAATCCTGCAGATGAATATATCATACAGATCAGGAGGAAATTGATGTCTGGTTTAGTGTTAAAAAATATCAACAAGACGTTTCCGGGTGACCAGAAGGCAATCCGGGATTTCAATCTGGAAGTGAAGGATAGGGAATTTCTGATCCTGGTGGGACCGACGGCGTGCGGAAAATCGACGCTGCTTCGGATGATCGGCGGACTTGAGGAGATCACTTCAGGCAGCCTGCTGATCGATGGGATCGACATGACGGACGCGGATCCGAAAGAGAGAAACGTCGCGATGCTTTTTAAGAACAGTGTACTCTATCCGGGAATGAGCGTGGAGGAAAATCTCATGTTTTCACTCCGGATGGCAAAAATGAACCCGGCGGAGATCGAGAGAAGAGTGGAAGAGACTGCAAAGATCTTAAATCTTGGGGAGACTCTTGACAAGATGCCGGAAGAACTCTCAGCCGCTGATACATATCGTGTCCTTCTCGGACGTGCCCTGATGCGCCGCCCGGGGATCCTGCTCCTGGACCGCACGATCGCGGAGGCGGATCCGGATGTTCAGGAAGTGATGAGAAAAGAATTTGCAAACATCAACCGTGAGCTCGGGATCACAGTGATCTACGCGACAGACAGCCAGAAAACGGCAATGGCGCTGGGGACAAGGATGATCGTGATGAACGAAGGCGTGATCTGCCAGGAAGACTCCGCACAGAATATCTATAACCACCCGGGCAGCCTGTTTGTTGCCGGATTTTTCGGAACACCGCGGATGAACTTATCCATCGCGAAGGTGACGGAGGAGAACGGCAGTGTTGTTCTGAAGTTTTCATCAGGAACAATCCCGCTCTCAGAGAAAAAAGGAAATCTCCTCAGAGAGCTCGGCTATGTGGGCAAGGAGGTCTTTACAGGTGTCCGCCCGGATAAAGTCACTCCGGCAAAGAACGGAGAGAACGGTGAGATCACAGGGGAACTCATCGGAGGCGAGGAGATCGATGATGCGCCGTATATCCGCTTCCGTGTCGGTGAGAATGAATTCCTGGCAAAGGCGGAAGGCGGAGAAAATCTCACCGGAAAGAAGATGTCCTTCAAAATTTCCGGCGACAATGTGTACCTCTTCGACAAAGAAACAGAAAAAATCATTGCAGAATAACCAAAATATCAGGCAGGCCGGTCCTTTTACGGGGATCCGGTCTGTTTTTTTAGTGAAAAATACAAAAAATTCTTTTCTTTTTTGTGATTTTGCATTAGAATAAATGTGAATATGTCCATGCCTGCAACGATTGCCATTCATCCCGAAAGGAACTGCAAACCGTGGAACCTGAGGAGAAAGGTACTGGATCGTCGCGATACTGTGAAAAGGAGAGGACGCTATGATTTCAAATCAGATTTTACAGTCGAATATCGAAGGACTGAAAGAGATTACAAGAATTGACCTTTGCGTCTGTGATGTGGAGGGAAAGGTCCTGGCTTCCACATTCGAGCATGCGGAAGAGTATGAAAGCTCCATACTCGCGTTTGTGGATTCTCCGGCGGACAGCCAGGTGATTTCCGGTTATCAGTTCTTTAAAGTGTTTGATGAGCACCAGCTTGAGTACATCCTGCTCGCAAAAGGCGGCAGCGATGATGTTTATATGGTAGGCAAACTGGCAGCGTTCCAGATCCAGAATCTTCTGGTGGCCTACAAGGAAAGATTCGATAAAGATAACTTCATCAAGAACCTTCTTCTCGACAACCTTCTTCTCGTTGATATCTACAACCGCGCGAAGAAGCTCCATATCGAGACGAATGTAAAACGAGTAGTATATCTGATCGAAACAAAGAATGAAAAAGACAACAATGCTCTGGAGACGATGCGGAGCCTGTTCTCTACAAAGACAAAAGATTTCATCACGGCTGTCGATGAAAAGAATATCATCCTCGTCCGCGAGGTAAAGCCGGGTGAGACTTACGAGGATCTTGAGAAGGTCGCGAACACGATTCTGGATATGCTGAACACGGAGGCAATGTCCAAGGTGCGCATCGCGTTCGGTACGATCGTCGGCGAGATCAAGGATGTCTCCCGCTCCTACAAAGAGGCGAAGATGGCTCTCGACGTCGGAAAGATCTTCTACAGCAGCAAGAATGTAGTTGCTTACTCGAACCTTGGTATCGGACGTCTGATCTATCAGCTTCCGCTTCCGCTCTGCCGGATGTTTATCAAGGAGATCTTTGACGGGAAGAACCCGGATGAGTTCGATGAGGAAACACTCACAACGATCAATAAGTTCTTTGAGAACAGCCTGAATGTCTCCGAGACATCAAGACAGCTCTACATCCACAGAAATACGCTTGTTTACCGTCTGGATAAGCTCCAGAAGAGCACCGGCCTGGATCTGCGCGTATTTGAGGACGCGATCACCTTCAAGATCGCCCTGATGGTTGTAAAGTACATGAAGTACATGGAGAATCTGGACTACTAAATTATGATAGAAATTTCAAAACTGACAAAGACCTATGACAGGGGTACGAAAGCCCTGCGGGATGTGAACATCACGATCGATGATGGGGAATTTGTCTTTATAACCGGCCGGAGCGGCTCCGGAAAATCCACATTGATCAAGATCCTCTTGAAGGAAGTGGAGCCGACTTCCGGCCGTGTTGTCGTTAATGACATGGACCTCGTGAAAATGCCGAGAAGATATGTTCCGAAATACCGCAGACGCCTTGGTGTCGTATTCCAGGATTTCCGTCTTTTAAAAGATAAGACGGTTTATGAGAATGTGGCATTTGCCCAGAGAGTGATCGGAGAGTCCAGCCGGACGATCCGGGAATCTGTTCCGCAGATGTTGAAGATGGTAGGTCTTTCTTCCAAATATAAGTTTTTCCCGCACCAGCTTTCCGGCGGAGAACAGCAGCGAGTGGCGATCGCCAGGGCTCTGATCAACCGTCCGGAGATCCTGCTTGCCGATGAGCCGACAGGAAACCTGGATCCCCACAATGCGATGGAGATCATGGGACTTCTGGAAAAGATCAACAGGCGTGGGACAACCGTGATCGTTGTCACGCACAGCCATGAGATCGTGGACATGATGAAAAAACGTGTTATTACGATCGACCGTGGTATGGTGATCCGTGATGAGGAGGAAAGTGGGTACCGTTATGAGGATTAGCACATTCTGGTTCTGCATGAAGCAGGGACTGGTGAATATATGCAGAAATATCTGGTTTTCCCTTGCGTCGACCGCGATCATTTCTGCATGTATTTTTTTATTCTGCGTATTTTTTTCTGTGATCACCAACATCGAGTACATGGTCCGCACGGCGGAGACAACGATGGGGATCACGGTATTTTTCGATGAGAACCTGACGGAGGACGAGATCAAAGACATCGGGGCAAAGATCGAGTCGGATAAGTCGGGAATCATAAAAGAGATCAAATTTGTCTCCGCTGAGGAGGCGTGGGACAGCTTTAAGAGCGAGTATTTCGGGGACGAGGAGGCACTTGCGGAAGGATTTGCGGACGATAATCCTCTTGCGGGATCTTCTTCCTATGAGATCTGCTTAAACAACATCACGGATCAGGACGGGATGGTGGCTTACCTGGAAGGACTTTCCGGAGTCCGCAAGGTAAACTATTCCAACAGTGCGGCAACCGGCCTCGCGAGCTTTAATAAGATCCTGGGACTCCTGTTCGGCGTCCTGATCGCCATGCTGCTCGCCGTTGCGGTGTTCCTGATCAGCAATACGATCTCTGTCGCCGCTGAATTCCGCAAGAACGAGAACAGGATCATGCGGCTCATCGGAGCGACAAATTTCATGATCCGGGCGCCGTTTGTGGTGGAGGGAACGATCCTGGGGCTGATCGGAGCGGCGATCCCGCTGGGAGTCATGCTGTTCGTTTACCGCCAGACCGTGGAATATGTGATGAACCGGTTTGAGCTGCTCTCGGGGATCATCCAGTTCCTGCCGATCGGAACCTTCTATCCGACGATGGCGGCGATCGCCCTCGCACTTGGCGGCGGACTTGGATTTTTCGTAAGTTTCTTTACGATCCGCAGAGAGCTGCGCGTGTAGGAGGGAGAGACAAATGAGAAGATCAGGAAAGTTTCTGGCTGCGGCCTTGTCTTTTGCCCTCGTTCTCGCGACGCCGCTTTCCGCCCAGGCGACGAAGAGCGGACTGAGTGACGCGAAGAGCAAAAAAACGGCGTTGGAAGCGGAAAAAAAGAAAACAGAACAGGAATTAAAGAACCTGGAAGGACTGAAAAGCGACACGACCGCCTATGTCAAAAAGCTGGATTCCAGTCTGGAATCGATCGGAAATGAGCTTTCAAAGCTGAATGATGACATCGACGCGAAGGAAAAGCAGATCGATACGACAAAGCAGGAACTCTCCGAGGCGAAGGAGACGGAGAAAAGCCAGTATGAATCCATGAAGCTCCGGATAAAATATATGTACGAGAAGGGCGACAGCACCTACGTGGATCTTCTCATGGAGGCGGGTTCCCTCTCGGAGCTTTTAAGCAAGGCGGAGTATATCACAAAAATCTCTTCCTATGACCGGCAAAAACTCGATGAGTATGCCGCAACGAAGGAGAAGATCGCAGAGAAAGAGAAAGCTCTGGAAGGAGAGCATGCTGAACTATTAACTCTTCAGGATGAGACGGAGGCAAAACAGGCGTCCGTGGAGAAGCTTCTCGCCGCGAAACAGACGGAGCTCCAGAACTACGAGACGAAGATCGCTTCCGCAGAAGGTCAGATCTCCGAATATGCGAAGTCGATCGAGGCGCAGGAAAACCAGATCAAGTCCATCGAGGCGGAAATCAAACGGAAGGAAGAGGAAGCGAGAAAGAAAGCCGAGGAGGAGAAGAAAAAAGCTGCTGCGGCAAACAAGGCGGCACAGACGTATAAAACAGTGAGCCTTGGGGACATTAGCTTTACATGGCCGTGTCCGGCGAGCGGACGGATCACTTCGGGATTCGGAAGCCGGAAATCCCCGACAAAGGGGGCTTCTTCGAACCACCAGGGAATCGATATCAGCGCGCCGACAGGAACTTCCATCGTCGCGGCTGCAGCGGGTGAGGTCGTGATCGCGACTTACAGCTCTTCCGCTGGAAATTATGTGATGATCAGCCATGGAGGCGGCGTCTACACCGTGTATATGCACGCGTCCAGTCTTCTGGTATCACAGGGACAAAGTGTGAAAAAGGGACAGACGATCGCGAAAGTCGGCTCAACGGGCTATTCCACCGGATCCCATCTCCATTTCGGAGTCCGAGTGAACGGTTCCTATGTGAATCCGACGAAGTATGTAAGTCCATAGCGGACTTTGACAGAGCTGCGCAGATCATGCGGACAATTCGGATCGTGATAGGCTTTGCTGTACATAATGGATTTCAGACAGCAATGGAAGAGAAAAATCTCCAGACAAAAACAGCTGCAGAAGGATGAAGGAGAGAAGACATTGGAAGAGAAAGAGACGAAAAATAAATTCTGGAAAGGCGTCCTGGTGGGCGCACTTGTGACGGCTTTTGCGGGATTTGCAGTGGTTGGATTTGCAACCGGAATATGGATCATCGGGCGTCGGACTTCGGAGAGTCAGAGCGCACAGACGACCGGAGCGGATGCCAACAAGCTTGATATGAAGAAGATCGAGCCGAAGCTTCAGTACATGGAGGCACTGATCGACAAGTACTTCCTGTTCGATGAGAACATGACGGAGGAAGAACAGAAGAAGAACGGGACAGCGGAGGACTGGATCTACCGAGGGTACATGTATTCTCTGAACGATCCGTATTCTGTGTATTATGATAAGGACGAATATACCAGTCTGAACGAGGAAAATTCCGGTACTTACTGCGGGATCGGTGTTCAGGTCAGCCAGAATGTATATACCGGAATTATCACGGCCGTGAAGGTGTTTAAAGATTCCCCGGCACAGGAAGCCGGAATGCTTCCCGGAGATATCCTCTACAAAGTGGAAGATATCGAGGCGACCGGTGAGGACCTCTCTCTTCTCGTGAGCGATCACATTCGCGGTGAGGAAGGAACGAAGGTCCATCTGACTGTTTACCGTCAGTCCACGGATGAATATGTGGAGATGGATGTGGAGCGGCGCATGGTGGAGAACCCGACGGTGGAGTATGAGATGGTGGAAAACAAAGCCGGATATATCTCACTTTCTTCCTTTGAGGAGGTAAGCTCCGAACAGTTTAAGAAAGCTGTGGATGACCTTACAGCCCAGGGAATGGAAAAGCTGATCGTTGACCTTCGAAATAACGGCGGCGGTGTTGTCCAGGCGGCGAAGGAAATCGCAGATTATCTTCTTCCGGATGGAAAGACCATCGTAAGCTTTAAGGGAAAAGGAATCGATGACAGCACCTACTCTTCCGATGACGGACATGAAGTGGATGTCCCGATCATTCTTCTTGTAAACGGCGAGAGCGCCAGCGCCTCCGAGGTACTGACGGGTGCCTTAAAGGATAACAACTGGGCAACGATCGTCGGAGAGAAGACCTTCGGAAAAGGAATCGCCCAGGGAGTGTTCAATCTCCCGGACGGCAGCGGCCTGAAACTCACAACGGCGTATTATTATACTCCGTCCGGTGAGTGCATCCACAAACTCGGCATCGAGCCGGATGTGACAGTCGCACTCGCTGAGGATCTGAAGTCAAAGATCGAGATCCCGAAGGACGAGGACAACCAGCTGCAGACAGCTCTTGAAGTTTTCGATGAAGGCGTCGATGCGGTAAAAGCGAAGATCTCCGCGGAGACCGGGGAGACAGAAGCTGCGAATGATGACTTTGAGGCGAAGGTAAAGGAGAATCTGGAGATCGAGAAAGAGACAGGTGCTGAGAAGTAGGACCTGCGCATTAGATTCTGAGAAATTGATAACGGGGAAAATTGAATATCTACTATATTATATAGAAGAAACAGGATGCTCCCTGAAGCGAAAAGAGGAAAAAGTCACATGAGAATGGATCTGATGCGACCTTTTTCCTCTTTGCTGTTTCAATCTGTGCATGGAAAACTTCGATTTGAACATGCTCCTGCCGATTATCCACAAATTGAAAAAACCCTTAAAAAATAAGCAAAAAAGGCTTGATTTTTAGATTACGATGTGTTATTCTTATCTGGCTGTGACATGATAGCGTAGAAGCGAGAGGTTGCTGCCTGAGAATGGCAGGTGTTCCGTGGAGCGAATGTCAAGTTAGGAAACTGGCGACAAGTCACTGTACCAAATTAACAGCTGCTCAGGGTAAGGGGCAGTAACAACGTGTGAATCGGCATGATACACACGAGACCGTGTACAGTCACCGCTTGTCGTACTTCGATTAAAAGTGCGAAAAGGAGGCGACTTTTTTTATGGCAAGTCAGGTTATGAGAATCACATTAAAGGCTTACGACCATCAGCTGATCGACCAGTCCGCTGGAAAGATCATCGAGACAGTAAAGAAAACAGGAGCACAGGTGAGTGGTCCGGTTCCGCTGCCGACAAAGAAAGAGGTTGTAACAATCTTAAGAGCTGTTCATAAGTACAAAGATTCCAGAGAGCAGTTCGAGCAGAGAACTCATAAGAGACTCATCGATATCGCAAGCCCGAGCCAGAAGACAGTAGATGCACTGTCCAGACTGGAAATGCCGGCTGGTGTTTATATCGACATCAAAATGAAAAATAAATAATTGAAAAATATTTATTTTTCATGCTACTGAAATGTAGCCACTAAAATTAGAAATCCTGAATGGTTCTGATATAAAAGCAACACTACTCATCCTGAAAGGGAATCAACATCATTACAATATGTAATGTCATAGTGTTCCACCTATGTTGGGCTGCTCTAGGATGAACGCACAGAAAATTCTGTTTTGCGTTCCGCTGTAGATTAGTAACAGGAGGTAAAAACAATGAAGAAAGCGATTTTAGCTACAAAAGTCGGAATGACTCAGATCTTCAACGATGAAGGCGTTCTTGTTCCGGTAACTGTTCTTCAGGCTGGTCCGTGTGTAGTAACACAGGTTAAGACAGAGGAGAACGATGGATACAAAGCTGTACAGGTTGGCTTTGTAGATAAGAGAGAGAAACTTGTAAACAAGCCGGTAAAGGGTCACTTCGACAAGGCTGGCGTATCTTACAAGAGATTCGTTAGAGAGTTCCGTTTTGAGAATTCTGAAGAGTATAACGTAAAAGACGAAATCAAAGCTGATATCTTCGCTGCTGGCGATAAGGTTGATGCAACTGCTATCTCCAAAGGTAAAGGTTTCCAGGGCGCTATTAAGAGACTTGGACAGAGCAGAGGACCGATGGCTCATGGTTCTAAATTCCATCGTCATCAGGGTTCCAATGGTTCCGCAACAACTCCGGGCCGCGTATTCAAGGGCAAAGGCATGCCGGGTCAGATGGGTAACAAGAAGATTACCACTCAGAACCTCGAGATTGTCAAGGTTGACGTTGAGAACAACCTGATCCTTGTTAAAGGCGCTGTACCGGGACCGAAGAAGTCCTTAGTAACATTAAAGGAAACAGTAAAGGCTAACAAATAAGCTTTTACAGGAAAGGAGGAAACAGAAATGGCAAACGTATCCGTATACAATATGGAAGGTAAAGAAGTTGGCACAATCGAGCTGAACGACGCTGTATTTGGCGTTGAAGTGAACGAGCATCTCGTACACATGGCTGTTGTTGCACAGCTTGCAAATAAACGTCAGGGAACACAGAAAGCAAAAACACGTTCTGAGGTTTCCGGTGGCGGCAGAAAGCCGTGGAGACAGAAAGGAACAGGTCACGCTAGACAGGGTTCCACAAGATCTCCGCAGTGGACAGGCGGCGGAATGGTATTCGCTCCGACTCCGAGAGATTACACAATCACTCTTAACAAGAAAGAGAAGAGAGCTGCTCTTAAGTCCGCTCTTACAAGCAGAGTAAACGAGAACAAGTTCGTAGTTGTTGACGAGTTAAAGTTCGACGAGATCAAGACAAAGAACTTCAAGGCTGTTATGAACAACCTCAAGGTTTCCAAGGCTCTTGTTGTTCTTGCTGACAACGATCAGAACACAGTTCTTTCCGCAAGAAATATCCCGGAAGTTAAGACTTCCCTTGTTAATACAATCAATGTATTCGACATTCTGAAATACAACACTGTAGTAGCTACTAAGGCTGCTGTAGCATCTATCGAGGAGGTATACGCATAATGGCAAACGTACAGTACTACGACGTAATCCTCAAACCGGTTGTAACTGAGAAGAGCATGAACGCTATGAGCGAGATGAAATATACATTCCTCGTACATCCGGAAGCAAACAAGACCATGATCAAAGAAGCTGTTGAGAAGATGTTCCCGGGCACAAAGGTCGAGAGCGTAAACACAATGAACGCTGACGGTAAGAACCGCAGACGTGGTATGGTAGTTGGTAAGACTGCTAAGACCAAGAAAGCAATCGTTAAGCTCACAGCAGACAGCAAAGACATCGAGATCTTCCAGGGTCTGTAATTTTTGAAACTATGCGGCAACCAAAGCCGCGATACGAAAAATAGAAACGCCAGAAGGCGTTGAAAGGAGTCAGAAATGGGAATCAAAACCTATAACCCATATACACCTTCCAGAAGAAATATGACAGGTTCTGATTTCTCCGAGATCACAAAGACAACTCCGGAGAAGTCCTTAGTAGTTTCTTTAAAGAAGAACGCTGGTCGTAACAACCAGGGTAAGATCACCGTTAGACATCAGGGCGGTGGAAACAGACAGAAATATAGAATGGTTGACTTCAAGAGAAATTCCAAAGACGGAATTCAGGCAACTGTAATCGGTATCGAGTACGATCCGAACAGAAGCGCTAACATCGCTTTAATCTGCTACGCAGATGGTGAGAAGTCCTACATCCTTGCACCGCAGGGCCTTACAAACGGAATGAAGGTTATGAGCGGCGAGCACGCAGAGGCTAAGGTCGGCAACTGCTTACCGTTATCCTTAATCCCGGTTGGTGCACAGGTTCACAATATCGAGCTTTTCCCGGGCAAGGGCGGACAGATGGTTCGTTCTGCAGGAAACGCTGCACAGTTAATGGCTAAAGAAGGAAAATACGCTACACTTCGTTTACCGTCCGGCGAGATGAGAATGGTTCCGATCGAGTGCCGCGCAACAATCGGTGTTGTAGGCAACGGCGACCACAACCTTGTTAAGATTGGTAAAGCAGGTAGAAAACGTCACATGGGTATCCGCCCGACAGTCCGTGGTTCCGTTATGAACCCGAATGACCATCCGCACGGTGGTGGTGAAGGTAAGACTGGTATCGGCCGTCCGGGTCCGTGCACACCGTGGGGCAAGCCTGCTCTTGGTCTTAAGACTAGAAAGAAAAACAAACAGTCTAACAAGTTAATCGTAAGAAGAAGAAATGGTAAGGCTATTTCATAATCGATAGGAGGTAAAACGATGGCTCGTTCACTTAAAAAAGGACCATTTGCAGACGCTAGCTTACTGAAGAAGGTAGACGCTATGAACGAGGCAGGACAGAAACAGGTTATCAAGACCTGGTCCCGCCGTTCTACAATCTTCCCGCAGATGGTTGGTCATACAATCGCTGTACATGACGGCAGAAAGCATGTACCGGTATACGTAACAGAAGATATGGTTGGTCACAAACTTGGTGAGTTCGTTGCTACAAGAACTTACAGAGGCCACGGCAAAGACGAGAAAAAGTCCGGACGTAAATAATAGATACGCTTTGAAAGGAGGTTCCAGTAATGGCTAAGGGACATAGAAGTCAGATTAAGAGAGAGAGAAATGCCCAGAAGGATACAAGACCGTCTGCAAAGCTGTCTTACGCAAGAGTATCCGTTCAGAAGGCTTGTTTCGTATTAGATGCCATCAGAGGCAAAGATGTTCAGACAGCACTTGGTATTGTAACTTACAATCCTAGATATGCTTCCAGCTTAATCGAGAAATTATTAAAATCTGCAATCGCAAATGCTGAGAACAACAACGGCATGAACGCAGAGAACCTGTATGTGGAGGAGTGCTACGCATCTCAGGGACCGATTATGAAGAGAGTAAAACCGAGAGCACAGGGTAGAGCTTACAGAATCGAAAAGAGAATGAGCCACATCACTATCGTGCTGAACGAGAAATAATAGGAGGCAGTTATGGGACAGAAAGTTAATCCACACGGCATGAGAGTCGGCGTTATCAAAGACTGGGATTCCAGATGGTACGCTGAAGCTGATTTCGCTGACAACCTCATCGAGGATCACAAAATCAGAACTTACCTGAAGAAGAGATTATACAGCGCCGGCGTTTCCAAGATCGAAATCGAGCGCGCATCTGATAGAGTAAAAATTATCGTTTTCACAGCAAAACCGGGCGTAGTTATCGGTAAGGGCGGATCTGAGATCGAGAAGGTCAAAGCTGAAGTTCAGAAGATGACTGCTAAGAAGGTATTTGTAGACATCAAGGAAGTTAAGAGACCGGACCGTGAAGCTCAGCTCGTTGCAGAGTCCATCGCTCAGCAGCTTGAGAACCGTGTTTCCTTCCGTCGTGCTATGAAGTCCACAATGTCCAGATCCATGAAGGCTGGCGTTCTTGGTATCAAGACTGCAGTTGGCGGACGTCTTGGCGGCGCTGATATCGCACGTACAGAGTTCTACAGCGAGGGAACAATCCCGCTTCAGACATTAAGAGCAGATATTGACTATGGTTTCGCAGAGGCAGATACAACTTACGGCAAACTTGGCGTTAAAGTTTGGATCTACAAAGGCGAGGTTCTTCCGACTAAGGGAAATAAGGAAGGGAGCGATAAATAATGTTAATGCCGAAAAGAGTAAAGCGCCGCAAACAGTTCCGTGGAACTATGGCCGGTAAAGCTTTAAGAGGAAATACAATCTCCAACGGTGAGTATGGCCTTGTTGCCCTTGAGCCGTGCTGGATCAAATCTAATCAGATCGAGGCAGCCCGTGTTGCCATGACTCGTTATATCAAACGTGGTGGTAAAGTTTGGATCAAGATCTTCCCGGACAAACCGGTAACAGCTAAACCGGCTGAGACTCGTATGGGTTCCGGTAAGGGCGCTCTTGAGTACTGGGTAGCAGTAGTTAAACCGGGCCGTGTTATGTTCGAAATCGCTGGCGTTCCGGAGGAAACAGCAAAGGAAGCTCTTCGTCTTGCTATGCACAAACTCCCGTGTAAGTGTAAAATTGCTTCCAAGGCAGATTTAGAAGGCGGTGATAACAGTGAAAACTAATAAGTATGTAGAAGAATTAAAAGCGAAAACCGCTGCAGAGTTAAATGAAGAATTAGTTGCAGCAAAGAAGGAGCTCTTCAACCTGAGATTCCAGAACGCAACCAACCAGTTAGATAACACAAGCAGAATCAAAGAGGTTCGCAAGAACATCGCAAGAATTCAGACTGTTATCACAGAAAAGGCAAGAGTTGCTAACTAATCCCGTATCGGTGAAGAACCCCCAAGGCATACTTGCGGGTTGAACAGCTGTCGTTATGACACACGCCGATGCGTGTAACAAATCGATTTTGAAAGGAGATTATCCGTCGTGGAAAGAAATCTTAGAAAAACACGTACTGGTAAGGTAGTTAGCAACAAGATGGACAAGACAATCGTCGTTGCTATCGAGAACCACGTAAAACATCCGTTAATCGGAAAGATCGTTAAAAAGACATATAAATTAAAAGCTCATGATGAGAAAAATGAGTGCAATATCGGCGACACAGTTAAAGTGATGGAGACAAGACCGTTATCCAAGGATAAGAGATGGAGACTTGTTGAAATCGTCGAGAAAGCAAGATAATTGATTCGAGGAAGGAGTAACAGGCATGATTCAGCAGGAATCCAGATTAAAGGTTGCCGATAATACAGGTGCAAGAGAACTGCTTTGTATCCGCGTTATGGGCGGTTCTACAAGAAGATATGCTAACATCGGTGATGTAATCGTAGCCTCCGTTAAAGAAGCAACACCAGGTGGCGTTGTAAAGAAGGGCGATGTAGTCAAAGCCGTTGTAGTTCGTTCTGTAAAAGGCGCACGTCGTAAAGACGGTTCTTATATTAAATTTGATGAGAACGCAGCAGTTATCATCAAAGATGACAAGACTCCAAAAGGAACCCGTATTTTTGGGCCGGTTGCAAGAGAGCTTCGTGAGAAACAGTTCATGAAGATCGTATCTCTGGCTCCGGAAGTATTATAAGGAGGTGCCAGATAATGCATAAAATCAAAAAAGATGATATGGTAAAGATCATCGCAGGTAAAGATAAAGATAAAACTGGTAAAGTTCTGAGCGTAGATACCAAGAAGAACGAAGTTGTCGTTGAAGGCTGCAACATGGTGACAAAGCACACCAAACCGAGCCAGACAAACCAGAACGGCGGAATTGTTCATCAGGAAGCTCCGATCGATATCTCCAACGTAATGCTGTTCGTTGACGGAAAAGCTACAAGAGTTGGCTTTGAAGTTAAAGACGGTAAGAAAGTCCGCGTTGCTAAGGCAACCGGTAAAGTAATTGACTAATAGCAGAGAGGAGGAAACACAAGTTGGCTAGATTAAAAGAAATGTACCAGAACGAGATCGTTGAAGCAATGATCAAGAAATTTGGTTATAAGAATATCATGGAAGTGCCGAAGCTCGACAAGATCGTTATCAACATGGGCGTAGGCGAAGCAAAAGACAACGCGAAAGTCCTTGACTCTGCAGTTCGTGACCTTGAGATCATCTCCGGTCAGAAGGCAGTTCTTACAAAGGCTAAGAAGTCTGTCGCAAACTTCAAACTCAGAGAGGGCATGGCTATTGGATGCAAAGTTACTCTTCGCGGCGAGAAGATGTACGAGTTCGCTGATCGTCTGATCAACCTCGCTCTTCCGCGTGTACGTGACTTCCGCGGCGTAAACGCTAACGCGTTCGACGGCAGAGGTAACTACGCACTCGGCATCAAGGAACAGTTAATTTTCCCGGAAATTGAATATGATAAAGTTGACAAGGTTAGAGGTATGGACATCATCTTCGTTACTACCGCTAAGACTGACGAGGAAGCTCGTGAACTTTTAACATTATTCAACATGCCGTTTGCAAAGTAATTAGGAGGAGTAACCATGGCAAAGACTTCAATGAAGATTAAACAGCAGCGTCCGGCAAAGTTCTCCACAAGAGAATACAACCGCTGCAGAATCTGTGGTCGTCCACATGCATATCTGAGAAAATATGGCATTTGCCGTATCTGCTTCCGTGAGCTCGCTTACAAGGGCGAGATCCCGGGCGTAAAGAAGGCAAGCTGGTAGGATTTAGCTGCTTAAAAGGCGTCAGAAGTCAGGTGGGAAACGGCGAGTTCCCCCGCCTGACCGTGCAGTGAAGCGCCTGGCAAGCTGACTGGTCCCGTTCTTCGACCACAGGGAAAAGAACTTCCCTATTCATCGTAACAACGCCTATACGGAAAACTTGTTTTCCCCAGGCCGAACAACACTCCTGTGCAGCGCGAATGATTCGCGAACCACAGTGATAAACCAACAACCCATTAGGAGGAAATATAATCATGACTATGAGCGATCCGATTGCAGATATGCTTACAAGAATTCGTAACGCAAACACTGCTAAACACGATACAGTAGATGTTCCGGCTTCCAAGATGAAATTAGCTATCGCTGATATCCTTGTAAGAGAAGGCTACATCAAGAAATATGACATCGTTGAGGACGGTGCATTCCAGACAATCCGCATCTCCTTAAAGTATGGCGCAGACAAGAACGAGAAGATCATCTCCGGTATCAAGAAGATCTCCAAGCCGGGCTTACGTGTATACGCTGGCAAGGAAGATATGCCGAAGGTACTTGGCGGACTTGGTATCGCTATCGTATCCACAAACCAGGGAATCATCACTGACAAGCAGGCTAGACAGCTTGGTGTCGGCGGAGAAGTTCTTGCGTTCGTTTGGTAATTATTGATGTTATCGCACCCCGCCTGCAAAGCCGGATTTAAGATCTGGAAGGGCGGAGTTTGCGTGCGTCTGGAGATAACTTCAGACTATATATAACATAGAAACTGAAAACAGAGAGTGTTAAAGCACTTTCCGAGAATCTAAGTAGGAGGTAAAAGGCATGTCACGTATTGGTAGAATGCCGGTAGCGATTCCAGCAGGCGTAACTGTAACAATCGCAGAGAACAACAATGTGACCGTTAAAGGTCCGAAGGGAACACTGGTAAGAGATTTACCGGTAGAGATGGAAATCAAAGAAGAAGATGGACACATCGTCGTAACAAGACCGAACGATTTAAAGAAGATGAAATCTTTACACGGTCTTACAAGAACGCTAATCCATAACATGATCCAGGGTGTTACTGAAGGCTACGAGAAGAAGCTTGAGGTAAACGGTGTTGGTTACAGAGCTCAGAAGCAGGGCAAGAAGCTCACACTTTCCCTTGGTTACTCCCATCCGGTAGAGATGGAAGATCCGGAAGGTATCGAGACTGTTCTTGATGGACAGAACATCATCATCGTTAAGGGCATCAGCAAAGAGAAAGTCGGCCAGTATGCAGCTGAAATCAGAGAGAAGAGAAGACCGGAGCCGTATAAGGGCAAAGGTATCAAGTACGCTGATGAGGTTATCAGACGCAAAGTTGGTAAGACTGGTAAGAAATAATTTAAGGAGAGTGTAAAAATGGTTAGCAAGCAGTCAAGAAGCGAAATCCGCAGAAAAAAACACTATAGATTACGCAATCGCTTTGCTGGTACAGCAGAGAGACCGCGTTTAGCAGTGTTCAGAAGCAATAATCATATGTATGCTCAGATCATCGACGATTCCGTTGGACATACTTTAGTATCTGCTTCTACTCTTGAGAAAGAGATCAAAGCAGAGTTAGAGAACACAGATACCGTTGATGCAGCTGCATATATCGGAACCGTAGTAGCTAAGAGAGCAATCGAGAAAGGCATCAAAGAGGTCGTTTTCGATAGAGGCGGTTTCATTTATCAGGGTAAGATTCAGGCATTAGCAGATGCAGCCCGCGAGGCTGGTCTCGTATTCTAATAGAGAGGAGAAAACAGCATGAAGCGTACAATCATTGACGCAAGTCAGTTAGAGTTAAATGACAAAGTTGTTGCCATTAAGCGCGTATCCAAGACTGTTAAAGGTGGACGTACCATGAGATTTTCCGCTCTGGTAGTAGTAGGAGACGGCAATGGTCACGTAGGCGCAGGCCTTGGTAAAGCAGGTGAGGTTCCGGAAGCTATCCGTAAAGGTAAAGAAGCTGCTATGAAGAACCTTGTAGAGATCCCGATGGATGAGAACAAGAGCATCCCGCACGACTTCCTTGGCGAGTACGGAAGCGCTTCCGTACTGATCAAGAGAGCTCCGGAAGGTACTGGTATCATCGCTGGTGGTCCGGTTCGTTCCGTAGTAGAGCTTGCAGGCATCAAGAACATCCGTACAAAGTCTTTAGGTTCCAACAACAAGACAAACGTAGTTCTCGCAACAATCGAGGGTCTTACAAAATTAAAGACTCCGGAAGAGGTTGCTAAGAACCGCGGCAAATCTGTTGAAGACGTTGTTTGCTAATAGGAGGATAATAAAATGGCAGAGAAATTAAAAATCACATTAGTAAAATCCCCTATCGGCGCTGTTCCGAAGCAGAGAGCAACAATCGAGGCACTTGGTTTAAAGAAGATGCACAAGACTGTTGAGATGCCGGATAATGGTGCAGTTAGAGGCATGATCCAGAATGTCAGACATCTGGTAAAAGTTGAAGAGATCTAATAGATATAAGTAAGGAGGTGCAGTGATGAACTTATCTAATTTACATCCTGCTGAAGGATCTAAACACAGTGATAGTTTCAGAAGAGGTCGTGGACACGCTTCTGGAAATGGTAAGACAGCTGGTAAGGGACATAAGGGCCAGAAGGCACGTTCCGGCGCACCGAGACCTGGTTTCGAGGGCGGCCAGATGCCGTTATACAGACGTCTTCCGAAGAGAGGATTTACAAACATCAACTCCAAGGAGATCGTTGGAATTAATGTAAGCGCATTAGAGAGATTTGAGAATGACTCCGTAGTATCCGTTGAGACATTACTGGAGACAGGTGTGATCAAAAACCCGCAGGACGGCGTTAAGATTCTTGGTAACGGAGAGTTAACAAAGAAACTTGTCGTTAAAGCCAATGCTTTCAGTGAAGGCGCAAAAGCTAAAATTGAGGCAGTAGGTGGAACCTGCGAGGTGATCTAATATGCTAAAATCCTTACAGAAGGCATTTAAGGTGAAAGAAGTCCGCGACAGACTTCTTTACACCTTCATGATGCTTGTAGTCATCCGAATCGGCTGTTGTCTTCCGATTCCGGGCGTTGATCCCAGCTATCTGCATGATTTCTTTTCCAATCTCCAGTCATCTGGAATGGGATTTTTCAATGCGATCACAGGAGGATCTTTCTCCTCCATGTCGATCTTTGCGCTGAGCATCACCCCGTATATCACATCGTCCATCATCATGCAGTTGCTTACCATTGCAATTCCGAAGCTTGAGGAAATGCAGAAGGATGGTGAGGACGGAAGAAAGAAGATCGCAGAGTACACCAGATATCTTACCGTTGGCCTGGCTCTTTTCGAGTCCTGTGCAATGGCAGTCGGCCTTGGCGGTAAAGGACTTCTTCTCGAAGATCACCGCAATGTCTGGGGATACCTCACGGTTGTAGCAGCTATGACCGCAGGTTCCGCTCTTCTGATGTGGATTGGCGAGAGGATTACAGACAATGGAGTCGGAAACGGTATTTCCATCGTACTTCTGATCAATATCGTATCTGGTACTCCACAGGATATGATGACATTATATGAGCGCTTTATGGCAGGCAAATCAGTTGCAGTTGCAACAGTAGCATGCATTATTGTACTGGCGATCATCATTGCGATCGTTGTCTTCGTTCTCATCTTAAATGATGCGGAGCGCAGAATTCCGGTACAGTACAGCAAGAAGATGCAGGGCCGCAGAATGATCGGCGGACAGTCTACCTACATTCCGTTGAAGGTAAACACCGCAAACGTTATTCCGGTCATCTTTGCTTCTTCCATCATGTCCATGCCGGTCATGATCGCTCAGTTCTTCCACGTAGATTATTCAACAATCGGTGGAAAGATCCTGTTAGCGCTGAGCTCATCCAACTGGTTTAAACCGGAAGCTCCGGCTTACTCCATTGGTTTGCTCGTATATATCGTATTAGTCGTACTGTTCGCGTATTTCTATACGTCCATTACGTTTAACCCGCTGGAAGTTGCTAATAATATGAAGAAATCCGGCGGCTTTATCCCGGGCATCCGCCCAGGTAAGCCAACTTCGGACTACCTTAACAATATCTTAAACTATATTGTATTTATTGGAGCCTGCGGTCTGGTGATCGTGTGCATTATCCCGATCATCGCATCCGGTCTCTTCTCCGTTGGTAATCTTTCCTTCGGCGGCACATCCCTGATCATTATTGCAGGTGTTATCCTCGAGACGATCAAGGCTGTGGAGTCTTTAATGCTTGTAAGAAATTACAAGGGATTCTTAAATGACTGATTTGACAGAGAAATAGCAGCAGCTGCGTGCTGAAAATCGGAGCGGGCGGAAAGATGCTTTTCGCCCGCTTTTTCGGTTTTTTAGGACGAGTGGAGGAAATAACAATTATGAAGATCATTATGTTGGGCGCGCCGGGTGCCGGAAAAGGAACCCAGGCACAGAGAATCGCGGAAAAGTACGGAATCCCGCACATTTCTACCGGAGATATCTTCCGGGCTAATATCAAGAACGGAACAGAACTTGGAAAGAAAGCGAAAGCATTCATGGACCAGGGACTTCTTGTTCCGGATGAACTGACTGTTGACCTTGTTATGGACAGGATCAGCCAGCCGGACTGCAAAGAGGGATACATCCTCGATGGATTCCCACGTACGATCCCGCAGGCAGAGGCTCTCACAGAGGCTCTTGCGAAAAAGGGAGAGGCGATCGATTTCGCGATCGATGTCGACGTACCGGATGAGAAGATCGTTACCCGTATGGCAGGCCGCCGTGCATGCGTAAAGTGCGGAATGACCTATCACATCGTATATGCTGCTCCGAAGAAGGAAGGCATCTGCGACAAGTGCGGCGCTGAACTCGTCTTAAGAGATGATGATAAGCCGGAGACTGTTACAAAACGTCTGGCTGTTTACCATGAGCAGACACGTCCGCTCATCAGCTTCTATGCGGATAAGCACGTTCTCTACACTGTAGACGGAACACAGAATATGGAACAGGTATTTGAGGCTATCACAAAGATTTTAGGAGCTTAAAAGAATGGCAGTAACAATTAAATCGCCGAGAGAGATCGAACTGATGCGAAAAGCCGGAGAAATTCTGGCGCAGGTACACGAGGAGCTGCATGCAGCCGTTCACCCGGGAATGTCCACGATGGACATCGACAAGCTGGGAGAGCGCCTGATCCGCAGCCATGGATGCATTCCGTCCTTTAAGAATTATAATGGATATCCGGCATCCATCTGCGTGTCCGTAAACGATGAGATCGTACATGGTATCCCGAATAAGCACCGCATTTTAAAGGAAGGCGATATCGTCAGCCTTGACGCAGGAACGATCTATAAAGGATACCATTCCGACGCAGCCCGCACCTGGGCAGTAGGAAACGTCTCCCCGGAAGCACAGAAACTGATGGATGTGACAAAACAGTGCTTTTACGAAGGTATTAAATTTGCAAAAGCAGGCAATCATCTGAATGACATCTCCACGGCAATCCAGGCATATGCCGAGAAATTCGGCTATGGCGTTGTCCGCGATCTGGTAGGACATGGAATTGGTACCCACCTTCATGAAGATCCGGAGGTCCCGAACTTCGCAACGAAGAGAAAGGGGATCCTTCTGCAGCCGGGCATGACACTGGCGATCGAGCCGATGATCAATGCAGGTACACCGGATGTAATCTGGATGGACGATGACTGGACCGTTGTTACAGCAGATCATGCCCTGTCCGCTCACTATGAGAATACGATCCTCATCACCGAGGGCGAGCCGGAGATCCTCTCCCTGCGTCCGGGCCTTGAATAGGAGGCCCCGCATGGAGATGACCCCGGGATTCCTGGCGAGATCACTTGCCGGAAATGACAAGGATAAAATCTATGTCATAACGGAGGACCTTGGAACATACGTTTCTCTGCTTGCAGAGAACGGCCGGGTCCTCCGGAAAAATAAAAAACATGTCCAGATCATTAAGAAAGCAAACAGGAGGTAAATTTTATGTCTAAGGCTGACGTAATCGAGATCGAAGGCGTTGTTGTAGAGAAACTGCCGAATGCCATGTTCCAGGTTGAACTTGAAAATGGCCACAAGGTTTTAGCAACCATCAGCGGAAAACTGCGTATGAACTACATCCGTATTCTTCCGGGAGACAAGGTAACATTAGAGATGTCCCCATACGATTTATCCAAGGGACGTATCATTTGGAGAGATAAATAGTATCTTTGAGGACGGGCAGAAAAAAGTTGAAGAAAACCAGCAAAAATGCTTGATTTTCCTGTAAGGAAGTGTTATAATGCTCAAGCGAACTTTGTTGGAACGCTTGTATTATGCCCATTTTCAGGTGCTTTTTATACAGGTATAGCAACCCGTAATGCCGTTTCCAGATGGCACGGAATCGGTGTGTTTCCGGCAGTAAGGGAAGCGGACTACGAAGGAAAGGAGAATTACTGTGAAAGTAAGATCATCAGTAAAACCGATTTGCGAGAAGTGCAAGGTTATTAAGAGAAAAGGCAGTATCAGAATTATCTGTGAAAATCCTAAGCACAAACAGAGACAGGGCTGATGCCGCATATTTGCCTGTATTTTTCGCGCGGCTTTGACATGAAACGCGAGAGTGCGTTGTCGTGTCGGCAATAACTATTTCTACAATATTTAAATGGAGGTACCACTCATGGCTCGTATTTCAGGTGTTGATTTACCAAGGGAAAAACGTGTCGAAATCGGCTTAACTTATATCTACGGTATCGGTAGAGCAAGTGCAGACCGTATTCTTGCTGCGGCTGGTGTAAATCCTGACACTCGTGTAAAGGATTTAACCGATGACGAAGTAAAGAACATTGCAGCAGTAATCGCTGAGACTCAGACTGTTGAAGGTGACTTACGTCGTGAGATCGCTTTAAACATCAAGAGACTTCAGGAGATCGGATGCTACAGAGGTATTCGTCACAGAAAGAGTCTTCCTTGCCGTGGTCAGAAGACCAAGACAAACGCAAGAACATGCAAGGGTCCGAGAAAGACTGTTGCAAACAAGAAGAAATAATAATCAGTAACAAATGTTATGAATCACGTTGCATGTTTTAAAGACAGGAAACAGGGTTCAGTAAATGAGAAAGTAGGTTAGTTTAAAATGGCTAAAAAAGTGTCCACTGCTAAAAAAGTGACAAAAAAGCGTGTAAAGAAAAACGTTGAACGCGGACAGGCGCACATCCAGTCATCTTTTAACAACACAATCGTGACATTAACAGATGCACAGGGTAATGCCTTATCTTGGGCAAGTGCAGGCGGTCTGGGATTTAGAGGTTCAAGGAAATCTACTCCATATGCAGCACAGATGGCTGCAGAAACTGCAACTAAGGCAGCTCTTGTACATGGTTTAAAATCCGTAGACGTTATGGTTAAAGGACCGGGATCAGGCCGTGAGGCTGCTATCCGTGCCCTTCAGGCATGTGGTCTTGAAGTAACAAGCATTAAGGACGTAACACCGGTTCCGCACAACGGATGCCGTCCGCCAAAGCGTAGAAGAGTCTAATTAGGAGGAAATAAAATGGCAGTTGATAGAGTTCCTGTTCTTAAAAGATGCAGATCCCTTGACCTTGATCCCATTTATTTAGGAATAGATAAAAAATCCAACAGAGAATCTAAGAGAGCAAACAAGAAGATCAGTGAGTATGGTCTTCAGTTAAGAGAAAAACAGAAAGCTAAGTTCATCTATGGCGTTCTGGAGAAGCCGTTCCGTAACTACTACGATAAGGCTGAGCGTTTAAACGGACAGACAGGTGAAAACCTTATGATCCTTCTTGAGCGCAGACTTGACAACGTTATCTTCCGTCTTGGTTTCGCAAGAACAAGAAAGGAAGCCAGACAGATCGTTGACCACAAGCACGTTCTTGTAAACGGCAAGTGCGTAAACATCCCGTCCTACCTTGTAAAGGCTGGCGATGTTGTTGAGATCAGAGAAAAGAACAAAGGCGACAACCACTACAAGCTGGTTCTCGAGACCACAGCTGGTCGTCTTGTTCCGGCATGGTTAGAGTCTGACCATGAGAACTTAAAGGGCGAGATCAAAACTCTTCCGACAAGAGAAGAAATCGACGTTCCTGTAAACGAGATGCTCATCGTCGAGTTATACTCCAAATAATTCACCGGAGCGGTTTTTACAAAGTATCTGGCCATTTTTCGGCCGGATGCTTTGTGTTCTAAAATGCTCCGTGGCATTTGTCAAAGCATACCCAAAAGGAGGGGCTTTTTGTGTTCGATTTTGAGAAACCAAACATTGAGATTGCTGAGATTTCCGAAGATAAAAGATACGGAAAGTTTGTCGTAGAACCGCTTGAGAGGGGTTACGGCACAACTCTGGGAAATTCCCTGAGAAGAATCATGCTTTCTTCTTTACCGGGTTCTGCTGTCAGCCAGGTGAAAATTGATGGTGTACTTCATGAGTTCAGCTCCATCTCCGGCGTTAAGGAAGATGTAACTGAGATCATCATGAACATCAAGAGCTTAGCAATTAAGAACAACAGCGATACAAACGAGCCGAAGACTGCGTACATCGAGTTCGAGGGCGAGGGCGTGATCCACGCATCTGACATTCAGACAGATGCTGACATCGAGATCCTCAACCCGGATCAGGTGATCGCAACATTAAGCGGCGGTGCAGACAGCAAGTTCTACATGGAACTTACGATCACCAACGGCCGTGGCTACGTGAGCGCTGATAAGAACAAGAGCGACGATCTTCCGATCGGAGTTCTCGCTGTAGATTCCATTTACACACCGGTTGAGCGTGTCAACATGTCCGTTGAGAACACCCGTGTTGGTCAGCAGACAGACTACGATAAGCTCACACTTGAGATCTACACAAACGGAACACTTGATCCGGACGAGGCAGTCAGCCTTGCTGCTAAAGTTTTAAGCGAGCATCTGAATCTCTTCATCGACCTCTCTGAGAATGCAAAGACTGCAGAGGTTATGGTTGAAAAGGAGAACAACGAGAAAGAGAAAGTTCTTGAGATGAACATTGACGAGCTGGAGTTATCCGTTCGTTCCTACAACTGTCTCAAGAGAGCCGGTATCAATACCGTTGAAGAGCTTTGCAGCCGTACATCTGAGGATATGATGAAGGTTAGAAACCTTGGTCGTAAGTCCCTCGAGGAAGTACTTGCAAAGTTAAAAGAACTGGGCTTACAGCTCAATTCCAGTGACGAACAGTAAAATTTAGTTGTGATACACACCCGGATGGTAAGTCCAAAGAAGCACGGACGGGCGTAGAGCGACTCATTATGGAGAAAAAGGCGGCAGTCCAGTAAGTCCAAAGATGCGTGGGCGGCTGTTCCACAAATGGAGGAGAATTAAATCATGGCAGGTTATAGAAAACTCGGAAGAACTTCCAGTCAGAGAAAAGCATTACTTAGAATCCAGGCTACAAACCTTTTATATCATGGAAAGATCGTTACAACTGAGGCTAGAGCTAAAGAAGTAAGAAAGATCGTTGAGAGCCTGATCGCTCTTGCAGTAAAAGAGAAAGATAACTTCGAGACTGTAAAAGTTACTGCTAAAGTTGCCCGCAAGGACGCTGACGGCAAGAGAGTAAAAGAAGTTGTTGACGGTAAGAAAGTTACTGTATACGACGAAGTTGAGAAGGAAATCAAGAAGGACATGCCGTCCAGACTTCATGCAAGAAGACAGATGGTAAAAGCTCTTTATGACGTAACAGAAGTTCCGACAGCAGCAGCTGGTAAGAAGAAAAACACAAAGAAAGTTGATCTTACAAACAAGCTGTTCAACGAGATCGCTCCGAAGTACGCTTCCCGTAACGGTGGTTACACAAGAATCATCAAGATCGGTCAGCGTAAGGGCGACGGTGCTATGGCAGTTCTGATCGAGCTCGTTTAATTCTGTATAGCAATTAGCCGTACGGCAGAACTTAAGACCGGTGGAATACGTTTTATGCGTGTTCTGCCGGTTTTTTTGCGTCATATGGAAAAAAGGAAAGCCACTGTTCTTCTTCCGCGATCTTTTTGTGATCGATGGAAGGGAACAGTGGCTTTTCGATTGCCATAAAAGGTGATCAACCGGCTTTTGAAACAAAAGATTAATTGATCCCGAACTGCTGCTGAAACTGTTCAAAGAACTGGTTGAAAGCTGCCGCGTTGGCCGGGTCCTTCATCAAGTTGGTGATCGTCAGAACATAAAAGAATTCACCGACACCGAGGAGAATGGCGATCACACCGAGAATAATGCCTGCGATGGCTGTTCCGCGGAATGCCTGCCCGCGTTTGGAGATGATCGCGAAACAGATCGCGCCGACTCCGCAGATGATCGCAACTGGGAATGCGAAACAGCAGAGCGTCAGGATCGCGAAGATACCGCTGATCAGGGACATCGCTGCAAATGAGTTTTTCTCGCGTCTTGGGCGCTGCGGCTGATCCTGCCAGTAGGGCGGCTGCCCGTTATACTGAGGAGGAATCTGCTGGTTGTTTGGGTTCTGCCAGTAAGGATTCTGTCCGTTGTTCTGAGGAGGGATCTGCTGGCTGTTTGGGTTCTGCCAATAAGGATTCTGTCCGTTGTTCTGAGGAGGGATCTGCTGGCTGTTTGGGTTCTGCCAGTAGGGATCCTGTCCATTATTCTGAGGAGACATCTGCCTATTGTCCGGGGACTGCTGGTTTGTATCCTGTCCGTCTGCCGGGGATGAAATCTGCTGACCGGTCTGTTCTGCAGGAGCTGTTTCAGTGGTTTGGTCTTTATATTCAGATGAATTCTGATCGTCGTAATCTGTCATGAAAATTCCTCCTAAATGTATGTGAAACTTGTCCGCGCCGCGGAAAAATGACACGGAACAGTTACCGTATAGTTTAACATGAAACGCCGCGCATGTCCACATTTAAGTTGCATAAGAGGATGGATTGAATTATAATGGAGATTGACATCTCCGGCAGCCTGGAGCCGTCCGGGGAAGAACCAGAAGGAGAAACAACATGGACATTTTAGGCGTACTGACAGCGGAATTAGGGGTAAAACGGAGCCAGATCGAGGCAGCCGTAAATCTGATCGATGAGGGAAACACGATTCCGTTTATTGCCAGATACCGGAAAGAAGTAACCGGTTCCTTAAACGATGAGATATTAAGAAACCTGGATGAACGATTAAAATATCTGCGCGGACTGGAAGACCGTAAGACCCAGGTCCTCGCGGCGATCGAAGATCAGGGAAAACTTACCGCTGATCTGAAGAAAAAGATCGAGGATGCTGAGACGATGGTGGCGGTCGAGGACTTATATCTTCCGTTCCGCCCGAAGAGAAAGACGAGAGCAAGCGTTGCAAAGGAAAGAGGACTTGAGCCGCTTGCCGATACGATTATGCTGCAGATGGCGAAGGAGCCGATCGAGACTCTTGCGGCCCCGTATGTATCAGAGGAAAAAGGCGTTGCGAACGTGAAAGCAGCGATCGACGGCGCAAAGGATATCCTCGCGGAGCGGATCTCCGAGGTTGCGAAATACCGCGCCTATATCCGAAACGTGACGAAGGAAGAGGGATCGATCGTCTCCGAGGCAAAGGATGAGAAGACAGAATCTGTCTATGAGATGTACTATCACCACGAGGAGCTCGTGAGAAAGTGTGCAGGACACAGGATCCTCGCCTTAAACCGCGGCGAGAAGGAAAAGATCCTGACTGTAAAGATCGTGGCTCCGGAGGAGAAAATCCTGCGCTATCTGAACAAGATGGTGATCACGAGAGAAAACCCGGTGACAACTCCGATCCTGCAGGAAGTGATCGCGGACAGCTATAACCGTCTGATCGCTCCGGCGATCGAGCGTGAGGTCAGAAATCTCATGACGGAAAAGGCGGAGGACGGCGCGATCCAGGTATTCGGAAAGAACCTGGAACAGCTTCTCATGCAGCCTCCGATCGCCGGACGCGTTGTTCTTGGATGGGACCCGGCGTTCCGTACCGGCTGTAAGCTGGCTGTCGTTGATGCGACCGGAAAAGTCCTCGATACCGTTGTGATCTATCCGACCGCACCGCAGAATAAGGTCGAGGACGCGAAAAAGACCTTAAAGAAGCTGATCGAGAAATATCAGATCTCCCTGATCTCCGTCGGAAACGGAACTGCTTCCAGAGAGTCTGAGCAGATCATCGCGGAGTTTATCAAGGAGATCCCGGAACACGTCCAGTATGTGATCGTAAACGAGGCGGGAGCTTCCGTATATTCTGCCAGCAAGCTTGCGACAGAGGAATTCCCGAAATTTGATGTAGGTCAGAGAAGTGCTGTCTCCATCGCGAGACGTCTCCAGGACCCGCTTGCAGAGCTTGTAAAGATCGATCCGAAGGCCATCGGCGTCGGTCAGTATCAGCATGATATGAACCAGAAACACCTCGGTGAGGCGCTCGGGAATGTTGTGGAGGACTGCGTAAACAAGGTTGGAGTTGACCTGAACACAGCATCGGCATCCCTTTTGGAGTACATCTCCGGCGTGTCAAAGATGATCGCGAAAAATATTGTCGCTTACCGTGAGGAGAACGGTGCATTCACAAACCGCCGCCAGCTCTTAAAGGTCGCAAAGCTCGGCCCGAAGGCGTTCGAGCAGTGCGCCGGATTTATGAGAATTGCCGGTGGGGATAATCCACTTGACGGAACGTCTGTGCATCCAGAGTCCTACAAGGCGGCGATGGAATTGTTAAAACGTGTCCATGTGGAGCCGGAGGAGATCACAAAAGGCGGAGCTGCCGGGATCTCAAAGAAGATCATGGATTATAAAAAGCTCTCAGAGGAACTGGAAGTCGGTGAGGAGACCTTAAAGGATATCGTAAAGGAACTGGAAAAACCGGCGAGAGACCCGCGTGAGGAGATGCAGAAACCGATCCTCAGAACGGATGTCCTCGATATGAAGGACTTAAAACCGGGAATGATCTTAAAGGGAACCGTCAGAAACGTCATTGATTTCGGCGCTTTCGTAGATATCGGTGTCCATCAGGACGGTCTTGTGCACATTTCCCAGCTTTCCAAGAAGTACATCAAGCATCCGCTTGAGGCGGTCAGCGTAGGGGATATCGTTGAGGTGAAGGTTCTCGGAGTGGATATGGCGAAGAAAAGAATTTCCTTATCTATGATATTGGACGAGGAATAAATTCTAAATTGTCGATATGAAGGAATATTTAATTGGCGGAAAAGTCCTGAAATCCCTGCGGCAGGAAGAAACTGATTTTAGCGTAGGAATGCCAGAGATATAAGGCTTTTAAGGAGACGAACCAGATAAAAAGGAATACACGGGACAGACGGAGAATATTCCGGCGAGCCGAAGAAATGGAGGAGTCAGTCATGAAGTATAATTTTGATGAAGTGATCGACCGTAAGGGAACCCATGCAATGAAAGTTGAACGTCTGCCGAAGGGAGCTGACAAAGATTCCCTCGCCCTCTGGGTGGCAGATATGGACTTTGCCTGCGCAGAACCGATCTTAAAGGCTCTCCATGAGCGGATCGACCGGAAAATCTTCGGATACACCATGTACGATGCGGACGAGTGCATGGATGCTGTGACAGGCTGGATGAAGAAGCGCTATGGCTGGGAGGAGAGCAGAGAGAACCTGTTTTTCTGTCCGGGCGTTGTGGCTGCCTATGCAGCGCTCATCAACCTCCTCACGGAACCGGGGGACGGGATCGTCCTCCAGCGCCCAATCTACTATCCATTTACGAATAAGGCCAACAGCAACGGCCGCATTCCGGTGGACAACGCGCTGATCTATGAGAACGGTGCTTACCGGATCGACTTTGAGGATCTCGATAAGAAGATGGAGGACCCGGCAAACAAGGTTCTCGTGGTATGCAGTCCGCATAACCCGACAGGCCGTGTCTGGACGGAGGACGAGCTTAAAAAGACGGTTGAGATCTGTAAAAAGTACGACAAATGGATCATCTGCGATGAGATCCACTGCGACCTGATCCGCCGTGGCGTGACGTTCATACCGATCATGAATGTGGCTCCGGAGTATGCGGACCGGATCGTTGTCTGCACGGCGCCGAGCAAGACCTTCAACCTTGCCGGAATGAAGACCTCCAATATCGTGATCCACAATAAGGAACTTCAGAAAAAATGGAAAGACTATGTGAATGGCAGCCTGTCCATGGATGGCGCTTCCGCTCTGGGCATGACGGCGATGATCGCGGCCTACACAGAGGGGGAAGAGTGGCTGGAGCAGCTGAAGGACTATCTGGATGGAAACTTCGCGTATATCGACGAATATTTAAAGAAATATCTTCCGAAGGCTCATCTCGTCAAGGCGGAGGGAACCTACCTCGCGTGGCTTGATCTCAACGGATACGTTGACCGGAATGAGAAAAAACTGGAAGAACTGATGCAGAAGAAAGCAAAGGTCGCTCTGGATGAGGGATATATCTTCGGTGAGGAGGGACGCGGATTTGAGCGCATCAACGTCGCTTCCCCGCGCAGCGTCATCGAGGAGTGTATGAACCGGATCCGGACGGCATTTGAAGAGGAAAAACTGGTATGAAAATTCAGGTAAAAATGACAGCGAGAGATATTTTTGATTTCTCCATGTACAGCGCGTATTCGGGATTTGCCGGGATCTTTACATTCGTGTTCCTGATCCTGGTCATCGGGATTCTCGGATACGCATGGAGCTCAGTGGCAGTGATGCAGAGAGTCATGCTTTTGGGCTGTATCATCCTTTTTGTGTTTGTCCAGCCGATCATGATCTGGATGAAGGCAAAGGCGCATGCGAAAACGACCGGATACTCAACGCCGATCAATCTTGACGTTTCGGATGAGCAGATCGGGGTCGAACAGGCCGGTGTGACCGGAGAGTTGAAATGGGATCAGATCTGGAAAGTCGTTCGGATCCCGAATATGTATATCATCAAGGTCGGACCGACAAACGGATATCTTGTGCCATTCCGGTCCATTGAAGGGAGAAAGCAGGAGTTTGTTGATTTCTGCAAGCGGAATCTTCCGCCGAAGAAGACGAAAGGATTAAAGGCATGATAAAGGAAACAAATGCACCGGAGGAGACCTTCGCCTTTGGAAAAATGCTTGGGGAACAGGCAAAGCCGGGCGAAGTGATCTGTCTGAACGGCGATCTTGGCGTCGGGAAAACAGTTTTTACGAAGGGCTTTGCTGAGGGACTCGGAATCACGGAGCCGGTAAACAGCCCGACCTTCACGATCGTCCAGCAGTATGACAGCGGAAGAATGCCGCTGTACCATTTCGATGTGTACCGGATCGGCGACATCAGCGAGATGGATGAAGTCGGATACGAAGACTGCTTCTACGGGGAAGGTGTGACGCTCATCGAGTGGTCCAACATGATCGAGGAGATCCTGCCGGAACATGTGAAGACCGTCACGATCGAAAAGAACCTGGAGAAAGGTTTTGATTACAGAAAGATCACGGTGGAGGACAAATAGATGCGGATTTTAGGAATTGAGAGCTCCTCACTGGTGGCATCGACGGCCATCTATGAGGATGGGATCACGATGGCGGAATATACGGTGGATTTCAAGATGACCCATTCACAGACTCTGCTGCCGATGATCGATGAGATGGTAAAACTTGTCGGGATCGATCTGAACACGATCGATGCGATCGCGGTGTCAGGCGGTCCGGGATCCTTTACGGGACTCAGGATCGGCTCTGCGACGGCGAAGGGACTTGGACTGGCATTAAATAAGCCGCTGATCCATGTTCCGACGCTTGACGCGACAGCGTACAACCTGTTCGGTGCATCCGGACTGATCTGTCCGATCATGGATGCGAGAAGAAACCAGGTCTACACGGGAATCTATCGCTTTGAGAAGAAATTTGAGACCGTGATGGATCAGGATGCGATGGATATGGGCGAGCTGATCGAAAAACTGAACGCGATGGGCGAGCGCGTGATCTTCTTAGGTGACGGTGTGCCGGTCTACGAAAAGCAGATCCGGGAGAAAATGACCGTGCCTTACGATCTTGCCCCGGCGCATGTAAACCGCCAGAGAGCCGCTTCTGTGGCTGCACTGGGTGCTGTCTACTTTGCGGAAGGAAAGACAGAGACCGCCATGGAGCATAAGCCGGACTATCTGAGAAAATCCCAGGCGGAGCGGGAGCGCGAGGAGAGAGAAGAGAAGGAAAAGAACGCCTGATATTTCGCAAAAATAATAAAAATCATATACAGAGAAATCAATAAATAAAAAGTGGGATTGCTGTCCGGCGAGCAAAGCGTCGGTGAAGTAGTCCCACTTTTTAACTGTCATGGAATTCTGAAAATTTCCCCGGCAAGGAATGGGGGTATATAGGGGAATATGATATCATTCGTTATTTGAATTTTCAAGAAAGTCCACCGCCCTCGATCTTGCCGAGATAGTCATTTTTCGCTTTTACGAATTTCAGAACGTTCACAGCTATTCCTCCAGATCAAATACAAAATCACAGCATTTGCCGTCCTGCATCAGAGTTCTTGTTCGTGTCATTTTGATCTTGGAATTCATGCCTTTATAAAACGGTTCATCGCGTCCGCAGGATAAGACAGCTCCGAGATCCTTCATACCGATACGTTCATACATGGCAACATACTGACATTCCAGAACATCTTCACAAAGATGTTTTTCTCCGTCTCCACTCCATGCAAGGTTTAAGGCACCGTTCGATGACCAGGGTTCCATCTGCATACGGATCGCCTGCAGGTCATTTCTTCCGAAGAGCTCCGCATATTCCTGACCTTCTTTAAAGGCGATGTCGTAGATGACTTTTTTTACGATCTCATATGTTTTTTCATGTCCGAGTTCCTTTTCAAACGCATCGATAAATGGCTTGACCATAAGCGCTTCAATTTCTCTTCTCAAAATGATCGGTACATCGTAAATTGTCTTCATATGGTTTCCTCCTTCATGTGTACAAAGTCCCGGCTGCTACAGACCGGTAAGAAAATTGATTTTTTGTTTCTTTTTATAAAAAAGCAGCAGTCCGACCACGGATTGGCTGAACTGCTGCGTCTTTCAGAAGCTATTTCTGTTCGCTCTCGTTTTTCTTTCTCTCTGCAAGTCCATTCAGATAATAGAGGGTTGCCCAGCATGCATCGTGTGCAGCGGTCTGGTAGCTCAGAGTATCTGGATAGATCTCCACGAAATCCATGCCCTTTGCACCTGCGAGTCCGGCTTCGTGAAGCATCATGCATAATTCATAAGATGTTAAGCCACACATATCCTGCGGCCCCTGCGGCATGCTCGCTGCGTCAAGGCAGTCTGAACAAACGGTGATATACATCAGATCGGTATCTTTTGAGGCGATCTCAATTGCTTTTCGGATGGATTCTTTCCAGCCGTTTTCTTTGATCTCTCTTGCGAGAATCACAGTCGCACCGTATTTTTTTGCGTTTGCAAATTCCTCTTTATGGTTACGCGGTCCGCGGATACCGATGTGTACGATTTTTGTGGAATCCATATTCGGATCATTGTAAAGCTGATAGAACGGAGAGCAACGGGAATATTCATCATCACCAAAGATGGAGTAATTGTCAAGATGGGCATCAATATGGAGAACGCCGACTCTCTTTGGATGACGTTTTGCAATCTCACTGATGATCGGATATGCAATTCCATGATCGCCGCCGAAGGTGATCGGGAGAGCGCCTGCCTCTTCAATCTGGCCGATTCTTTCTCTGATCGCTGCAAAGGTGAGCGGATAATCACCGTTTCTGCATGCGACATCGCCGAAATCACCGACTTTTAAGTAATCGAATGCATCAAGGTCAAAGTCCGGAAGATAGCCGGTATAACGGATCGATACAGAACGGATTGCTTTCGGTCCTTCTGTACAGGAAGAGTATCCGCCGATCGTGCATCCGCCTTCCCACGGAACACCGGTGACAACGGCATCCATGGAGGAAAGTTCACTTTCATTTTCAAGAACCGGAAGATTCAGCCAGGACGGAACTCCGCTGTAAATGTTGTTTGGTAAAAACGCCGGATCATAAATAGTTGGTTTGCTGTTTCTCATAATGTTATTTCCTTTCTTTGCTCAATTGCCCCATTGTCGAGGGCATTTTTTTACTTATGGTTATGAAGCAGTCAACAGTTACATGAAAACTGTATATGTCGCATTAAAAGACTTAATTTTATGCTTCTTTTTCATCGGCGGAATCAAGGATGTGAAGATTCAAATGTTCAGAGAGATATTCCAGTGTATATCCGCCGCCGATGCTGTTGCCTTTTTCGTCAAGTGCCGGTCCATAGATTCCAATTCCCATACGGCCTCCCACACAGGACAGGATTCCGCCGCCGACACCGCTTTTGGATGGGATTCCCACGCGGACGGCAAATTCCCCGGAACGGTCGTACATGCCGCAGGTCAGCATAAGGGTTTTTAATGTTCGGACGACTTTTTTGTCGAGAAGGCGTTTTCCGGTAGTTGTGGAAATACCTCCGTTTGCAAGAAGAAGGCCTAATTCTGATAATGATCTTGCATTTACACTCAAGGAACAGAGCTTAAAGTAGAGATCCAGCGTCTGGAGAACATCCCCCTTTAACACGCCCTTGCTCTTTAACAGATATCCGATCGCCCGGTTTCTGTCACCGGTCGCCTTTTCGGAGCGATAAACGGACTCATCCAGAACGATCTCATTGTCATTACATAAGGTGCGGATAAATTCCAGCATCTGTTCGAAAGAGAAGCGCCCGGCCAGAAGGCTTACAACTTCAATGGCTCCCGCGTTGATCATTGGATTGAACGGGCGGTTGCTCGCTGTGTCAAGCTTTAAGATTGAATTGAACGCATCCCCGGATGGTTCCATCATCACATTCTTAAAGACCTTTTCTTCACCGATATATTGCAGTGCTGCTGCGAGGGAAACGATTTTACAGATACTCTGTATAGTAAAACGGCGTTCGGAATCCCCAAATTCGATATGACGGCCATCTTCTGTTTTAATACATAGTCCAAAATGTACTGGATTTGCTTTCCCAAGCTCAGGTATGTAATCTGCGACCTTTCCCTGCAGCAGGAATTTTCGTCCATACTCCCAGGCATCTCTCGCAACTTCCTCCAGCATATGTTCACCTCTTCTCATGTGCATGTATGTGTTAATGCTTTAACCGGCAAAAACACCGATAAAACTTGAAATACCAAGGATCAGTGAGATCGCAAAGATCATCAGGCCGATAATGTTCTGGAGCATGGAGTTCTTATATTCACCCATAATTCTCTGACGGCTTGCAAGGTAAAGAGTAACACCTACAACGACCGGGAGTGCGATTCCATTTACAGCCTGAGCAGTCATGATCAGTGCTAACGGGTTGGTACCGATTGCGGAAATAATAATTCCGACGATCAGAATGATTGCGCTTGTTCCTAAGAAACGTTTATCGGAGCCATCTGTCTTCCAGTCAAAAAGTCCGGCTAATACGTAAGAGACACTGATCGGAGAGCAGAGAGCACTGGAAATACCTGCGGAGAGAAGTCCTAATGCCATGAAAGGCTGAGCGAAACGTCCGAGTGTACCTTCAAGCTGTACAGCCATATCCATTGCGTTGTTAACGCTCATGCCGCGCATAACCACTGCTGATGTGATCATAATGGAACCTGTGATAACACCGCCGATGATCATCGGTACGGTTGTGCCAAACATACAGAGCGGAAGTTCTTCCTTTGTATGCCATGTTCTCTGGGCGCTTGCAGCATGCAGGAACATGTTGTACGGAACAACTGTCGTTCCAATGAGGGAAAGACATGTCATCAGTCCGCCCTTCGGGACTGTCGGGATGCAGCCGCGGAGCAGTTCGCCGAAATCAGGACGAACAATGAGCATTGTCATAAGAAAGACGATTGCCATTAAAGTGACACATACACTTAAAAGCTTTTCCAGATATTTCACGGCATCACCGACAAAGAGGAGAACGATCAGAACGATAACGCCTAAGACCGGAGCCATGATTCTTGTCGGAACACCGGTCAGTGCACTGGCTCCCATTGCCGTTCCGGTAAGGTTGCCGCCCATATATGCGAGTCCGCCGATGGTGATCGCAATGATGACAAGACCACATAAAATGTTTCGAAGAAGCGGACGGTCAGCAAAGTCATGCTTCATGTTTTCTGCAAGACCTTCCTGAGTGATGATGCCGATCCTTGCCGCCATACCCTGCATGACGATAACTGCGATAACGGAAAAGACAACACACCAGAAAAGTGTGAAACCGTAAGTTGCACCTGCCAGTGTACAGCTTGTTACGGTTCCGGGACCGATGAATGATCCCACGATCACGAAGCCGGGACCAAGGGAAGCAAGTTTTTCTTTCATAGTAAATTTACGAGTGACATTATTGGAATTCACCATGCGTTTTCCTCCTTTTTTAGTTGAGTGATATGAATGTTCTATTTATTCGGCCGAAAAAATTGAACTTTTGTAACTGTGTTGACAATATAGCATAGGAATGTTAAAATGACAATAATTACCAACTTGCTTTTGACAATATCAAACTCTATTTGACAGGGGGATGTATTTTGCCATTGGATGAATCGAAAAATGTTACGGAAAAAAATACAAAGGCTACGGAACGTCAGATCCAGTCGGTTCAGCGTGCGATCAACATACTGAACTGCTTTACGATGACAAATTCTGCCCTGACGCTGGGTCAGATCAGCAATCAGCTCAATTTGAACAAAGGTACAGTTCATGGAATCCTGAGTACGCTTTACCAGAATGGATATATCAGCCAGAATGGAAATGGGCAGTACATGCTGGGGGCGGCGCTGTTTAACAAAGCCTGTCTCGCGGCCGGGACGCGCCAGAGCATGTGCATTGACCGAGGCCATGACAGGCTGCTGGCGTTAAGTAATCAGTTCCAGTTAAACGGAACCATGTTTGCAATGGACGAAAAGCAATTGAGAGTGATAGACACAACGGAACCGACAAACTGCCCTTTTATTGTCCAGCGCGTGTCACCACAGATATCCCTGTATGATTCCGCAAGCGGAAAGATTCTGTTGGCATATTTATCGGAAAAAGAAAGAGCGGAATATCTGGAAAGAATGCCGATGACACCGTTCCAGAAGTCTTTCGAGGATAGGCAGAAGAATTTTGACGTGGAGCTATACCGGATCCGTAAAAATGGGTATTCTGAAGAATACGACGCTCTTTTTACCGGAGTATCAGCGTTAGCAGTGCCGATCTTTAATCGATATCATAATGAATTGTTTGGAAGTGTGAGCCTGACGGGAATGAGTCCGATGATAAAGAAGAGAAGACAGGAGATTATTGCTGCGCTTCAGGCGCATGCGCGTTATCTGCAGGATTGTCTGCGCTTTTAAAGCGGAAAGAAATGGTGGCTGGATCAGATCCAGCCGCCATCCATTTTTATAACTTGTCCGGTCAGGTAATCAGGAGCTTCTACGAGCTTCATGACGAGATCTGCGACCTCCTCCGGCTTTCCCATGCGGCCGGCGGGAATCTCGTCCAGGAGCATCTCATGCTCCTCCTCAGATAAAAATCCATTCATCTCCGTATCAATGGCTCCGCAGGCGATAGCGTTCACCTGAATGCCGGAGGGGGCGAGCTCCTTGGCGAGGGCCATGGTGAGACCGTTGACGCCGCCTTTTGTGGCAGAGTAGGCCACTTCGCAGGACGCGCCGCAGACGCCCCAGACGGAGGAGATATTGATGATCTTTCCGCTGTGGTTGTGGATCATCCCGGGGATTGCAAGTTTTGCGCAGTGGAAGACGGAGGAGAGGTTTGCGGAGATGATTCGGTTCCAGTCTTCAAAGCTCAAGTCCTGTAAAAGGCCGATGATGGAGATCCCGGCGTTGTTTACGAGGACATCCACATGACCGAAGCGGGACTCGATCTCCTGAAACAGGCGCTTACAGTCTTCCGGATTTCCGACATCCGCCTGTACCGCCAGGCACTCTGCACCGAGCGTCTCCACTTCTTTTTTCACTTCTTCCATCCGGTCCGCACTTCTGGCGCAGTTGATCACGACCCGGTATCCGCAGGAAGCAAATTTTAAAGCCACCGCCCGCCCGATCCCGCGGGAGGAGCCGGTGACGAGAACTGTTTTTTTCATAGAGAGACACCTCATTTTTTATTTCTCCCTTTCATGTGTGGGAGAGATGTATAATTGCTCTTCAATCGAAGAGGGGAAAGTCGTCCGGCTTTCCGATGTGCGAAGTATAACATATCAGGTTAAATCATACAATGGTAACGATGAAAATCCCCCCGAAATATTTCGGAGGGATTTTGTGTAAGTTTATTTCTGCTGTCTCGCCTCATTCAGGCTCATTCCGCCGCGGACGAGGTCTTCGATCCGGTCTTCCTTTGCTTTGATCTTTTTGGCTTCTTCGAGAACTTCCTTTAAATGTGCACTTGGAACGACGGCAACGCCGGTGCGGTCCATAAGGACGAGGTCTTCCGGGCAGATCTGGACGCCGCCGATGAATACCGGGACATCGGTGTCAACCGTCTCCATGAAACGGGCGCTTTTTACCGGGCTTGTGCCGCCGAGGTAGACCGGGAATTTGAGGTCTGCGATCTCGTCGATGTCACGGAGACTTCCGTTTGTGAGCTCCCCCATGACCCCGCGCATCTGGGCTCTTGTGGCTAACATGGCGCCGCCTGTGGCGATATCGGTAAGACCGGTCGCTTCGATGACGAGAAGATCGCCGTATTCGGTCTGGGTGTCGATGATGGATGCCTGTTTTGTCAGCGCTTTTCCGTCGAATGCAGTCTTTCTGCGCATCTGGCGGATCGTCTTCGCAAAGCCTGCAGTACGGGGCTGGTAGACATCCAGAGCGTGAAGTCCGAGTACAACTCCGGAGCGGAGTCCGAGATTGTCCATGGCATCGGAGATGTTTGCAGTCGGAAATTTTTTGTAGTTTTCGATCCAGTAGGTTCGTTCTTCTTTATTGAACATGGTCATTTGTATCACAGCGTTTCTGCATTCATACAGCTGTGATTCTCCTTTCTAAATAATGATAGATCATTTCCGGAAGAATCATTTGAATTCTTCCCAGGTGGTCATAATTTAATTTTAGTATATCAGAAAAACAGCAGGGGTTTTATGAATTTGGCGCAATTCATCATGCCAAAATGTCATGAAGATCCATTCCTTAAATTTATTACTTTTTAAGAAAAATGCCCGATGAAGATTCACCAGGCATTCCAAAGGATGTATTTGGGACCTTCAGTCCCTGAATGAACAAAAAAATGGAATAATCGAAATTATTTAGCAAATTAGCATATTCATGCAATAATCTTATAAATTCCAATAAAAGCAAATACAGCCAGAACTGCAAGCGCGATAAAGGACACCGCAAACAGCTCCACAAACAGGCGGTTCTGTGGGAATTTCTCGTCCGCATTCTCCTGCTGGGCAACACCCGCCATGATGAGGGCGCCGGTCGTGGAGATCGGAGTGAATCCGGAGACGGTTCCGCCGATGACGATCACGGAGACGAGCTCCAGGGCAGTCACGCCGCCGATGCTCGCAGCAAGCCCGCTGGCTGTCGGGATCAGCGTCGGGAACACAACGCCGAGTCCGGAGCTGAAGAAGGACATGAGGCCTGCGGCGATCGCCATGATCGTTGCGGCTGTTTTCGGTCCCATCACAGATTCCAGACCGTCGACCATGATGTCGATGCCGCCGGAGATCGAGATGACGTTCATCAGGATACCGACACCGAGAACCATGATGATGACATTCCACGGGATCATCTTGAATGCAGTCTTTTCATCACCGCATCCGAGAACGATAAGGACGGAGCCGACAGTAAAACCGGTAAGTCCGACATTCCAGGAGAAGAACAGGGCGCCGATCGCGAGAGCGGCAAGTCCTGCTAAGGAGAGCCACTGATTTTTACTGAATTTCGGAAGAACATCCTGATGGTTGGTGTGCGGAGCAACCTGCCAGCCTCTGTAGTAAATATATACGAGAACTGCGACAACGAGGGCTGTCACGGTCAGGCATATCATGATCGGAACAGTATTGCCGGTAAGTCCCTGGGATTCCATGAGCTCGCGGACAACGGCGCTTTCCGGAGTCAGCGGGCTCATGCGTCCGGACATGACACCGAGATCCCCGATGATCGCCGTCATGATCGGGTTCACACCTGCGGATATCGCAACCGGGATCGCGATGACCGGAACGATCGCGAGAGACGGGATGGCTCCCGGTCCCACCGCGCAGATCAGGAATCCGAGCAGGTACATGACGAACGGGATCAGCGCCTTGTGCGGTCCGACAAGCGCTACCATTTTTTTTGCGAGAAGTTCCAGAGTTCCGTTTTCATTGATGATGGCAAAGAGATAAGTGATGCCGATCATCTGCATACAGAGGGAGGAACTGAATCCCTTGATGATGTCTCCGGCCTTGATCCCGTAGACGAGACCGAGGATCATGGAGAAGCCGATACATAAGATTCCGACATTCGCCTTGCGGACGAAGCCGATGACGATAGCTGCTAAAAGAGCGATCAGTGAAATAAGACCAAGATTCATATGTGCACCTCCCTATCGGAATGTGATGCAGACCGGGCTTTCGGCTGCGATCACGCGGCCGGTGTATTCCATGCGGCCCTGTTCAGAGTCAAGCTTCATCTCGATGATCGTATCGCTGTCCTCGTTTGCCATGTAGAAACGGCTGTAATCCGGGTTGAAGGTGATGAAGCGCGGGGTGAGACCCATTGCCGGGTAGTAGCCGAGTTCCTTCATGTAACCAGTCTCCTGGTCGATGCGGTAGAGAACGATAGACTCGTGAATGCGGTTGGAACCGATCAGGATCTCTCCGTTTTTGTCGAGCAGAGAGGCGCTGGCCTGTCCTTCGCCTGTGTAGGTTTCCGGAAGTGTCGGCAGATTCTGACGTGCATGAAGCTTTCCGTTCTCAGCATCAAAGCCGAAGTATGTCATTTTATTGCCTTTTTCATTGATCAGGTATGCGTAGCGGTTGTTCGGATGGACCGCGATGTGGCGCGGCTCATCGTACTCTCTGGAGCGGAAGCAGTCGGTCTCGGTGAGAGTCCCGTTTTCTGCGTCAAAGCGGTATACGAGAACCTGACCGTAGCCCTGGATCCTTCCCTGGGTCACAACAAAAAGGTAGGTCTTTGTCTGATCCCAGATGCACTGGTGCGCGAAGGAGACAGTTCCCTCTTTTTTGCCAGGAAGATGAGTCTCAGAGACGATCTCGCCGAGGCTTCCGTCTTCATTTCTCTTAATGACATAGACAGCGCCGCCCTGGAGAGCAGCAACGACTAAAAAGCGGTTTGTTCTGTCAGCAGTGATGAACACCGGATTTTTTCCGCCGATTTCGATCATATTTAACGGAGATAAAGTTCCGTCTTCAAGAATTTTATAGCTGGAGACTTTTGTCTTGTCTCCGTGTACGGAATAGAGAAAATTTCCCTCATTGTCGAGTGTCTGGTAGGATGGATTTTCCTCCTCCGTCTTTAAACACTGGATCAGGTTCCAGTCTCCGGTCTTGTCGTTGATCTCGAAAACTTTTAAGCCTTTTCCGCGTGCATTTCGTTCTTTTGTTGTTCTGCAGCCCACATAAGCGTAGCTCATTTCCTTTTCCTCCTGAGATGAATATAGATCATATAAAAGATACCCACTTGATCACGTTACGGGATTCCCAGATCCGATGCCGGATTTCCTGCAGCCGGAGTGATGGCTTCAGGGAAAGATCGGAGGAATCCTGTCTTGTGATATCTTTATGATAAATTATTAACATGTCAAATGGAAATTCAGGAAAAGAATAGGCGCGGTATTCCATTATGGAATATCACGCCGGATTACAAACAGGTTTCAGACAGCCGGATCCAATTTCAGTTTACTCCGTAATAGTTTTCCACAAACCGGATAAAATCAGAGATTCCCTCGCTTTTATAGCAGCGGTCCGAGATCAGCATGGAGACTTTTCTGGAAACAGGATTTCCGTCCCGGTCATAAGCAGGGATCAGCTGTAGTTTTTTCTCGTCGATCTTCCAGTCATCTCCGAACACGAAACAGATCCCGAGCCCGTTTTCTGCCATTTCGATGGCGATGTCAAAGTAGGGAACCTGCTGTTTCTCATGGGGACTGCTTCCGAACTGACTTTTCCACCATTGATTGATGATCATGCGGACCATCGGATTATAGAAGGTCTCGATGAGTGGCATATGTTCGATGGAATCCATGGTTGCTGTTTTCGGGGCAACGATGTAGAGCTCTTCCTGAAACAGGCATACCTGGTCACCGAGATACGGGAAATCGCCGCAGACGAGACCGATATCGATCGTATCGTCGATCAGATCCTTTAAGATCACATCGCTGGAGTTGGAAATTGTCTTGATATAGAGATTGGCTCCGCTTTTCTGGTATGCGGCGAGGAGTTTCGGAAGATGGCGCTTTGCAAACGAGTTCGGGACGCCGAGTTTTAAGGATTCCATCTTTGTATGGCGGTCTGCAAAGTGGTCCTCGATCTCCTGGAGAAAATCCAGCATGATGTTTGCCTTCTGTACCAGATATTTTCCGTCTTCTGTGAAAGTTACGCCACGGCTTGTCCGTTCCACGAGCTGGCGGCCCCACTCGCTCTCGATCGACTGCAGCCGCTTTGTCAGGGCGGACTGGGTCATAAAGAGGGCGTCGGCGGCCTTTGTGATGCTGCGCTTTTCATATAATACTTTTAAAATTTTCCAGTCAATGTTTTTCATAGAAGTTCCTTCTTAAAAATAAGCAGATGAAGATGAAAATGAAGCAGCAAGCGATTCTGTATATTTTATAAAATCGGCAAGCTTTTCCGGCAGTCGTTTCTCCTTCGGGTACACAAACCAGGTCTTTCTCGTCACCGGTGTTCCGTCCGGCCATGTAAGCGGCGTGAGCGTCAGCTGATACCGGTTCTCAAAGTTTTCCGGCAGAAAACTCAGGGCATATCCCATCCCCTCATCGATCAGCTTCCATGCCCCGTCGATGTGCCCGACCATCATTCCGGACGGATAAGCGCTCTCAAAGCACATTTCCCACCATCTGTTCAGGAGCCCGGTCGTCTTTTCGTTCGTTTTATAGTCCAGCCGGTGCATTCCGGGAAGCGCAGACACTTCCACGGCTCCTTTCGTGACAAGGAAACCGCGGGTCTCCCCTAACAGAGTCCTGTTTACCGGTCCCTCATAATCCCCGCGCAGAAATCCTACATCCACGGATCCGTCCAGGACCTGGCGGTAAAGAGCATCACTGGAATCATTGACGATCCGGAATTTTATATTTGGATGCGCGATCTGGTACGGAACAAGAACATCTGCGAGAGAGTATTTGCTGTAAGTGTAGGAAGCGCCGATCACGATCTCCGTCAGTGCGGCATCCTGCAGTTTTTTTAATTCTTCCTTTGTGTCATGGAACAGCTCCAGATATTTTTCTGCCTGTGCCGCAAGAAAATTTCCTTCTGCGGTGAATGTCAGGCCTTTTGGCGTCCGGTCCACAATGGTACATCCCCATTCGGTCTCCATTTGTTTTAAACGCTTTGTCAGGGTCGGCTGCGTCATAAAAAGGAGATTTGCCGTTTTCGTCAGATTTGATGTTTTATGCAGTTCATAAAGAATTCTCCAGTCGGAGTCTTTCATGGAAAAATCACATCCCTTAAGTCATGGTAACGATTCCGGGGCGAGAAATACGCAGACCTACGGAATCGTTTTATGGATTCGTAGTATTATTTTACGACAGAATCGGCAGCTTGTCCCGTTTTTTAGAGAAAAATTTTGCTTTTGCAAGTACCCCATTCCACTTTTGAATCATTTCATTCCACCTTTCAATTTTATTTTCCCGGCTGCCGATGATATGATGAGACCAGATCAAAAGTAATTTAAGCGTGATCGGCGCTGCAAAATTTCAGGAAGTCAGAGTCGGCAGATCGTGCAGATGAAGAAGAAAACGAAGAAGTGAAAACAGCAGTTATGAAGATTGAGATGGAGGTTTTACCATGGGAAGATCATTGACCAGAAAAATTATCGAGTCCCACTATGTTTCCGGCAGCATGACTCCGGGCGAGGAAGTTTTTATCAAAGTGGACCAGACCTTAACCCACGACATCAATGCCGTTATGACATACCTGGCATTTGAAGCGATCGGACTTGACCGGATCCGCACGGAGTGCAGTGTCAGCTACCTGGACCATAACCTGCTCTATGTGGACAACAAGACGCCGGATGACCATATCTACTTACAGTCTGCGGCAAAACGTTTCGGTGTCCATGTCTCCAGACCGGGAAACGGGATCTGCCATGCGGTTCATGTTGCGAGATTCGGTGTGCCTGGAAAGGTCAGCATGGGCGGTGACAGCCACACTCCGCACGGCGGCGCGATCGGCATGCTCTGTATCGGAGTCGGCGGAATGGATGTTGCGACTGCAATGACCGGTGTTCCGATGCGCCTCACCATGCCGCGTGTCGTGAAGGTAAATCTTACCGGTTCCCTGAAACCCGGCTGCAACCCGAAGGAAGTCATCTTAAAAATGCTCCAGCTCGTCACGATCAAAGGCGGACTTGGAAATGTATATGAGTATGTAGGACCAGGTGCAGCAGCTCTGGAGGTCCCGGCGAGAGCCACGATCGCCAATATGGGTGCTGAAATGGGTGCGACAACCTCGATTTTCCCGGCGGATGCGCAGGTGAAAAAGTTCATGACTGCGCAGGGACGCGGCGACCAGTATGTGGAAATGCTGCCGGACGAGGATGCGGAATATGATGAATGCATCGACATCAACTTAAGCGAGCTGGAACCGCTGATCTCATGTCCACACCAGCCGGACAACGTCATGCCGCTAAAGGATGCAGAGAAAAAGCGCGTTCAGCAGGTATTTATCGGAAGCTGTACGAATGCGAGCTATGCAGATATCGCAAAAGCTGCTCTCGTGTTCAACGGGCATCATGTCAACGATGACGTGAGCTGCACATGTGCGATCGCTTCGAAACAGACTTACCGTGAGCTGATGCGTGACGGTTATATCGATATGCTGCTCGCAGCAGGAGTCCGGATCCTTGAGATCGCATGCGGCCCGTGCTGCGCGATCGGCCAGACACCGGCAACAGACGGAGTTGCTGTCCGCACTTCCAACCGGAACTTCAAGGGACGCGCCGGAAATCCGACTGCGAAGATCTACCTGGTAAGCCCGGAAAGTGCCGCTGCGACTGCGATCATGGGAACATTTGCGACCGCAGAGGACATCATGGGCGAGAACGTGAAGATCCTCGGCGAGATCAAAGAGCCGGATCAGTACATTGTTGACGATTCCATGATCATTCCTCCGCTCTCCGAGGAGGAAGCGAAAAAGGTTGAGATCGTCCGCGGACCGAACATCAAGTTCCTTCCGGTGCCGGAAGCTCCGACCCAGTATCTCTGTGCACCGATCAGCTTAAAGGGGCGTGACAACATCTCGACGGATGATATCACCCCGGCCAGCGCGGAATTCTCCAGCATGCGTTCCAACATTCCGCTGATGTCCCAGTACTGCTACCACCGTTATGATCCGGAGTTTGCGGCACGCGCAAAGGCGATGGGAAAGAGCATCATTATCGGCGGCGAAAACTATGGCCAGGGATCTTCCCGTGAACATGCGGCCATCAACCCGATGTACCTCGGCGTCAAAGCGGTAATCGCAAAGAGCATCGCGAGAATCCACAAGGGAAACCTTGTAAACCACGGCGTGATCCCGATGTTATTCGAAGATCCGGCTGATTACGACCGTCTTGACCAGAACGATGAGCTGGAGTTTGCGGATCTGCTCGATCAGATCCCGACGAGATCCATTCTCATCAAAGATAAGACGAAAGACTTCACCTTCCGCGCACACCTTGACCTTACGGATAATGAGATCGCAGTTGTGCTGAGCGGCGGCCAGCTGTCCTTCTTAAAGAAGCAGCTTGCGGCGGAAAGAGAAAAATAAACAGCTGGAAAATTCCCTGAATGCAATGGTTTCGTCCCATCCCTCTGTACTTCAACCAGGGACGGACCGTTACAGATAAATATGCTGCAGGATGCAGCAAAGATACCTTCAATATCCTTTAATACCCCAAGTGAATTGATCAGGATGTAGAAAAACGCAGTCGTACTCCCTCGTATGGCTGCGTTTTTCTGTATTTTGCCACAGGAATGCCACTTAAATTTCAGTGAAACTGATTGTATAATAGATATATATGGTGCTATACTATACAAGGCGTATTTTTGTGTTTTGTGACCGCCTGGTGCGGACATGAAGAACAGGATGTGCGGAAAATTTATCATATATATATCGATTCTGAGATTGGAGGCATCATGGAACAGATTTATGATCTGATCATTATCGGTTCCGGTCCGGCGGGACTCGGGGCTGCGATCTACGCAAAACGCGCGGAGCTTGAGACACTCGTGATCGAAAAAGAGATGATGAGCGGCGGACAGGTGCTTACAACATATGAGGTAGACAATTATGCCGGACTTCCGGGGATCGGCGGCTTTGATCTCGGAATGAAATTCCGGGAACATGCCGATAAGCTCGGGGTGGAATTCGCAAAAGATACCGTACAGAAGATCGAAAGTGCGGAGTCCGCAGACGCATCCGGGAAGGAAGAGGAGCAGGAACTCCTGACGGCAGCAGAAGCCGGGGCGGAGCGCCCGCCTGTGATCTATCAGGTTGTCTGCAAAAAGGAGACGAGACTTGCGAGAGCGGTCATCATCGCTTCCGGGGCGCACCACAGAAAGCTTGAGATCCTGGGAGAGGCGGAGTTTACGGGAAAAGGTGTTTCCTACTGCGCGACCTGCGACGGTGCGTTTTTCCGGAAAAAGACGACTGCGGTGATCGGAGGCGGGGACGTTGCCCTTGAGGATGCGATCTTCCTCGCGAGACTCTGCGAGAAAGTCTATGTGATCCACAGAAGAGACGAGTTCCGGGGAGCGAAGAGTTTACAGAAGCGTCTGATGGAGCTTCCGAATGTGGAGATCCTGTGGGATACAGTCCCGGAAGAAATTGTCGGAACAGATAAGGTGGAAACACTCAGAATTTTAAATAAGAAGACCGGGGAGAAGAATGACCTGGCTGTGGATGGCGTGTTCGTCGCGGTCGGGATCACCCCGAACAGTGAGAGATTCAGAGGATCCGTGGAGATGGATCCGGCGGGATATATCGCAGCCGGCGAGGACGGAAGGACAAATGTTCCGGGAATCTTCGCGGCCGGGGATGTCCGTACAAAGGCGCTCCGCCAGATCGTGACGGCGGTGGCGGACGGCGCGAACTGCGTCGCATCGGTGGAAGCTTATCTGAACGGTCAGAATTAAGTATATCGACAGCTTTTGACAGGATGCAGAATTAAGACGGGATTGCCGGTAATTGACAGGAGAAAAGAAAAAGAATGAACAGAGCAGGAAGAATCATCGCGGTCTGCGGTCTGAGCATGGCGCTCATGATGCCGCAGGCTGCTTATGCGGCTGAGACGCTTTCGGTGCAGGTGAGCGCCAGAGAGGGGATCACGACCGTTGGAAATAAACAGTCGGCTTACGATAATGTGGCGATCTCCCACGTGAGCAACTATGTAAATATCCGTTCTGAGGCGAACACCTCCAGCAGTATTGTCGGAAAGATCTACAATAACTGTGCGGCGACGATCCTTGCAACGGTGGACGGAGAGGGAGGAACCTGGTATCAGATCCAGTCCGGTTCCGTTAAAGGTTACATAAAATCAGAATATTTTATTACCGGTGCTGAGGCTGAGAAGATTGCAAAGAATGTGGGAACTGTATATGTCACAGTCAGCGCGGACGGTTTAAATCTCCGCGAACAGCCGAATATGAACAGCGCAGTCCTCACGACACTTTCCAAAGATTCGGAATATCTGGAAGTGAAGGAAGACGGCGATTTTATCGAGATCCAGGTCGATGAATCCCTGAGCGGATATGTTCATAAGGATTATGTTACCCAGAGGGTAGAGTTTAAGCAGGCGGTCAGCGTTGAGGAAGAAAAGCAGAAAGCTGAGGAGGCTGCCCGGATCAAGAAAGAGGCGGACGATGCGATCGCAAAGGTTGAGGAGCTGAAAAAGGAATCCGGACAGAGCACGGAAAATAAGGACACTCCGTCAACCTCGATCGGTATGATCGCGCAGAATCCGAATGCGGACAACGGAACGACGAAGGAGCAGACGAACCAGAGCAGCCAGGGCAGCACAAGCCAGAATACCGGCAATACGGCAGGTCCGGGCGGTGACGGCAGTAATACTTCCACAGGCAGCAGTACGGGAACCTCCGGAAGTTACCAGGATACCCAGAACGGACCGGGAAGTGCGGTATATGATTCTGCAGTCCGCACAGCGATCGTGGCTTATGCGAAACAGTTCCTCGGAAATCCGTATGTATACGGTGGGACAAGCCTGACAAACGGAGCGGACTGTTCCGGATTTACGATGCGGATCTTTGAGCATTTTGGAGTTTCCACCGGACGTACTTCGAGAGATCAGGCATCGAACGGAAAGCAGATCTCCCTGTCTGAGATCCAGCCGGGTGACCTTCTGTTCTATGCGAGCGGAAAGACGATCAACCACGTTGCGCTCTATATCGGCGATGGAAAGATCATTCACGCCAGCACGTCAAAGACCGGTATTATTATTTCCAACGCGTATTACAGAACGCCGGCGAAGGCGGTTACGTTCCTGAATTAAGGTTTGGTGAAAGATACGCGGCAAGTCTCCGGTCAGGAGTACTCGGTAATTCAGGGAAGGTTCCTCTAATCTCCCGGGAGACTGCTAAAGGCGGAGAAGAGGAGACACAACTCGCTTCGCTCAGACAAGTGTCTTCTCTTCTCCAACGCAGTCACCCGCAAGCTAAGAGGAAGCCAGATCCCTGAATTAAGGCACTCCTGCCCGGAGACTTGCCGCTGGGAGTTGTCGGGAGTAGAGAGAAGAACAAGCGAAGAATTACAGCAGGAACTATAAAAAAGAAACGATAAGGAGCTGTGGAAAAACAGCTCCTTATTGTGTATAATAGTGGATAGTGCAGTATGTAGAAAAAGAAAAGCAAAACGGCAGCTGCGTTTTATAATCCAGCGCTGCGTATTTTCCATGCAGCATCATGGCCGTTTTGCGAAAAATACAGGAAATGAGGAAACAGGTATGAATGAGATCGGAACGTTCGATATTCTCGGACCGAATATGATCGGACCGTCAAGCTCTCACACGGCGGGAGCGCTGAGGATCGCCTTTATCGCCGGAAAAATGGTGGAGAAACCGGTGTCGGTGCGCTTTGTTCTCTATGGCTCTTTTGCGCGCACGTACCATGGGCACGGCACGGACCGGGCGCTGGTCGGCGGTATCTTAGGGTACCATCCGGATGATGAGAGGATCCGCGATTCGTTTGAGTACGCGAAGGAGGCGGGACTCCAGTTCAGTTTTGAGGAGAATTTTACGGACAAGGAGATCTATCCGAACACGGTGGACATTTATGTGAAGGATGAGAACGGGAATGAGATGTCCCTGCGCGGAAAGTCCATCGGCGGCGGAAATGCGGTCATCACGCGGTTAAATGGCGTTGATGTGGATCTCACCGGAAATTACAGTACGATCGTAGTCCAGCATATCGACAAGAAGGGAACGCTTGCATTCGTGACGGCAGTTTTAAGTGCATACGACTTAAATATCGGTTCCCTGCGCCTCTACAGGGAGAGCAAGGGCAAGATGGCCTATGCGATCATTGAAGTGGACACGACGGTCTCAAACCAGGTGGTAAACGCTCTGCGCGGCTTTGAGGCGGTCAAAAATGTACTTTTGGTTCCGGCGATCAATCTGGACTGACGGGAGGGAAAATGATGAATTTTACAAATGGAGCAGAACTTTTAGAGTACTGTGAGAAAGAAAAGAAAACGATCTCCGAGGCGATGTTTGAGCGGGAGACGACCTTCCTGGAGCAGGATCCGGAAAAGACGAAGGAAAAGATGAAAAAGGCATGGTCGATCATGCAGGCGTCGGCGAAAAAGCCGTTGAAGGAGAACATCGTCAGCATGGGCGGCATGATCGGCGGGGAGAGCCGGAAGCTGCACACACTCCGGGAGAACGGAAAGAATATCTGCGGGGATGTAGTGTCGAAGGCGATCGCTTACGCGGTGGGAGTTCTCGAGGTCAACGCATCCATGGGACTTATCGTGGCTGCACCGACCGCAGGATCTTCGGGAGTGATCCCGGGAGTTTTCTGTTCGCTGCAGGAAAATTTCGGATTTACGGATGAGGAGATCTGCAAGGTGCTGTTCAATGCGGCGGCAGTCGGCTACCTGATCACGAGAAATGCAACAACGGCAGGAGCGGAGGGCGGCTGTCAGGCGGAGGTCGGAGCGGCGAGTGCGATGGCGGCGTCCGCGGCCGTGGAGCTTCTCGGAGGAACTCCGGCACAGTGTCTCGATGCGGCATCCTTTGCGATCGTGAATATTTTAGGACTCGTCTGTGATCCGATCGGAGGACTGGTTGAAAATCCATGCCAGAACCGGAATGCGATGGGCGCTTCGAATGCGCTGATCTCAGCAGAACTCTCCATGGCCGGGATCCGGAGCATCACCCCGATCGATGAGACGATCGGCGTCATGTACGCGGTCGGACGTTCGATCCCGTCAGAGCTTCGCGAGACATCCCTCGGCGGGATGGCAGTCGCGAAGAGCGCATGTGAGGCGTGCGCGGCGTGTGCAAAAAAGAAGAGATAAAAGAAGACAAAGAACAGGCGATACCCGATTTCAGATCAGGTACCGCCTGTTTTTTTACTGATCCGGAGAACCGGTCACTGTACGATGATCCGTATCGGTGCCGCTATCCGGTGATTCATTCTTATGAAATTTCAGAACACTTAGAACTCCGGCTCGATCAGTCCGTAGGAGTTGCCTTTTCTCTTGTAAACAACGTTTACTTCGTTTGTATCTGCGTTGAGGAACATAAAGAAATTGTGTCCTAAAAGTTCCATCTGTACGCATGCCTCTTCAGCATCCATCGGTTTCATCGCGAAGCGTTTTGTCTTTACGATATTAACGGTTTCTTCCTGCTCTGCTTCTTCCTGAAGGAAAGCTTCGCTGAAAGCTAATGCGCTCTGTTTCTTATCGACGATCTTGGTTTTATATTTCTTGATCTGGCGCTCGATGATCTCTTCTACAAGATCAACGGATACGTACATATCGCTGGAATCCTGTTCAGCACGGATAATGCTGCCTTTGACAGGAATCGTAACCTCTATTTTCTGACGTCCTTTCTCTACGCTTAATGTTACCTGTACTTCTGTATCAGGAGAAAAATAGCGCTCCAGTTTTCCTAATTTACTTTCCACGGCATCTTTTAAGCCTGGTGTAATGTTGATATTTTTTCCGCTGATTGTGTAACGCATAAAATCAACTCCTTTGTTTGGGATGGCTTAAGTATAACACAAAATTCTGTAAAAGACAACTAAAATACACGAAAAATGAGAAAATTTCAAAAGGTAAAAAAAGGTGTATAAAAGCTCAAAAGCTAGATAAAGTCTTCCGGGTTTGTCAATGGGATCGGGCAAAAAAGTTGTCGGAAATGTAAATTTTATGAGATGTTCACAAAAATAAAACAAATATAAAGAGAGTGTAAAATCCACCGGTGGGGAGGAAAAAACCTGTGGATAATGTGGATAACTTGGTGTATAACTGCGAAATAGCGTGAAATCGGCATTTTTCGAGGTGGACAACTTTCCACATAATTTTGGTGGATTAGTGTGGATAAAGTGGATAACCGGAGAATCGAATGTATGGTTTGTGCAAGTTGTACAGTCTGGGGGAAATGGGGGAATCATGGAGGAAAAGCTGCGGGAAGAGGATGCTGGAAGGGGAGAAGATGGGAAAAATGAGAGGGGAGGAAAATATCTGAATTTTTGGAAGTGTGTGGGATGGGGACACAGTTTTTAAGTGGAAAATGGTTTGGCAGGAATTTGGGGAGAAGAGATTGCGGGCGCTGGGGAGTATCTGCGGGCCGGTGAGATTCCGGGCAGAAGCATCGGCGATCCAGGGAGGGTTCCTCTAAGCTTGCGTGCGACTGCTAAGGGCGGAGAACGAGGAACACAACTTGCTTCGCTCAGACAAGTATTCCTTGTTCTCCAACGCAGTTACCCGCGAGCTAAGAGGAAACCATCTCCCCGGATCAATGTGCTCCCGCCCGGAATCTCACCGGTCCGCTGCCACAGTGGTAGTAAACCGCGGCGAGTGCATGTGCTGGTACGGTTTCGGGAGCTCGCTGGTCTGCTGCCCGTAGAGGTGTTCAGCCGCGACAACATGCTTGGGAGTCGCGCTTGTTTGCTGGAGGCGGCATTAATTTGTAAATTTATAAAGTACCGTCCGTGACATACTCCCACCACTTAGCTCACGCTTGAAGTGGGGGCTTCTCGTTCGATTGCCCCGTTGGGCAAAGCATTCACGAGCGATCCCCGTGTGTCCCACGGTTCTTTTGGACTGATATCTTTTTATGATGCTTTTTCGCTTTTTTCTAATATGATCCCGGATATTCTCAGGCCTTCCCGGCAGATATTGACCGCCGCATTTTCATCACGGTCCATCCGGTTTCCGCAGTTACAAAGATATACCCGATCTTCCAGTTTCAGATCATGTTTTATTTTTCCACAACAGCTGCATGTTCTGGAACTGGGATACCAGCGGTCGATGCGGACAAGCTTCTTCCCTTCCCGTTCCAGTTTATACTGCAAAAAATCTGTGAACATTCTCCAGCCGTTATCATGGACACTTTTTCCAAAATGATGTTCCCCGCTCATCGTTTTCAGATCCAGATCTTCGATGCATACGATATCATAGAAATTGGTTATCTTTCTTGATTCTTTATGCAAATAATCTTTTCTCTGGTGAGCGATATGTGTATGGATCCGCGCCACTTTTTTCTGCTGTTTTTTATAACGATTGCTTTCCTTCCGGCAATGACTCAGTTTTCTCTGCGCTTTCGCCAGTTTTTCCTCGCTGTTTCTGAAATAGTGCGGATAAACTGCATGTTTTCCATTGGAATCTACATATAGTTCTTTCATGGAAAAATCGAGTCCGACGACCTGCCTTATGTTCCTTATTTCCACTGGCTTTTCTTCACAAAAATACAGAAGAGAAACATAATACCGCCCATCAGCTTCCAGACAGACGGATGCACCTTTCAGGCAGGCATCTTCCCGGATCTTACGATGCTGCCGGATCCGGATCCAGCCTGCCTTTGGGAGCTTCAGTTTCCCATCTTTTAACAGGATATTTCCATTAACACTGTTTGTGGTATAGCTTTTAACAGGATTCTTTTTTGACTTGAATTTTGGAAATCCAAACGATGGATCCCGGAAAAAGTTTTTATAAGCAGTCTGCAGATGCAGCTGGGCATTGCACAGAGCAAGACTGTCCACTTCTTTTAGCCATGGAAACTCTGCCTTATATTTTGCCGGAGTGACCTTCAGGGTTTTTCCGGTCTTTTCATAGCATTCCTTCTTTTCTGCCAGCATCCGGTTATATACAAACCTGACACATCCAAATGTTTTTGCAAACAGTTCCTGCTGTATTTTATTGGGATAGATCCGAAACCGGTATACTACGTTCATGTTTTTTCTCCCCCTGCGTCTCGATGTACTGACGGATCACTTCGATCGGAGCTCCGCCGGCACTCAGGAGGCAGAAGCTCTGACTCCAGAACATTTCCTTCCAGAGCTTCTGCCGGATCTCCGGATACTCTTTTTTGATCAGACGGCTGCTGGCACTTTTATAGGCATTGATAAATTTACTGAGTTCCGACTTCGGATGGGCACGGAACATGATATGGACATGGTCCTCATCGTGATTCCACTCTTCCAGGGTGATATGATATTTGGGCGCAATGTATTCAAAGATTTCTCGTGCGCGATCCGAGATCGGATCATTCAGGACCTTTTTCCGGTACTTTACGACCAGAATCAGATGATAATAGAGTAAAAATACTGAATGTGCATTATTGTCAAGTTCTCTCATATTTATCAGCCTTTATTTTTATTTCGACTGATTTAATTATATCACAAATGAGATCGTTTGTCTATTATATTTCAGAACATTTGTTCTGCTCGATCTGCAATCTATTTTTCCTTCAGGCTTATTCATTGTATGCAGGATTGATGATATAGCACGACTGCAAAAATCAATATATGAGAAGTTTACAACACACAGCACAACTATGTGCAATAATCTGATATTTACATGCCAACTATGGCACTATGCAAGAGATAGCAATTCATCTCACCACCTATAGAGGTGGGAGAATTCTTGCTGATTCTTGTTAAAAATAAGAGATTTATGTACGAATTGTTAAAATTAAATGAAGTCATTGAATAAAAGCCCGGAAGGTGTTAAAATATTAAGGATTGTACGATGCAGCCGTATGCGGTCATGTGAAAAGTGCCGCAACATAGAAGAAAAGGCATCGGATAGAGATTGAAACAGTGTATGTGGCTGGATTTTCAGTTGAAAGCCTGGGGGTAGCCGCATGTGGATATTTATTTATATAGGAGAACAAGCAGAATGAATTTTGTTGAAAAAATATTTGGTACGCACAGTGACCGGGAATTAAAGTATATTTACCCGATCATCGATAAGATCGAGAAACTGCGCCCGACCATGCAGGCGATGTCTGATGACGAGTTAAAGGATCAGACGAGAAAGTTCAAAGAGCGCCTTGCTGCAGGAGAAACGCTCGACGATATTCTGCCGGAGGCATTTGCAACTGTCAGAGAGGCAGCAAAGAGAGTCTTAAATATGGAGCATTACCCGGTACAGCTCATCGGTGGTATCGTCCTTCATCAGGGACGTATCGCAGAGATGAAGACAGGTGAAGGTAAAACTCTTGTTTCCACCTGTCCGGCATATTTAAATGCCCTCTCCGGTAAAGGCGTCCAGATCGTAACGGTCAATGATTACCTTGCAAAGCGTGATGCTGAGTGGATGGGACAGGTTCATGAGTTCCTCGGCTTAAAGGTCGGCGTGGTATTAAACTCCATGACTTCCGAGGAGAGAAAAGCAGCTTACCAGTGTGATATCACTTATGTGACGAACAATGAGCTCGGCTTCGATTATCTTCGTGACAATATGGCGATCTACAAAGATCAGATGGTACTCCGTGACCTGGACTACTGCATCATCGATGAGGTCGACTCCGTATTGATCGATGAGGCGAGAACCCCGCTTATCATTTCCGGACAGAGCGGAAAGTCCACAAAGCTCTATGAGGTTTGCGATGTCCTTGCAAAGCAGCTGGTCCGCGGTGAGGAATCCGGTGAGTTTAATAAACTCAACGCTATCATGGGCGAGGAGATCACTGAGACCGGTGATTTCATCGTAAATGAGAAGGAGAAAGTCGTAAACCTGACAGAACAGGGTGTGAAGAAGGTCGAGGCATTCTTCCACATCGACAACCTTGCAGATGCGGAGAACCTTGAGATCCAGCACAACATTATCCTCGCACTCCGTGCACACAACCTCATGTTCCGCGATAAGGACTATGTGGTCAAGGATGATGAGGTCCTGATCGTCGATGAGTTCACAGGACGTATCATGCCGGGCCGTCGTTACTCCGACGGTCTCCACCAGGCCATCGAGGCGAAGGAGCATGTAAACGTCAAGAGAGAGTCCAGAACTCTTGCAACGATCACATTCCAGAACTTCTTTAACAAGTACGCGAAAAAAGGCGGCATGACCGGTACAGCCCAGACTGAGGAGAAAGAGTTCCGTAATATCTACGGCATGGACGTTATCGTGATCCCGACAAACCGTCCGGTAATCCGTAAGGATCTTGATGACGCTGTATATAAGACAAAGAAAGAGAAATTCCACGCAGTTGTCGAGGAGATCGTAAAGGCACACGAGAAAGGACAGCCGGTCCTTGTCGGTACGATCACGATCGAGACATCTGAGATGTTGAGCCAGATGTTAAAGAAGCGCGGAGTTCCGCATAAAGTATTAAACGCGAAGTATCATGAGCTGGAAGCTGAGATCGTAGCGGATGCAGGTGTTCACGGTGCGGTAACGATCGCGACGAACATGGCAGGCCGTGGTACCGATATCAAGCTTGACGATGAGTCCAAAGCACTCGGCGGTTTAAAGATCATCGGTACAGAGCGCCACGAGTCCAGACGTATCGATAACCAGCTCCGCGGACGTGCAGGACGTCAGGGTGACCCGGGTGAGTCCCGCTTCTATATCTCCCTTGAGGATGACCTGATGCGTCTCTTCGGTTCCGACAAGCTGATGAGCATGTTCAATGCACTCGGTGTTCCGGAGAATGAGCAGATCGAGCACAAGATGCTGTCTTCCGCGATCGAGAAAGCACAGCAGAAGATCGAGACAAACAACTACGGTATCCGTGAGAACCTCTTAAAGTACGATGAGGTCAATAATGAGCAGCGTGAGGTCGTATACGCTGAGCGCCGCCAGGTACTTGACGGTGAGAACATGCGTGAAGTGATCATGAAGATGCTCAACGATATCGTTGAGGGTGCTGTGGATATGTCTGTCAGTGACGAGCAGACTCCGGAAAACTGGGGATTCAAGGAATTAAATGATCTTCTTCTTCCGATCATTCCGTTAAAGCCGATCGAGCTGACAGAAGAGATCAAGAAGATGAACAAAGATGAGTTCAAGCACATGTTAAAAGAGCTTGCGACGAAGTTCTATGAGTCCAAGGAAGCAGAATTCCCGGATGCAGAGCAGGTTCGTGAGATCGAGCGTGTCGTACTCTTAAAGGTTATCGACAACAAGTGGATGTCCCATATCGACGATATGGATCAGCTCCGTGAAGGAATCGGTTTACAGGCATACGGCAACCGTGACCCGCTCGTTGAGTACAAGATGAGCGCATACGAGATGTTCGATGATATGACTGCGGCGATCCGTGAGGATACGCTCCGTATTCTCTGCCATATCCGTGTAGAGGAGAAGGTGGAGAGAGAGCCGGCTGCTAAGGTTACAGGTACAAACCGTGACGATTCCGCGGCGAGAGCTCCGCAGAGACGTCAGACACAGAAAATCTACCCGAATGATCCGTGTCCGTGCGGATCCGGTAAGAAATATAAGCAGTGTCACGGAAGAAAACCGCTGGCATAGAGACGGCAGCCGGAAAGATACTGAAATGTTACTGGTCAGCGCAAATTCTTGCGCTGACCTTGTTAAATCATTATAAGAAAGGGCAGAGTCAATGGTTGAGTTAGACCAGTTTAAATACACCTTGTCCACATATGAAACTCCGTTAAAGGAGGTTCGTGATTCCCTGAATCTGGAGGCAAAGATCAGAAGGATCGATGAGTTGGACAAGACCATGGAAGAGCCGAGCTTCTGGGAGGATGCAGAGAAATCTACGAGACTCGTGAAAGAAGCGAAAAACTTAAAGGACACGGTCGCAGAGTACAACAAGCTCCAGAATCAGTATGAGGAGATCGGACTGATGATCGAGATGGGGTACGAGGAGAATGACCCGGCGATCATTCCGGAGATCCAGGAGATGCTCGACGAGTTCACCTCTGAGCTCGATGCACTTCGTCTGCGCACACTTCTGACCGGAGAATATGACAATAACAATGCGATCTTAAGACTGAATGCCGGAGCGGGCGGAACCGAGTCCTGCGACTGGTGCAGCATGTTATACCGCATGTACTGCCGCTGGGCAGAGAGAAAAGGCTATCAGGTCGAGGTCCTCGATTTCCTCGACGGTGAGGAAGCCGGTATTAAGTCGGTAACGATCCAGATTAACGGTGAGAATGCTTTCGGCTACTTAAAGTCCGAGCGCGGCGTTCATCGTCTCGTAAGAATTTCTCCGTTCAACGCGAACGGAAAGAGACAGACCTCCTTCGTATCCTGTGATGTTATGCCGGATATCGAGGAAGATCTGGATATCGAGATCAACCCGGATGACCTGCGGATCGATACCTACCGTTCCAGCGGTGCCGGCGGACAGCACATCAACAAGACGTCATCTGCAGTCCGTATCACCCATATCCCGACCGGCGTTGTTGTCCAGTGTCAGAATGAGCGTTCCCAGTTCCAGAATAAGGACAAGGCAATGCAGATGCTGAAAGCGAAACTGTATATGTTAAAGCAGCAGGCAAATGCAGAGAAGCTCTCCGACATCCGCGGCGATATCAAAGATATCGGATGGGGAAGCCAGATCCGTTCCTATGTACTCCAGCCATACACGATGGTAAAAGACCACCGGACCGGATTTGAGAGCGGAAACGTAAATGCAGTGCTCGACGGCGGACTCGACGGCTTTATCAGCGCCTACCTGAAGTGGGAGAGCCTTGGACGGCCGCAGGTGAAGGGCGGACAGGATGTAGAATAGAAAGAGACGGGAATGCCGTGAGGCGGAACTGTTATCATGAAAAAAGCGTATCAAAAGATGTGATAATACATCGGTTGATACGCTTTTTCTATACTTCGATACAATAGACGCCCGGCAGGAAGATTTCAAGCCGGGGCGGGGAGCAGGTATGGAAATTATAGTTTACAGGAAGAATGCGTCATGTCTTCAAGGAATGGAGTGGTCAGCTATTAACGATTAGTCCCTGATATAGGTTCTGTCGTTTACAATAATCGTATCATAATCTACGATCGTCAGATTACGTGAATTGGAGGAATCGCGGTATTTTGTATTGCTGACTTTAGAGAAGCTGTATATATGGGTATCTCCGTCGGTATCATAGTAGAATGCCGCAATAGAATCGCCGGCACCGAGCATAAACTCAAAGTAATCTTCTCTGTTCTCGTCGTTGATCCGGAAGGTTCCGACCATATCCTCGTTTGTATAAACAGTATTGTCAGATGTGCTGTTATCAGCAGCGGTATTGTTGTTGGAAACGGATTCATTCTGCATATCTTTCGCAAATTTTAACTGTACGGAGTTGCCGATGGTCCAGGCCCCTTCTTTATTCACTGTGTAGCCGTCCGGGGTTGTTGTATCCGCGTACATATATCCGTTTGAATCAAATGCGTAGCATTCGTAGATGCCGTCTTTATTTCCATCCAGCCATTTCCACTGGGATACCGGGTAGGAGCCGTTGTCTTCCTGCCACCACCAGCCTGTGGTGTTCTGTACCCATTGTCCTGCGAACGCGGTCATTCCCATAGAAGCAGCCATTGCTGCGGTAAGCGCGAGAGTCATAATCTTCTTTTTCATAGTGAAACCTCCTGAATTTTTTGGTTGGTTATGTTTTCCTTTTGATAAAATAAGTATATCAGTGAAATGTGATTAAGCTGTGAATACTTTGTGGTGAAACCTTGAGGAATCTGTGGCGGAAATGAGTCGAAAAGAGACTATTATGCAGCAGGAAGAAGTGTGAGGGGCAGAAAAATGCTGGAATAAATATAGAAACAAAAGACGTGGAAACAAAAAAGAGCACCCTCTCCATGATGGAGAAGGTGCTCTTGAAGCTTAGGAGTGATTAGTGCTTTGTAGTACACTTTTCAGTACTGGAGTGAAGTAAGATACCCTTTGCGTTTGTGCAATAGTAAGTCTCATCAGCGTCTTTCAGGTTCTTCTTGTTTTTCTGGATAGAACCTTTCTCATTTACAACGTAGGACTCGTTTTTGTAAGTAACAACGCCGTATTTTGTGTCTTCATCTGCTGTCAGACGTAAACCATTTTGATAGATGTAACCATCAGAGATACCGGTTTCGCCAACACCTCTCGGGGAACCGTTAGACTTAAAACTGAAGGTGTAGGAAGTTCCGTCAAGAGTGATCGTTGTAGTACCTGTCTTGGCTGCACCGTTGGACTCGAAGTAAACGAGTTTCATCGTGTCAGAATTCATATTCTTGACAGTATCAGCAGAGTCTACCTCAGAAGAAATATTGGTGATTTTGGAACCATCGTATGTAAGAATTCTCAATCCCGTGACCATCTCTCCGTCAGAATTGAATAAGTAGGATTTTCCATCAATTGTTTTAACGACTCCAACTTCGCCGTCGGCAGTAGGAATAGTGATCTCACCCTTGGAGTTCGCATAATACCAATGAGTCGTACCGTTTTCGTGGTCATCGCTGTTTAATTCTTTGGACGGAACAGCCTCGAACCAACCGGTATGAAGCTTCGGTTCCTCTTCGTCACCATAATATTTCCATGTACCCTTGTCGCTGTTGTGTACCCAGGAATCCTGAGCGACACCTCTGTCATCGAAGGTGTATTTTACATTGCCGATGGTCTTCTCTGTGCTGACGGTCTTCTTACCGTTGGAAGCGAAGTAGAAGTGGTAAGTCGGCTCGTTATCGTCCTCGTTGTCATCGTCCTTAACGCTGATGTATACCCATGCGTTTGTAACGAGGCTTCCGTCGCCTTCTGCGTCACCGTAGTATGTAGCGGTTGCCCAATCGGAATCATCGGAGATATTTTCACCGGCAGCTGTGATCCAGCCTGTGAGCATTCTTCCGTACATATCAAACGCATACTTCTTTCCGCCGATATCAGCGATCTTTACGCTGTCTCCGGTCGTGCGGAGAGCACGTCCATTGTTATCGAAGTAGTACCAGCTTGCGTCGCCGACTTTATCATCGCCCTGCCAGCTCGGGTTCTCAAGGAAGCGCCAGCCGTTCTTTAACATCTGGCCGCCGTTTCTTAAGTAGTAGTAGTTCCCGTTGTCCTCAAGAAGAGTGTTGCGGATCATATAGCCGTCCTCACCGAGGTAATAGGATTCGCCGTTGTCGGTTCTCCATGCGCTTGTCACGTTGTTGCCGTTATTGTCAGTGTAGACCCATTCGCTGTTTACGGACTTCCAGGCAGCAAAAGAGCTGAATGAAGCACCCAGAGCAAGAACTGCGGATGCGGAAAGTACTGCCAGGCAGAAATTTTTCTTTCTCATTTAATTTTCCTCCTCATGGAAATTGTAACAGCAGCCAGATTATTGTTTTTACGGCTGCTGAAAATTCTCAAATTGTTTACATATTCTATTATACCAGAATTCCAATTTATGACAATGGTATTTTCCCGTCAACTTGTGGTAAATGTGTGGCAGGGGAATTACAAATTGTTTAAGAAAAAAGTACGGATCAAACTTTATGATGAAAGTGATCGATCCGTACATTTCGTAGTTTATATTTTATGATTTCAGGTAATCCGACGCGTCCTTTAAGAAGCTTGCGATGATCAGCAGGATCACAAACGCTACCGGAAACGCTGCAATGATGGAGACACTCTGCAGGTTTGCCATGGAGCTGTCGGAGAAGACAAGTGCCATCGGGAGCAGGATCAGCATGATCGCCCAGAATGCCTTTACGGCGTTGTGCGGCTCCTCATCGCCTGTGATCTGGCGGTAAGTGTAGGAAGAAGCCACGAGAGCGATGGAGTCGAAGCTCGTCGCGTAGAAGGCCACCATCGCAACGATCAGGAGCACCAGGACGAGCGGAGCGAGCGGCAGGGTCTGGATAATGGAGATGATCGTCGTGTAGAGATCACCGCCGGCTGCGTAGATCGCCATCACATCGAGTTTTCCGCTTACCTGAAGTCCGAGGCTGTAGTTTCCTAAAATAATGAAACTTAAAAATGTGGCGCTGACGCTGCATGCATAGCCGCCGAGGATCGTCTGGCGGACGGTGCGCCCGCGGGAGATCGTTCCGATGAAGAACGGGGATGCCACACACCATACCATCCAGTAGGCCCAGTAGAAGATCGTCCAGTTCTGCGGGAAGGAGGTTGTTCGCTGCGGGTCCGTGAAGGTCGCGAGACTAAAGAAATTCTGTGCGAGGTTTCCGACTGCGGCAAAACCGGTCTCCAGGATATAGCGTGTCTCTCCGCCGAGGAACAGCACATATGCGAGCAGGGCAAAGAACAGATACATGCAGGACTTTGCAAGCAGGGAGATCCCCTTCATGCCGTGCAGCAGGGCGTATGTATAAAAGACGCAGGTGACGGCCAGGATCGCGATCGTGATCCATTTCGAGGACGGAAGATGGAACAGGGTTGTGAGGACCTGGGACATTAACGGAGTTGCCAGTGCGAAGGTCGTCGTTGTCCCCGCGAGCAGGGCGAAGAGGGCGAGGAGATCGATCAGTTTTCCCGGGAGTCCATCGACTTTGTTTCCGAGAAGTGCGCGGCATGCCTCAGAGTATTTCTGCTTGTGGCAGCCCCGCACATGAAGCATGAAGCCGAAGCACACGGCGAGCACCAGGTAGAACGCCCACGGGATCGGACCCCAGTGGAAGAGCGGGTAGGTGCTGGACCAGGTCTGCATAGAGCCCATCTCGGCGATATGCGGGTCGTTGGCGTAGAGGATCCACTCACAGAAGGAGTAGAACAGGATGTCGGCGGCGAGACCGGAGGTGAACATCATGCTGGCCCACACGAAGAGCGGGTATTTCGGCTTCTCATCCGGCTTTCCGAGGCGGATATTTCCAAATCTGGAGAAAGCCAGAAACAGGGAGAGCAGGAAGACGAAGAGACCGACGGCGAGATAGAACAGGCCGAAGGTGTCGCCCAGGATAAAGCGGATCGTGTCGAGAACGCTCTTTGACGCGTCCGGCATCATGATAAAGCAGACGCAGAGCGCCAGGATCGCAAGAAACGGTACGATCACAGTGACCCAGTCGATCCGGTCTTTTAATGGTGTTTCGGAATTTTTGGAACTCATAATTTGAAACCTCCTACAATGTTCAAAAATTAAATATTTATCAAGATATTGAACATTATAGCACTGCAGGAGGGAGAATGCAAGGGGGAAATGATACGATTCTGCCACGGCCATTGTATTATACAACATTTTCAGTTCAGAACTTGCCTGCCTCCCTGCACGGGAACAAGGACTCAGCGTCAGTTCGGATCATGGGAGGATGGAAGGTTTGCGTTTTGCCCTGCGATCCGGATAAAATTGACCGTCAGGAATGTCACACAGAGTATCCAGCCGAGACCGGAAAAGAGAGCAACCGCGGTGAGCCCCATCTTTCCGATCATGATGGCGGAACAGATCGCACGGAAAATAATGTGTAAGGTTGTTCCGCAGAAGGCGATGACCATGTAGCCCTGTCCTTTAAAGTATCCCATGTAAGCACTTCCTGTAAAGCAGAATATATAGAAAACAGAGATCAGCCTTATATAACTGTTTCCGTAATAGAGAGCCAGCTCGTCTGAAGAACTCAAAAACAGCCGGAGTGCAGGATCGGAACCAAAGAACATGAAAAGGGAGATCACCACGCAGACCGCCCAGTTTAACATCAGCCCCCAGAATAGACTTTTTTTCACCCTGTCATGATTTCCGGCCCCAAGATTCTGGGAGACCATGACGGAGACCGCATTTCCTCCGCTGTCACCGAAGGAATTCGCGAATCCCTCAATGCGGGTCGCTGCTGTATAGGCGGCGATTCCCGGTGTTCCGAGTGTATTGACACTGCCCTGAACGAGAATCTTTCCGATATACAGGCTGGAGGCCTGAAGCGCTGAGATGAGACCGTAGCGCAGGGTGTGGATCATAAGATCCTTATGAGCACCAATATCTTCTCTGCGGCAGAGCAGTCCCGGATAAGTATCACGCAGATACAGAAAACAGCAGATTGCGGAGAAAAACTGTGACAGGATCGTGGCCGCGGCAGCACCGCCGGTTCCAAGTCTCAGAATGCCGATAAAGAGAAGGTCCAGAGCGATGTTCACTGTGATGGCGGCAGCGAGAAAAGAAAGGGCAGTTCTGGTGTTGCCGATAGACCGCAGGATTCCGGATAAAAGGTTATAAAGGCAGGTAAAAGGAAGCCCTGCGAGGATAATGAAAAGGTAGGATTCAGCGTAAGGAATGAGTTCGTCCGGGGTGTGGATCAGGTTTAAGATCGGATCCAGAAAGACGATACACACACCGCTGATGATAAGGGCGATGATCATGCCGAGAAGAAGAGCGGTGAAGACCTCCTCACGGTATTTTTTTCTGTCACCGCTTCCGTAGAACTGACCGAGGATTACCGTGATCCCAGCGCAGAAGCCGTCGAGGATGAAGATAAAAAGGTTCATAAGACTGCCGGATATTCCCACAGAGGCAAAGGCGTTGGTGCCGAGAAATCTGCCCACGATCAGTGAGTCGGCAGTGTTGTAAAGCTGTTGTAAAATGTTTCCAAGCAGCAGTGGAACGGCGAGGGTTAAGATCTGCTGCCGGATATTGCCGGAAAGCAAAGAGGTCTGGTTCATGGTTATGTACTCCTGAAATATAATCTTCTGATACCGGATTGTTCCGCACTGCGTACTCCAAATTCTGTGCGTTGCTCCGGCTGGTGCCAAATCTGATGGTTCAGTACCTTCACAGAAATCAGTGTATCACAGAAAATATTAATTGAAAAATGAATAATTAAAAAGTAAAATATAATTAAAATGATATATTTTGAACAGGATAAAATATTTGCAGTAAAGAAAATCGAAGAAAACGGAGATCATTATGACAAAAACAGAGTTGGAGGCATTCCTGGCAGTTCTCCAGTATGGCAGTATCTCAGCAGCGGCAGAACGGCTTTTTATTACGCAGCCGGCTATGAGCCGCAGAATGAAATCGATGGAAGAGGAACTGGGATACAGCCTTTTTGAGCGTGGACGCGGTCAGAGAAGCGTGGAACTTACAGAGAATGGAAAAGAATTCGTTCCGGTCGCGGAACGCCTGCTGACACTTTACAGGGAGGCGGAGGAGATACCGAGAAGAAAGAAAAGTCCGCTTCTGCGGGTCAGCACAGTGAACAGCATTGCTTTTTATCTGATGCCGGCTGTATTAAAAAAAATGATGTCCGATCGGAACACCTGCAGCATTGAATTTAAGACGGGGCGTTCTTCTGACATTTATGGGTATGTGGAAAATGGAAGTGTTGATGTGGCTCTGGTCTCGGATCTTTTAAATTCCAGAAGAATAGTTCCGTTCCCTGTGTTCAGGGAGCCGTTCGTGTTTGCCGGTGGTGAGAGCTGGAGAGAAACGGGGCGAGTGACTCCGGATATGCTGGATCCGGAAGAACAGATCCGGCTGCCGTGGAATCCGGAATATGATATCTGGCATAGCCGATGGTTTCCGCCGGATGCAAATCCGAGTCTCACAGCGGATAAGATGGAATTTCTGGAATATTTTCTGAATGGAAAAAAATGGGCGGTGATCCCGCTTCTTGTTGCAAGGCGATTCAAGAGACAAGACGTGTGGATCTGTCCGATGGAAGGCGGACCGGAGGACATGACGATCTATGGACTCACAAAAGAGAACCGGATGGATGATCAGATCCGAAGATTTTTTCAGTGTGTGAGAGAAGAACTGCAGATGATCGATGGGATAGAACTGTTTTCAGGAAGATAAAGAGAGATTCTGGTCGTTCAGAAAAATTTACAATTAAATTTCAGACAGGAAAAAGAGCCCAGCCACCGGAACATACCCCAGGATTCCGGTGCGGGCCCTTTTTCAAGAGTTACAATTTATAATCCAAAATTGGATCTTACAGGAAGTTCATAAATGTCGTAATGATAAGCGCATTGAAGAAGTCGATGAACAAGCTTCCTACTAACGGTACTACGAAGTATGCGGTCGGAGCCGGACCATACTTTCCGGTGATCGCCTGCATGTTAGCCATAGCGTTCGGTGTAGCACCCATACCAAATCCGCAGAAGCCGGATGTCATAACGGCTGCGTCGTAGTTCCTTCCGAGAAGGTTGAATACTACGAAGTAAGCGAATATTGCCATGAGAACTGTCTGTGCCGCGAGCATTACGATCATCGGAAGAGCAAGCTCTGCAAGCTGCCATAACTTTAATCCCATCATTGCGAGACCAAGGAATAAGGAAAGAGAGAAGCTTCCGATCGTGCTGATCTCTTCCATCGGCATATCTTTGTGGGTTGCGTCAACAACGTTACGGATGATAGCGGCAACAACCATTGCTCCGATGTAGCTCGGGAATGTCATTAACTTGTTAAGGAATAAAGAAACGATCGTGCCGGCACCGATTGCGATTGCAAGGTATAATGCGCTGTCCAGGAATCTTCTGGAATCGATCGCGCCGGTAACTTCGTTCTTATCAACTGTAACCTCATCGCCGCCGGTAGCAGTCTCTGTGGACTTTAAGTTCAGGGAATGGATACGACGGTAAGCGAGCGGTCCGCCGATCACACAGCCGGCAACAAGACCGAAGGTTGCGGATGCGATCGCAACCGCGTTAGCGCCTACGACACCGGCTTCCTCAAGAACCGGTCCGAATGCGCCTGCGGTACCATGTCCGCCGACCATCGGGATGGAACCAACCGCAAGACCAAGTCTCGGGTCGAGATGGAAAGCACCGGCAAGTACAGCGCCAAGACCATTCTGAAGAGCAACCATGATAATGGAAACTAACAGGAATAAGAGTACCTGAACGCCGCCCTTCTTTAAGAGACGGAAACATGCGGTGTAACCAACACTACAGAAGAATACAGTCATGAAGAAGGACTGTAATGTGTTGTCGAAAGAGATTTCGAGGATCCCTGCGGATCTTAAGATCAGGTGAACAACAGCGTAAACAACGCCGCCGACAACCGGTTCAGGAATACAGTATTTTGTTAAGAATGGGATCTTGCTTACAAGGAAACGTCCAAGAAGCAGAACCAGTGCAGCAACTGCAACTGCTTGATACATGTTGAGCTCGATTTGTAACATAGTTTTTATACCTCCATACCTTTTATGTACAGAGTATAAGCATGTCCCTTCAAAAAACTTCACAAAGTTACAAAAAGTTACAAAAATTACTTAACAAAATTTGTAATTACTTAACAATATTTTTATACACAACAAGGTAAAATATGTGAAAAAATCCGATATAAGGAATGTGAAGATGGAAAGGGCATTGTTCCGGATGTGGATTTCCGAGGAATGAAGAGACGCATCAGAAATAGAAAAAACCAGGTACAATCCGTTTTTGCGGAAGATGTACCTGGATCATGAAAAACTATCGTTCGGCTTCCAGCATCAGCCCGTCGATGAATTTTTTGATGCTGACCTTGCCGCCGGATGTGCGTTTTCCCCGGAGATAGTCCATCTCCGCTTTTACGTCCTCGAAGGAGAATAAAGTTCCGGAGTAGAGAGTGTAGGTCTCGTTCATGAAATCCTCGATCCCCATGTGGGCAATGTTGGACATTCCGGCCGCGATCGTCCTGCGGACGCGCTGCTCCATGTTTTTCGGCGAGTCGCTGACAGCCTCACACATCTGGGCAACGCTCAAGTTGGAGACTGGAATGTGGTTGTCGTGGAGATATTCGCAGATCTTTATGATATCCGGGCATCCTTTTTCGCCGGACATGCCGATGCGGTTTAAGATGTACTTTAATTTCCGGCCGTAGTTGTCGGCTTTCGGCTTGTCATCTTTGGCAGGATGTTCGATCTCGTTCATGAACATGCGACGGATGTTTGCGAGTGTACGTTCGTTGGTGATCTGCTGTTCTACATTTTTTAAGACGGAACGGACTTCAATGAGATTGATCGGTTTGCTGATAAAGAAGTCGACTCCCGCGCTGTAGGCTTTGCTGATCAGCTCTTTGGCAGATACCTGGGAGATCATGATGCACTTGATCGAGGTGTTGACGGCGCGCAGTTCCTTTACGAATTCTACCCCGTCCTTAACGGGCATGAAAAAGTCAACGAGGATGACATCCGGCTTGGCGCGCAGCACGTCTGCGAGATTTGCCGGTTCCCCGCCGCAGTCTCCGCAGATTTCCCCGAGATCCTGTGTCTCGATGATGTCCTCTAAAATATTGATGACGGACAGGTCATCCTCTACAATATAGATTCTCATAATGTTTCCTCCACAAGGGAAGTGACCGGAATCGTGATGGTGAAGGAGGTTCCGATCCCCTGCTCCGATTCAACGTCGATGCTTCCTTTAAATTGTTCTTCCACAGTCATTTTTACGCCATAGAGACCGACACCGCGGAAAATGTTTCCTGTTTTCTGGTCAAATTTTGTTGAGTAGCCCATCTTGAAGATGTTCGGAAGATGACGGGGGGAGATTCCCGGACCATCATCGGTGACGCGGAAAACATAATTTCCGTCGGTCAGATGTTCCTCAATGTAGATCATTCCGAATCTACGGTCGGACTCGATCGCCTCGATCGCGTTGTTTACAAGATTTTTGAGGATGGCCATCAGCTCATAGTGTTCTTCGGTCATGAAATTATCAGAACACTGGAATTCCAGCTGGATATGTACATTCTTATTCTCCAACATATGGTAGGTCGTGTCCTCCAGGATTTTTAAGAGATCCTGAAAACTCATCCGCTTTTCGTCATACTCATCGGAAATTTCTTCCTCGATCCCCTGGATGATCCGGATATAATCCTTTTTGATCTCGTGGACATCGCGGGCGATAGCAAGAGACATATGTTTCATGTCTTCCGGCACATCCATTTCATTTAATTTCTCATACAATTTATATGCGTTTGCCATGACGGATTCGATCTCTTCAGAATTTTTCCGCATGAAGTAGATCTCGTTTTTCAGTCCTGTCGTCATAAGGAAAAGACGGCGGTAACGGTTCTCATGCTCTTCGTTTTTTAAGAGTGTCCGGTAGTGACCTTCCGCAATCAGGATCAGACCGGCAAGAAAGGTACGGAACAGAGCGATCAGGAAGAGATATCCTGCCTTGTCCGGAGTCATGGAGTGTGCCGTACTCTCGGAAATGCACAGTTCTACCAGGTTGGAACCGAAATCAGCAAAAAAAACGGCCGGAAACAGGCGGCTGTAGGAGACGGTATGTTTTCCCGGGACCATGGCTGCGAAAATAATGCCGTAGCAGAAATAGAAGATCGCATTCGGAAAAACACTTTTCGCTGAGACGAGGAGACTGGTCCCGCTGTGGAGCGCCGGAAACAGGCGGAAGAAGAACACGATGACTGCGGTCACAGCGCAGGTGAGCGGTGTGGAAAGACTTTTTCCAAGTGTCATCAGAAGAACGGGCAGTATGATCACGGAAGAAGAGATCCGGAAATTATTTATAAAGATATTCCAGTAAAGCTGGGACACGAGAGCAACGATCAGTCCGATCAGGATCATTCGCCGGATATCGCGCGTCCGCATATTATTTGTCATAAAGCCATTCTCCTTTTCAGAATTCGAAGCAGATGGAATCATCATCCTATATCTTATTATAATACGTTATTGTTAAAGAAAAGTCAATGAGACGGTCAGGAGTTGCTTCGCGGAGCGCGGACCGAAGCACGGAAAGAGCTGAAAACGGGGGGCAGGGAGCTGCTGCAGACGGCAATGACTAAGATTTTTATGGGGTCAGGTTCAAAAAAATAAAAAAACAGAAGCAAAACTTTATTTTTTAAGTTGAAATATTGGTTTTAATGAATTATAATAAGTGTTCAGGGAAAAGATAATCTGAAATATATCGTTGAATCATGAGGAGGAAACTGACATGAAACCATATCGCGAAATGTCAAAACAGGAACTTGCGTCTTTAAAGGAGCAGCTGGAAGCGCTGTATAAGGAGTATCAGGGAAAAAATCTCAGCCTGAATATGGCGCGGGGAAAGCCATGTAAAGAGCAGCTGGACCTTTCTCTTCCTATGATGGACGTTTTAAACAGCAGCAGTGATTATATGACATCGGACGGTGATGTGAGAAACTACGGAGTCCTGACCGGGATTCAGGAGGCAAAAGAGCTCATGGGTGCGATGATGGACTCGCCGGCCGAGAATATCGTGATGTACGGAAACGCGAGTCTGACACTGATGTTCGATACCGTGAGCCGTTCCTGGACGCACGGAGTATGCGGAAGTACGCCGTGGTGCAGACTTGACAAGGTGAAATTCCTCTGCCCGGTCCCGGGATATGACAGACATTTTGCGATCACGGAATACTTCGGGATCGAGATGATCAACATTCCGATGACAGGAGAAGGTCCGGATATGGATCTTGTTGAAAAATATGTAAATAATGACGAGAGTGTGAAGGGAATCTGGTGCGTTCCGCTCTATGCGAACCCGAGCGGTGAGTCTTACTCAGATGAGACTGTGAGAAGATTTGCAAACCTGGAACCGGCTGCGAAAGATTTCCGTATCTACTGGGACAACGCATACTGTGTTCATCATCTGCACCCGGATCACCCGGATCATGTCCTCGACATTCTTTCTGAGTGTGAAAAAGCAGGAAATCCGGACATGGTATATAAATTCGGTTCGACTTCAAAGATCAGCTTCCCAGGCTCCGGAATCTCCGCGATCGCTACTTCAAAGGCAAATATCGATGCGCTGAAGAAGCAGATGAATGTCCAGATGATCAGCCATGACAAGATCAACCAGCTCCGTCATGTCCGCTTCTTTAAAAATATCGATGGTTTAAAAGCGCAGATGGCTAAGCACGCTGAGATCCTCAGACCAAAATTTGAGGCAGTCGATGAGATCTTAAATAAGGAACTTGGCGGTCTGGAGATCGGGAAGTGGACAAAACCGAACGGCGGATATTTTGTCTCCTTCGACTCTCTTGACGGATGCGCGAAAGCGATCGTTGCGAAGTGCAAAGAGGCCGGTGTTGTGATGACCGGTGCCGGAGCGACTTACCCATACGGAAAAGATCCGCACGACTCCAATATCAGGATCGCGCCGTCCTTCCCGTCCCTGGATGACCTCAGACAGGCGGCAGAGGTCTTCTGCGTGTGCGTAAGACTTGTGAGTGTTGAGAAGCTGCTCGCAGAATAAAACGTCGTAACTGTTCAGCAGCCGGATACCTACAGGAACCTCCCACGGAGCTTCCCTTCGGATGCATGGCAAGTTACGAGCAAAATCCATTCCAAATCGCTTTAAAAGAAGGTTACAGTACACGGGCACTCCATGCCCGCGCCCTGTAACAGGATTTTGCCGATGCTTCGCATTCCGAATCGGCAAAATCCGCAACCATAACGGTATCATACGGAATTTTCAGTTCAGAAAATTCCTACCCGTGAAAAGTAACAAAAGAAGGACTGACAGCTAGAAATTCGGCTGTCAGTCCTTTACTTTTTTGCGTTGGTATACTAAAATGAAAAAGACTATCGAATATGATAGGGAAATCCTGAAAAAATCGGAGAAACGTTTTGAAAACGATGATTCCGGAAAAGGACGGAAATATTTATGAATGAAAAAAATGAGAAGCCGGAGAGCGGACAGGAAACGGGGACAAAAAAGTCCGGTCTCGCCAGGGAAGGGATCGCTTATCTGATCTTCGGAGTCCTGACGACGGTGATCGACTACGCGATCTCGAATCTTCTATATTATATGTGGAAGATGGATCCGGTCCCGGCCCAGACGATCGCCTGGGTGGCAGCCGTATTGTTCGCATTTGTGACGAACAAATGGTGGGTGTTTGAAAGCCACACCTTAAACCCGGCGAAGGTATGGAAGGAATTTGTCTCGTTCATTTTATGCCGGATCGCGACATTTTTATTTAACCTGGCAGCGCTGTTTATCATGGTGGATCTCATGAAGATGGAGTTTTTCATCTGCAAGCTGCTGATCTCCGTGGTGGTCGTTGTTCTGAATTATGTGTTCAGCAAGATCCTGATCTTTACAGGAGATAAAAAGAAATGATCTGCGATGTCTGCCCGGCGGATGTTGGGAGTATGAAAAAGCAAAAATGATTACAGGCTGATGAAGCCGGAGGAGTTTTTACTTTATGACAGAAATAAAAGGAATCGATACGATCCCGGATGAGCCAACTGCGGATCGTCCGGAAAATCGAAGGAACAAGCGGCAGACAACGCCGTTTTTAAAGCCGAGGGATGGTCTTCTGATCGCCTTCTTTGTCCCGGTGCTCGTCATGATCTGCATTTTCGTTCAGAGGGGGATCTTTCCATTCGGGGAGAGGTGCTTTCTGAGAACAGATATGTATCACCAGTACGCCCCGTTCTTTTCGGAGTTCCAGTATAAGCTGCGGACCGGCGGAAGTCTCCTTTACAGCTGGGATGTGGGAATGGGCGTCAATTTCGCGGCGCTGTATGCCTACTACCTGGCCAGCCCGTTAAACTGGCTGATCCTGCTCTGCCCGAAGAAGTTTATCATCGAATTTATGACGATCATGATTGTTCTGAAGATCGGACTTTCGGGGCTGAGCTTTGCCTGGTATTTAAAGAAACACAGCCAGAACTGTATCCTGGGGGTTGGGTTCTTCGGGATCTTTTATGCCCTGTCCGGATACATGGCGGCGTACAGTTGGAACATCATGTGGCTGGACTGCATTCTTCTGTTCCCACTGATCGTATACGGCCTTGAGAGACTCGTGAAAGAGCAGAAAGGCATGCTTTACTGTGTGACGCTCGGACTTTCGATCCTCTCAAACTACTATATCTCGATCATGACCTGCCTGTTCCTGGTGCTTTATTTTATCGCACTGCTGATCATGGAAAAGCCGGGGCCGGTGAGAAAATACGTGGACAGCTGCGTCCGGTTTGGAATTTACTCGCTGCTCTCAGGCGGACTGGCAGCAGGAATCCTGCTTCCGGAAATCTATGCGTTGCAGAGCACGGCGTCCGGTGATTTTGACTTTCCGAAGGCGTGGAGCTCGTATTTCCCGATCTTTGACATGATCGCCCGCCATATCGGAAATGTGGAGACGGAGATCGGTCTTGACCACTGGCCGAATATCTACTGCGGTGTCGCGGTATTCCTCTTCTTTTTGATGTATCTCGCATGTAAGAAGATCGCAGTGAAGGAGAAAGCCGTCTACTGCGGACTGATCCTGATCTTTTTTGCGAGCTTTTCCATCAATGCGCTGAACTTTATCTGGCATGGATTCCACTATCCGAACAGCCTTCCATGCAGACAGTCCTTCATCTACATCTTCCTGATGCTGTTCATCTGCTTCCGGGCGTATATGTATCTGGATGAGACGCCGAAAAAGCATATCGCGATCGCCTTCTGGGGGAGTGCGTGCTTTGTCCTGCTGGCGGAAAAGCTGGTGACACAGGAACATTTCCACTTTATCGTCTACTATGTGGCGATCATCTTCCTGGCGGCTTATGCCGGACTGATGTATCTCTATAAGGATGGAAAGCGGACGGTGTGCGGATTCCTGGCATTGACGCTGGTTGCAATTGAGGCTTCGATCAACATGTCGGTGACGAGTGTGACGACAACGAGCCGTGAGTCCTACACCAGCGACAATGAGGAGGTCCGGATCTTAAAGGATTCCCTGCAGCCGGCATCGGATTTCTACCGGGTGGAGAAAAAGACGAGAAAGACGAAGAATGACGGGGCATGGATGAACTTTCCGTCGGTATCCCTGTTTTCCTCAACGGCGAACGCGGATCTCTCGAAGTTCTTTAAGAAGCTTGGATGTGAATCGTCCACAAATGCTTACAGCATCACTGGAAGCACGCCGCTTGTCGACAGCATTTTTTCTGTGAAATATGCACTCTGTTCCGAGGCAGTCTCCAACACGGAGCTCATGATGTATCTGCGGGAGAGCGGCGGAACATATCTCTATGAAAATCTCTACACACTGCCGCTCGGCTTTGTCCTTCCTTCAGATATCGAGGAAAACTGGCAGTATGAGATGGATAATCCTGCGGAGGTCCAGAATGATCTCTGCCTGGTTTCCGGGACGGACGAAGTCCTTGTGGATGCCGGCGGAACGGTGAATAAAAACACCTTCACTTTCACACCGGATGAGACGGGCGAATATTATGTGTTCGTCATGAACAAGAAGGTAAAGACTGTGAAGGCGGAACTGCCGACCGGACAGAAATCCTTCAGTAACGTGGACCGCGGATATCTTCTGGAGCTTGGAACTCTGGCTCCGGGCACAGAAGTGAAGCTCACGGCGGATGAGGCCGGCGAACAGTTAAATGTGATCGCCTACCGGTTCTCAGAGGACGCGATGATCCAGGTCTATGACCGGCTGAACCAGTCCCCGATGCATCTGACGAGCTGGAAAGATACGAAACTTTCCGGAACCGTGAGTGCGGCGAAAGCGGGAATGCTTTTTACCTCGATCCCGTTTGATAAGGGATGGACCGTAAAAGTGGACGGCGAGAAGGTGGAGACGAGAAAGGCGTTCGGTGCGTTCCTGGCTATCGATGTGAGCGCCGGCGATCATGTGATCGACTTCTCCTATTTCCCGGAGGGATTAAAAACCGGCGGTCTGATCTCAGGCGGATCCATCGTGATCCTGATCCTTCTGTGGTTTTTGCGCAGGGAGATGGATCGCCGGGAAGCGAGAAAGAGAATGGAACAGATCCGGAACATGCAGCAGGAAGAAGATCCTGATGAAGAACCGGAATTTGAAGAGATTCCGGATCTCGATGATGAAGATCTGACAGACACTATAAATAATAGAAAGGCGACAACGGAGGAACAGCTATGAAACTTTGGGGCGGAAGATTTACGAAGGAAGAAAACCAGTTAGTACATAACTTTAATGAGTCCATCTCCTTCGATCAGAAATTTTACAGACAGGATATCGCGGGCAGCATCGCGCATGTGACGATGCTCGCAAAACAGGGGATCCTCACAGAAGAGGACCGTGACGCGATCATCGCAGGCTTAAAGAGCATCCGCGAGGACATCGACAACGGAACCTTAAAGATCACAACGGAGTCCGAGGATATCCACTCTTTCGTTGAGGCGAACCTGATCGAGCGGATCGGGGATGCAGGAAAGAGACTCCACACCGGCCGCAGCAGAAACGACCAGGTTGCTCTCGATATGAAGCTCTACACGCGAGACGAGATCGACGAGATGGACGGACTTTTAAAGGGACTTCTTGAGGTCCTCTTAAAGCTCATGGAGGACAATCTTCATACTTACATGCCGGGCTTTACCCACCTTCAGAAGGCACAGCCGGTAACACTGGCGCACCATGTCGGCGCATATTATGAGATGTTCCGCCGTGACAGAGGCCGCCTTGCTGATATCAGAAAGCGCATGAATTACTGCCCGCTGGGATCCGGCGCTCTTGCAGGGACAACCTATCCGCTGGACCGTGAGTACACTGCAGAGCTTCTCGGCTTTGACGGACCGACCTTAAACAGCATGGATTCCGTATCCGACCGTGATTACCTGATCGAGCTCCTGGCTGCGCTCTCCACGATCGCAATGCATCTGAGCCGTTTCTCCGAGGAGATCATCATCTGGAACAGTAATGAGTACCGCTTCGTGGAGATGGATGATTCCTATAGCACCGGAAGCAGCATCATGCCGCAGAAGAAGAATCCGGATATCGCTGAGCTGATCCGCGGAAAGGCCGGGCGTGTCTACGGCGCCCTGATGTCCATGCTGACGGTCATGAAGGGAATCCCGCTGGCTTATGATAAGGATCTCCAGGAGGACAAGGAGCTGACCTTCGACGCGATCGATACCGTAAAGGGCTGCCTCTTACTCTTCACAGGAATGGTATCCACGATGACTTTCCGCAAGGATGTGATGGAGGCGAGCGCAAAGAACGGCTTCACAAACGCGACAGACGCTGCGGACTACCTTGTAAACCACGGTGTTCCGTTCCGCGATGCACATGGAATTATCGGACAGCTGGTCCTTCTCTGCATCGATGAGAACAAGGCGCTTGACGATCTGACTTTAGAGCAGTTCAAGTCGATCAGCCCGGTATTTGAGGAAGATATCTACGATGCGATCTCCATGAAGACCTGCGTGGAGAAACGTGTGACAATCGGAGCTCCGGGTGCGGATGCGATGAAGAAAGTCATTGAGGTCTATAAGAAAGAACTGAACGGAGAGAAATAAAAAAAGAAAGGCCCTGGCTGTTCCTGCAAAATGGGATCATTCAGGGTCTTTGTATACATAGAAAATGTCGGCTATATCTTTATACGAACACAGCCGCCACGGACGATACCCCAATTATCGTTCCGGGCGGCTGTGTTTCTTTTATATCGCGTTGTAAAATATAATGAGAAGAAAGTTTTTAGGAGAAGTTGGTGCGGCTTCTCCGTTCATTTGATTATTATAGCATGAATCGTGCGGAATGTAAAATGATTGTTGTCGAATGAAAAATAACAAATTTTACCATTAAATGTTAATAATACATTATATTTATTCTGTTACAGCGCATGGGCGAGGTTCATATACTGTCGTGAAAAATGTGAAAATTTGTATAGCGGCAGGGAGACCGGCGCTCATAAACAAGTGAAAACATGCTTCGTGAGTGTCCTCTTGTTATCGCGGCAGTCGCCAAGGTCTCGCGTAAGCGCAGACTTTGGCCTGTTGTTCGCGTAAATGAAAAAAGCCTGCATTCACAGGCTTTTTTCAGGGATTTTTCATCACATATATTGTTTCAATCCACAGTCGGTAATTTCACGGAGACTGAAGTTGAATATATGGGAAGAAAGCTAAGTTTGATCTGTCCTTATCACCGCCGGCGCGGGAGAGTTTTACGAATATGGAAGGTTGTCAGATCAGCCAAGTTTCTTTAAAGCTGCTTCCATACGGTTCATACCTTCGATCAGGCTCTCCATGGAGTTGGAGTAAGCGATACGGATGTTGTCCGGAGACTCGAATGCACCGCCCGGAACAACCGCGATCTTTGCCTCGGCAAGGAGGTAATCTGCCATTCCGAAGGAATCAGCGATCTTCTTTCCGTTCCACTCTTTATCATAGAAAGCAGTCATATTCGGCATTAAGTAGAAAGCGCCGTCTGCGTTGTTGCAGGTGATGCCATCCATGGAATTTAAGCGCTCTACCAGGAATTTACGGCGTTTGTCGAATTCAACTCTCATGGATTCCACGCTGTCCTGCGGTCCGCTGATCGCTTCGAGAGCTGCGTACTGGGCGATCGAGCAGGTGTTGGATGTTGTATGACCCTGAAGAGAAGTCATTCCTTTGATGAGAGCTGCATTTCCGGCTGCGTAACCAACTCTCCATCCGGTCATGGAGTAAGCTTTGGAAACACCATTGATGACAACGGTACGATCCTTTACTTCCTCGGAGATCGAAGCAACGCAGAAGTGTTTCTTTCCTTCATAGATCAGCTTCTCGTAAACTTCATCGGAAATAATATAGAAGTCATGTTTGCAGGCAAGTTCTGCGAGCTCTGTGAGCTGTTCTTTTGTATATACAGCACCGGTCGGGTTGTTCGGTGTGTTGATCATGATCGCTTTTGTTTTCGGTGTGATGGCTTTCTTGATACCTTCCACGTTGAGGGCGAAACCGTCTTCCTCACGGTTCTGTACGAGGACCGGAGTAGCACCGGAAAGTTTTACCATCTCGATGTAGCTGACCCAGCACGGAGTCGGGATGATAACCTCGTCACCTTCTTCACAGAGGGCAAGAACTGCATTGACGAGCGGCTGTTTTGCGCCGGTTCCGACACAGATCTCGTTCGGTTTGTAAACGACATTGTTGTCTTTTAAGAATTTTGCACAGATTGCTTCTTTTAAGTCCATAATACCGGAGACAACCGTGTATTTTGTTTTCTGGGCATCGATCGCTGCCTTTGCCGCATCACAGATATTCTGCGGAGTACCGAAATCCGGTTCGCCGAGGTTGAAGGCGATCACATCGATTCCCTGTTTTCTTAATTCAGCGACCTTTCCGGTCAGTGCAAGTGTAGCGGCCGGTTTAATGTTCTGGATCCTCTTTGTAAGCATCATAATGATTTCCTCCCTGTATGTTTTGATATTCCCCTGAGATTCGAACAATTCGTTCTTGTTTATGCTTAAATGATACCATAAATGAATATAATTGTAAAATGTTTCTTTTTTTGATATAATATTCATAAATATTAATATTTAAATGAAAAGAATGTTACTATAAATATAGAAGAAACAGAAATGGAAAATGGTAGCTGTCAAACTTTTAATTTTCAGAATTGAACTATTTTCAAATAATATTTCTGGACAAAAATGAAATCCTGTGGTAAAAAAGCAGAAGAGAGATGAGCGTTATAAAAAAACATGTGTGAAGGCAGGATCGAAATAGAAAACTGCCGGTCCCGGCAGAAAGGAGAACGTGATGACATTTCTGGAAATTGAAGCATTTTTAAAGATCGCTCAGTGCGGAAGTTTTTCCGCGGCGGCAGAAAAATTATATATCACACAGCCGGCTCTTGGACGAAGGATCCGGGCGCTGGAGGAAGAACTTGGATATTCCCTGTTTATCCGGAATAAAGGAGTCCGCCATGTGGAACTCACGAGACAGGGACGTGCCTTTGTCGGGATCGCTCATCGCTGGCAGGCTCTCTGGAACGAGACACAGGAAGAAGCGCTCCTCGGAAATGAGAAGAGTTTCTATGTTGCGAGTGTAGGAAGTCTCCTGGCATTCATGCTTCCGACCGTGTTCCAGGAGTTCATGAAAGATACGCCGGAGTGCAGCCTGCATGTGACGACACTCCATTCCAGTGACGCCTATGGGTATGTGAACAACAAGACGGTGGATATCGCATTTATCACGGATCCGATGTACTCTTCCCAGGTAAAGACGGAGATCCTGTTTAAAGAAAAGCTCTGCCTGGTCGTCGGGACGGAGCTGAAACTTCCGAAGCGGATCAGCATTTCGGACCTCGATCCTCGCAAGGAGATCCGGACGCAGTGGGATCAGAATTTTGACAGCTGGCACAACTACTATTTCAGCAGTGCGGCCGTCCCGAGTGTCTATCTCGATGAAATGGGCTTTTTGCAGTACTTTACGCAGAATGGTGACAACTGGGCGTTTCTACCTGTGTCGGTTGCAAAGAGCATCTTAAAAAATACCCCGGTTTCCATCCATGAACTGGATGTGGAGCTCCCGAACCGGACCCTGTATTATCTGTACCGGGCAGGGGATGAGTCCCCATATCAGGAACATCTGCTTGAGATCTGCAGGCAGAAGCTGGCGGAGGAGAGCGGGATCACGCTGATGGAGCCGATCCTGAATCTATGAGTGGAGAAAAAATTCAGATTTAGCGGATCGTTTAGAGAAAGAGATCATTTGCAGAAATAAAAAGCAGCAGCATTTTCTGGAGAGAATGTCAGAAAATGCTGCTGCTTTTTTGCGGACAACGAGCCCAAGTCCGCGCTTGCGCGAGACCTTGGCGACTGTCGCGATAACAAGGGGAAACTCGCGAAGCGTGTTTTCACTTGTTTACAGGAAATTCCGATGGAACTTTCTGTAAAAAAAATGGACACAAGTGATACGCAAAATACATATCTGAAAATAGTGTGGCAGGAGATTGGCTTATGATACAAAAATGTGAAGCTTTGCGATCGCATCTGCAACCTTCGGACTTGTTGCCGGATGTGCGATCGGCGGTCCGATCGCGACACGCCGGATCAAACAGTTTAATCTTCATTCAACGGAAAAAGCAGAGGGTGAGACAAAGAAAGAAAAAGGAGAGCCTTCCTAAAATGAAAGCTCTCCTGAAAAAACGGGAAAATACTATCTCTTGTTGCTTGCTCTCCAGATATGCATCTTCTCAGCCTCTGCGATCAGCTGGTCGCGGAACTGCGGATGTGCTACGGAGATGATAGCCTCAGTCTTCTGCCATGTGGAGAGACCTTTTAAGTTTACTTTACCGTACTCAGTAACGAGATAGTGGATATTCGCACGGGTATCGGTTACGATGGAGCCAGGAGCCAGAGTCGGAACGATTCTGGACTCTAAGGTGCCGTCTTTCTTCTTGAAGGTAGAAGAGCAGCAGATGAAGCTCTTTCCGCCCTTGGAAAGATAAGCGCCCAGAACGAAGTCGAGCTGTCCGCCTGCACCGCTGATGTGCTTGATTCCTGCGGACTCAGCATTTACCTGGCCAAAGAGGTCAAGGTCAACTGCGTTGTTGATGGACATGAAGTTGTCGAGAGACGCGATCGTGCGGACATCGTTTGTGTAGTCGACCGGTGCGGACATGCACTCCGGATTCTTATTTAAGTAGTCGTATAATTTCTTTGTACCTGCGCCGAATGCGTATACCTGACGGCCTTTGTCGATATTCTTTCTTGCGCCAGTGATCTTTCCTGCGTTTGCGATATCCACGAATGCGTCAACATACATCTCAGTATGAACGCCGAGATCCTTTAAGTCAGATTTCGCGATCAGAGCGCCGACCGCGTTCGGCATTCCACCGATACCAAGCTGTAAGCATGCGCCGTCCGGGATCTCCTCAAGGATCAGCTTTGCGACAGCCTCATCGACATCGCTTGCAGCAGCAGCGCCGCCCATCTCAGCGATCGCCGGGTTGTCACCTTCTACGATCATGTCAACGTGGGAGATATGAACACCTTCCTCAGTACCGCCGAAGCATACCGGCATATTCTCGTTTACTTCCACGATAACGACCTTGGAGGTCTCGCAAACAGCAGCCATATGGGAAGCGTTCGGTCCGAAGTTGAAGAAACCGTGCTCGTCCATCGGGGAAACCTGGAAGACAGCGACATCCGGCTTGTTCTGGGATTCTCTGTAATATCTTGGAAGCTCAGAATAACGGATCGGAGCATAGTAGCTGAAGCCCTGTGCGATCGCTTTTCTCTCGATCCCGCCCATATGCCAGGAGTTCCAGGTCATATGTTCTGCCGGATTCTCGATCTTGAAGATCTCCGGCACCCACATTAAGATACCGCCGCGGAAGTTTACGTCGGTTAATTCCGGAAGTCTTTTTGCGATTTCCTTATCGACTGCGATCGGAGTTGCTGTTGTCCAGCCGTAATCGACCCAGTCACCGGATTTGATAACGGAAGCTGCTTTCTCAGCGGAAACCAGCTTTTCCTGATACATCTGTTTGAAATCCATTTTAATACCCTCTCTTTGTAACCATAAAAATATTACTGCATCTCAGAACTTTGCCGGGATCATAGGATCCGGGGCCAAACTCTGACATTATTTTATCATTATCTGCCGGCAAGGTCAAGAAATCCGGTGAAAAAGGAATAGAAAGAAATGGTAAAACATGACAAAAACAGAAAGTGACGCATCAGAGCATAAAAGTAACTTTTGTACGAAATGAAGAGTAAAGTTCCTAATTTGTTTAGAAAAAATATATAAAAAGCTTTTGATAATGATTTGACAGCAAAACGGTTTGGTGATATGATTAGTTATACATAATATACTGCCTTGCTTATGGAAAAATATATGGTGTAGAGCTTGGCAGCGGTATAATGAGGAGGAAAAGAAAATGGCAAAGAAAGTTGTACTTGCAGGTGCATGCCGTACGGCAATCGGAACAATGGGTGGCGAATTAAGCACAGTACCGGCTCCGGAACTTGGCGCAATCGTAATCAAAGAGGCTTTAAAGAGAGCAGGAGTTGCTCCGGAAGCTGTTGACCAGGTTTACATGGGCTGCGTAATCCAGGCTGGTCAGGGACAGAACGTAGCACGTCAGGCTACATTAAAAGCTGGTCTCCCGATCGAGGTTCCGGCTGTTACGATCAACGTTGTATGCGGTTCCGGTCTTGAGGCTGTCAACATGGCTGCTGAGATGATCCTTTCCGGTGACGCTGATATCGTTGTTGCAGGTGGTATGGAGAACATGTCCATGGCTCCGTATGCAATGATGAAAGGCCGTTACGGATACCGTATGGGCAATGCTACATTAGTTGATACAATGGTTAACGATGCTCTCTGGGATGCATTCAACAACTACCACATGGGTATCACAGCTGAGAACATCTGCGATCAGTGGGGTCTTACAAGAGAAGAACTGGACAAGTTCGCTGCAGTAAGCCAGCAGAAGGCAGAGGCAGCTCAGAAGTCCGGCGCATTCAAGGACGAGATCGTTCCGGTAGAAGTTAAGAAGAAAAAAGAGACAGTTATCGTAGATACAGATGAAGGTCCGCGTCACGGAACAACGGTTGAGACACTCGGTAAGTTAAAACCGGCATTCAAGAAAGACGGCGGCTTAGTTACAGCTGGTAACTCTTCAGGAATCAACGACGGCGCAGCTGCAGTTGTTGTTATGAGCGAAGAGAAAGCAAAAGAGCTCGGTGTTAAGCCGATGGCTACATGGGTTGCCGGTGCTCTTGGCGGCGTAGATCCGAAGATCATGGGTATCGGACCGGTTGCAGCTACAAAGAAAGTTCTTAAGAGAACAGGCATGGAGATCAAAGACTTCGATATCATCGAGGCTAACGAGGCATTCGCTGCACAGTCTGTAGCAGTAGGTAAAGAGCTTGGCTTTGACCTTAACAAGTTAAACCCGAACGGCGGTGCGATCGCTCTCGGACACCCGGTAGGAGCTTCCGGATGCCGTATCCTTGTTACACTTCTTCATGAGATGGAGAAGGCAGATGCTAAGAAGGGTCTTGCAACTCTTTGCATCGGCGGCGGAATGGGCTGCGCTACAATCGTAGAGAGAGACTAATCTGGGACTTTGGCAAAATCTGAGGAGAACTACATATGGGTTTTGTAAAATATGAGCAGGACGGTTTTGTTGGTGTTATCACCATCAACCGTCCGGAGGCATTAAACGCTTTAAATACAGAGGTTATTCAGGATTTAGACGCTGTTCTTGACAGCATCGATCTTGGTACAACAAGAGTGCTGGTTGTGACCGGCGCGGGTGAGAAATCCTTTGTTGCCGGCGCAGATATCGCTGCAATGAGCACAATGACTGTACAGGAGGCACGTGAGTTCAGTAAAGCTGGAAACGATGTTTTCCGTAAGCTGGAGACACTTCCGATCCCGTCGATCGCAGCTGTCAACGGTTTCGCGCTTGGCGGTGGAAATGAACTTGCAATGAGCTGTGATATCCGTTACTGCTCCGAAAACGCTATGTTCGGACAGCCGGAGGTTGGTCTTGGCATCACTCCGGGATTCGGTGGAACGCAGCGTCTCGCAAGACTGATCGGAACCGGAAAAGCAAAGGAAATGGTATATGCTGCTGTCAATATCAAAGCAGACGAAGCATACCGGATCGGTCTTGTAAACGGTGTGTGCACGAAGGAAGAACTTATGCCGACAGTTATGAAACTGGCAAAGAAGATCGCCTCCAACGCACCGATCGCTGTCAGAAATTCCAAGGAGTCCCTGACAGATGGTTATCTTTCCGACCTTGACCACGCAATCTCCATCGAAGAGAAATATTTCTCCGAGTGCTTCGAGACCGAGGACCAGAAGGAAGGAATGAAGGCGTTCCTCGAAAAGAGAAAAGTGGACGGCTTCAAAAACAAATAAATGGAACTGTTCAGTCTGAACAGCGATCAGTAAGTCTACATCATATGTTTGCATAAAGGAGATAAAATCATGAAAGTTGGTATTATCGGCGCTGGAACCATGGGTTCCGGTATTGCACAGGCATTCGCACAGACAGAAGGCTATGAGGTAATGCTCTGCGACATCAATGAGACATTTGCAGCGAACGGAAAGAAGAAAATTGCCGCTGGATTCGAGAAGAGAATCGCAAAAGGCAAAATGACTCAGGAAGAGGCTGACAAGATCCTGAACAAGATCACAACTGGTGTGAAAGATATCTGTGGTGACTGCGACCTCGTTGTTGAGGCTGCAATCGAGAACATGGAGATCAAGAAGCAGACATTTAAAGAGCTCGATGCGATCTGCAAACCGAGCTGTATCTTTGCAACAAACACTTCCTCTCTTTCCATTACAGAGATCGGCAGCGCAGTTGAGAGACATGTAATCGGTATGCATTTCTTCAACCCGGCACCGGTTATGAAGCTGGTTGAGGTTATCGCTGGCTTAAACACAAAGCCGGAAGACGTTGAAGCTGTTAAGAAGATCTCTGAAGAGATCGGCAAGACTCCGGTACAGGTAGAAGAGGCTGCTGGCTTCGTTGTAAACAGAATTCTTATTCCGATGGTCAACGAAGCAGTCGGCATTTACGCTGAGGGCGTTGCTTCCGTAGAGGGTATCGATACTGCTATGAAGCTCGGCGCTAACCATCCGATGGGACCGTTAGCTCTCGGTGATCTGATCGGTCTTGATGTTGTTCTTGCAATCATGAACGTTCTTGAGACAGAGACAGGCGATCCGAAGTATCGTCCGCATCCGCTTCTTAAGAAGATGGTTCGCGGCGGCCTTCTTGGAAGAAAGACCGGCAAGGGCTTCTACGATTACAGCAAATAATAATGTAAGGGTTGCCTGACGGTGATCTTATCCCGTCAGGCAATATGCCTTTTATAACAGAAGAGTAAATTTCGAATTATTTTTTTATTACGATTGTTTATTTTTTCACAATATGTTATAATGAAAAGGCATGTACTAAATTAGGTACATCGGGGGAGTGAAGCATCCACATTTCCCCATGTTATACATGATACAATTCACAAGGAGGAACTAAAAACATGGATTTTACATTAGGTAAAGAGCATGAGATGGCGAGAACACTGTTCCATGATTTCGCCGAGAAGGAAGTCAAACCCCTTGCTCAGGAGGTTGACGAGGAAGAGAGATTCCCGGTTGAAACCGTAGAGAAGATGGCTAAAAACGGTTTCCTCGGTATTCCGGTACCGAAGGAGTATGGTGGACAGGGCTGTGATCCGCTTACATACGCTATGTGCGTTGAGGAGCTTTCCAAAGTTTGCGGTACTACAGGCGTTATCGTTTCCGCACATACATCCCTTTGCATGGATCCGATCATGACATTCGGAACAGAAGAGCAGAAGCAGAAATTCCTCGTTCCGCTTGCAAAAGGCGAGAAGTTAGGCGCATTCGGTTTAACTGAGCCGGGCGCTGGTACAGACGCTCAGGGCCAGCAGACAAAAGCTGTTTTAGACGGCGACGAGTGGGTATTAAACGGTTCCAAGTGCTTCATCACTAACGGTAAGTATGCTGATACATACATCGTTATCGCTGTAACAGGCACTGTTGAGAAACGTGGCAAAATGCAGAAAGAGATTTCCGCATTTATCGTAGAGAAAGGTACACCGGGCTTCACTTTTGGTACAAAAGAGAAGAAGATGGGTATCCGCGGATCTGCAACATATGAACTTATTTTCACAGACTGCCGCATCCCGAAGGACAACCTCTTAGGTAAGAAGGGTGAGGGCTTCAAGATCGCTATGCATACTCTTGACGGCGGACGTATCGGTATCGCTGCTCAGGCTCTTGGTCTTGCAGAGGGCGCTCTTGACAGAACAGTTGCTTACGTAAAAGAGAGAAAGCAGTTCGGCCGCACAATCGGTCAGTTCCAGAACACACAGTTCCAGCTTGCTGATATGGCAACAAAGGTAAAAGCTGCTCAGATGATGGTTTACCGTGCAGCAATGGCTAAGGCTACTCAGAAGTCCTACGGCGTAGAGGCAGCAATGGCTAAACTGTATGCAGCAGAGGTTGCTATGGAAGTAACAACAAAGGCTGTACAGCTCCATGGTGGTTATGGTTACATCAGAGAGTACGACGTAGAGCGTATGATGCGTGATGCTAAGATCACCGAGATCTACGAAGGAACAAGTGAAGTTCAGAGAATGGTTATCTCCGGCGCACTGTTAAAATAATAATTTAACAGCTGGAAGATCATAACTATAAATGAAAATAAGGAGTGAAATACAGTGAAAATCGTTGTTTGTGTAAAACAGGTGCCGGATACTAAGGGCGGCGTAAAGTTCAAACCGGATGGAACACTTGACAGAGCAGCTATGCTCACAATCATGAACCCGGATGATAAAGCTGGTCTGGAGGCAGCTCTTCGCTTAAAAGATCAGTATGGTGCAGAAGTTACAGTAGTTACAATGGGTCTTCCGAAGGCTGAGGAAGTTCTTCGTGAGGCTATGGCTATGGGCGCTGATAACGGTATCCTTGTTACAGACCGTGTTCTCGGCGGTGCTGATACATGGGCTACATCCCAGACAATCGCTGGTGCTTTAAGAAACCTTGACTATGACCTCATCATCACAGGCCGTCAGGCTATCGATGGTGATACTGCTCAGGTAGGTCCGCAGATCTCCGAGCACCTTGGTCTCCCGGTAATCAGCTATGCTGAGGGCATCGAGATCGATGGCGACTCCGTAATCGTTAAGCGTCAGTTCGATGATAGATACATGATGTTAAAGGCTAAAATGCCGTGCTTAATTACAGCACTTTCTGAATTAAATGAGCCGCGTTACATGACTCCGGGCGGAATCTTCGATGCATACAAGAAAGAGATCACCGTTTGGGGCAGAAAAGATCTGAAGGATGTCCTTGATTCCAACCTTGGTCTTAAGGGATCCCCGACTCAGATCGCTAAGGCTTCCGACAAAGTAAGAAAGGGTGCAGGCGTTAAGGAGACAAACCTTGACCCGTCCGCAGCTGCAAATTACATTGTTGAGAAACTTACTGAGAAACATGTACTTTAATTCAAAAAAAGAAAAGTGTGGTGAAAAGTGATGAATTTAGCAGAATATAAGGGTGTATATGTCTTTGCACAGCAGGTAGACAATCAGATCAGCAGCATCGCTCTGGAGCTGATCGGTAAAGGTAAAGACCTGGCAAAAGATTTAGGAACAACTGTAACAGCAGTTTTAGTTGGTTCCAACGTAAAAGGTCTTGCAGACGAACTCGGTGAGTACGGTGCAGACAAAGTTATCGTTGTTGACGATCCGGAATTAAAGGATTACAGAACTGAGCCGTATACTCATGCGATCACATCTGTTATCAACGAGTTCAAGCCGGACATCTTCTTAATCGGTGCTACAGCAATCGGTCGTGACCTTGGCCCGCGTGTTTGCGCACGTATCCATACAGGTCTTACAGCAGACTGCACACAGCTCGATATCGGAGATTTCCCGCTCGTAGCTATGCCGGGTAAAGAGCAGAAACATGGTCAGCTCCTTATGACCCGTCCGGCATTCGGCGGCAACACGATCGCTACAATCGCTTGCCCGGAATTCCGTCCGCAGATGGCTACAGTACGTCCAGGCGTTATGCAGAAGCTTGACCGTGAGGCTGGCAGAAAAGCTGAAATTATCGAATTCAACCCGGGCTTCACTCCGGACAACAAGTACGTTGAGATTCTCGAGATCGTTAAGGCAGTATCCGACGTAGCTGATATCATGGATGCAAAGATCCTTGTTTCCGGTGGCCGTGGAGTTGGCAGCGCAGAGAACTTCAAACTGCTTGATGACCTCGCTGAGGCTATTGGCGGTACAGTAAGCTGCTCTCGTGCAGTTGTAGATTCCGGCTGGAAGCCGAAAGATCTCCAGGTAGGACAGACTGGTAAGACTGTTCGTCCGCACGTATACTTCGCAATCGGTATTTCCGGTGCTATCCAGCACGTAGCTGGTATGGAAGAGTCTGACATCATCATTGCGATCAACAAAGATGAGTCCGCTCCGATCTTCGATGTAGCTGACTACGGTATCGTAGGCGACTTAAACAAGATCGTTCCGATGCTGACAGAGAAGATCAAAGAAGCAAAGGCTGCAGCAGCTAAATAATTTGCGTGAATTGTAAATGTATATAAAGTAGGCAGAGTGATTCTGCCGGTAGTGTCACAACAGGTGATGATCCCCGTCCGGGTTTCCGGGCGGGGATTTTTGCATTCCTAAAAATGAAACATTATATATGGATATTTACAGATAAATCTCTGTATTTCAGTACATACAGTCTGCTGGAATGTGCCAATCATGTCGTGGGGGCGGTCTGCGCGAGTGCAGCGTTTGCAGCATCCATAAAGTTCTGGATCGCTTTCCACTGGTATGGCTGTTCGAGACAGCCGAAGCGGATCTTATATTTTGCGGATTGTCCGAGGTGGATGATCCGCATTTTTTTTCGCTGATCGAAGGAGAGGGAACTTAAGGCGAGGTTCAGCGGGGAGATACAGGCACCTTTTCCGGCGGCGCAGAGTTCTAAGAGCATCCCCATATTGTCGGACTGGGTCTTTACGATAGGCTTAAAATTGCCCATGCTGATGAAGTGGTGTCCGAGCTGACCGGCGATGTCGGTGGCATAGTTCAGAAGAAATGGGCAGTGTTCGAAGATGGAGAAGTCTTCCGGGCTTCTTAACATTAATGGTTCGGGCTGGGAATCTGTCGGAGCTGGGAAATCCTGGAAAGAAGAGGATACAGCTCCAGCAGCATTGGTGTCAGAAGTGGAATCAGAGACGGAGCCGCAGATAGTTTTTGGAAGATATAAAAACAAGGCATCAGCTGGAGCGGCATTCGAAACGACCTTCCGGAACAGGGAATCTGCGAGAAGAAGGACAACTTCTTCCTCATAGAAATCAGTCAGGGAAATTCCTGGCAGAAAATCAGGAAATTTTGCGATGGCGAGATCGATCCTGTGTTCCATCAGGTCTTTCTGCAGGCCGGTGTTTCCGTTTTCAATGACCTGGATCTCCATATTAGGGAACCGGTTCTGGTATTCAGTGATGATCGCAGGCATGATGGCATGGCAGCGGGTGAAGGAGATGCCGATGCGCAGGATGCCCTGCTCATTTTTATTCAGGTCGGCGAACTCATGCTGCATGGCGCGGTATTTTTTCTGGAAGTCCGCGGCGTACTGGCGGAAGATCTCGCCTGCGTAGGTGAGTTCAAGGGGAACGTGGCGGACGAAGAGTTTGCAGTCCAGCTCCTGCTCCAGGTTGGCGATGTGGGTGCTTAAGGTCTGCTGGGTGATGTGAAGAGCGTCGGCGGCTTTTGTGAAGCTGCGCTTCTCGGCGGTCATGAGAAAGTAATCCATGGAAAGAAAGTTCATATAAAACCTCCTGAAATAATACAGCAATTTAACTGTATTATATATCAGAAAATACAGTTAGACAAGTGAGAAAACCAGGCGTATACTAACACCAGAAAGATGAATCGGAATATCTGAAACAGGGAACGGATATTTAAGAGAATGGTTCACGAAAGAAAACAGGGGAGAGGTAATTGGTATGAAAGTACATATCAGCGAGACGGCGGTTCTCATTGTATTTGCAGTGACGCTGATCGGAAGTATTATGGCTGGGATCCCGATTCTGGCGGCGTTAGCGATCGGATATCTGATCTTTTTTGCGTATTCTTTGAACTGCGGTTATTCGGCGAAGGATATTTTCGCAATGTCCTGGAAGGGAATTAAGACGGCGAAGAATATTCTGCTTACATTTTTATTTATCGGTATGCTGACGGCGCTCTGGCGGGCGGCGGGGACGATCCCGGCGATCGTGTCCTACTGCGCAGGACTTATGAATCCGGCGGTGATGATCCTGATGGCGTTCCTTTTAAACTGCCTGGTTTCCGTCCTCACAGGAACCGCATTCGGAACGGCGGCGACCATGGGTGTGATCTGCATGACCATGGCGAAGGCGGTGGGGTGCAACGAGATCCTTGCAGGAGGCGCGATACTCTCCGGTGTATTCTTCGGGGACCGGTGTTCTCCGGTATCCACCAGCGCGCTGCTGGTTGCGGAGTTGACCCACACGAATATTTTTGACAATATACGCCTGATGGTGAAGACGACAATCTTGCCGCTAATTTTGACCTGTGTTTTTTACGGTGTCTGCGGGATTGTATTTCCGGCAGCGGGATCCGGAAATCTGTCCCTGGCAGAGAGCTTTTCCAGCGTGTTCCGCCTGGGGCTGATCCCGATTCTTCCGGCGGTGGTGATTATGGTATTGTCGCTGTTCCGGGTGCAGGTGCGCAAGGCAATGCTTGCAAGTATTGTGACAGCGCTTGGCGTGTGCCTTTTCTGGCAGCACACGGATCCGTCCCTGATCGTTGGAATATTGGTAGGCGGCTACAAGTCCCCGGACCCGGCAATCTCATCCATGATCGATGGCGGCGGAATCATGTCCATGGTTCGCGTGGCACTGATTATTACGATCTCGTCCTCATATTCTGGAATTTTTGAGGAAACTGGTCTTTTAAATGGGTTAAAGTCGAAGATGGGGACTGTGAGCAGAAAGATCACTCCGTTCGGCACGATCCTTATGACTTCCGTGGCAGCAGGGATGGTGGCCTGCAACCAGACACTGGCGACGATGCTGGTGGATCAGATCTGTAAGGAGCTGGAGCCGGATCCCCAGAAATTTGCGATCGATATGGAAAATTCTGTGATCGTAGTCGCACCGTTAGTTCCATGGTCGATTGCCGGTGCGGTTCCTCTGGCATCCGTGTCAGCACCGCTTACATCGATTGTGGCAGCAGTCTTTTTGTATCTGCTTCCGCTATGGCATTTTGGCGTGAGACTTAGGAAGAAATGAACGAAATGAAAGAAATGAAAGAAATGAAAGAAATACCCCTCACCTTGAAGATGCACTGCATTTTCGGGGTGAGGGGATTTGATTAGCGGAAGATTCCGATGGAACCTTCTCGCTTCGTGAAAAAGCATATTTTTCTGTTGATCAGGAGCGATTATTTTGCAGCCTTCACAGATACAACAGTACCGGAGAATGCGTCAACGGCGCTGACAGTACCTGTGTAGGTTACAGTAACCTTATCGCCATCTTTGACTTCTGCGAGTCCTTCCGGCTTTTTGTCATTATCGAATGTAAATGCGTAGTCATTTCCGTCAGAGGTGATCGTGAACATAAAGTCCTTGATATCGCTGATCGTTCCGGTCATCGTGGATTCTTTTTCTTCATCGGCTTTTTCAGTTGTTTCTTTTGCGTCAGCCGTTTCTTTTACTTCAGCCGTTTCCTTTGTGTCAGCCGTTTCCTTTGCAACGGTCGTTTCTTTTACTTCAGCGGTCTCCTTTGCAGCGGCAGTTGTCTGTGCAGCTGTGGTTGCGGTGGTTGTGCCCTGGGAAGAGCATGCGGTTGCTAATGCGAGAACGCCTGCTAAAGCAGCAGTCAATAATAAGTTCTTTTTCATAATCAAAGCTTCCTTCCTGTACTTGAAATTGTAGTTGCAAGGAAAGAGAATTTGGAAACAGATGTTTCAGATCTCTTTCTTACGTCTACTATTGAACCATAAAGTTGTGTCTAAAGTGTCAATAAAACATGAAATTTAAAGGACAAATCTGAAAGATTTTCTTCAAGCAAGAAAGAAAAACGTAAGAGGTTTAAGAAAAATGTTTCGTCAAAGATACTTTGAGTAAGATGAATGTTGGATATGAAAAATTAGAGAGGTTTGTGTGAGCCGATAGAGCTTTATTCGAAGAAAACACATTCGAAACAGAGGCACCGCAAGGAAAATTTACATAACCATGGCAAAGATATCAGATAGAAAGATTTGAAAATTGCAGTCGTTAGGGAGATTGTGTAATGGTCACGGTATCTGCACTCCACCAAGGGGAGCGGAAATACCGTGACTTTTTGAAATTCGCATAATATGGTCGGTGAATAACAGTTACCGCTCCGGCGTGGTTTTCCAGATTCTACCCAGTGTGCGAGTATAGGAATTGGAGAGATGGTGCTGCATGGCTTGAGCCGCTATTTCAGGCTGGCTGTTGAGGATTCCCTCTCCGATAGAAAAATGCTCTTTATATACAAGTTTACCATCGATAGAATTATTATAGACGGATTTAACCTCAAATCGCAGATAATGGTCAAGAATCAGGCTTGTTTGGCGAGCAAACCATCCATTGTGGGAAGCATCCGCAACAAGACGATGAAACCGATGATCAATCCGGTAAAGAAGACGACTGTCAAGCGAGGAGAGATTCTGCTTTAATTCGGACAGGCAATCCATGATTGCCAGCTTTTCCTTGTCGGTACCTCGCTCGGCAGCAAGTTTTGCGTTGTGAGATTCCAGAAAAATTCGTGCCTCCAGAATATCTCCGGCATCCTGTTCTGTTACGGGGACAACTTTTACTCCCTTTCCGCGGGCGAAACTGACATAACCTTCCTTTTGAAGCTCAAGAAGAGCCTCACGGACAGGTGTCCTGCTGATACCGAGTTCGGTGCAGATCGCCTCCTGAGAATAGATCGCATCAACGCGGAAACGGTTGTAGAGAATTGCATCTTTGATCAGATCATATGCCTGATTTTTATATGTCTCAGTATGTATTTTTCGAGTCCCAAGAAGACTCTGCTGATTGTCATCCATAAAAACCTCCATTTGAATTTAGTATAGGAACGAAAATGTAATATAAATCAGTTCATTGTCGATGGTGATGTTAGTCGAAACAGGAAACCATGAAATGAAACAAAATGTTTTGGAAAAGCATTACAAAAAGTTCTGTATTTTAATCGAGACAGTAATTTTTTTCAAAAATATCGTATATTTCTTTTAGTATATAAGGAATTTGGCTGAAAATCAACCGCTTTGCCGTGAACTCTTGACAATTACCTATAAAGTTTGTATGATGAGAGCAAGAGATATGTAATGTGTAATATATTTCTGACAAGGAGGCAGAACAGTTTAACACGATCATATCAGTACGGTGTAACATAAAGAAAGCAAAATGTCTGCGTGGCAGTCAACAGATCTTCGGCAGAAAATCAGAGAGCACCAGATAAGAGTTTGAAAAGCGGAAGATCAGCAATTTTAGCAGGAGGGATATGTATGTTAGTAGCGGTATGGATCATTACATTCTGTCTTATCATCGGCATAGGTGTTTATGCAGGAACCAAAATTAAGTCTGCAAACCAGTGGTCCGGCGGGGATAAAACAATGGGCGCATTATCACTGGGGTGTGTATTTGCAGCATGGCAGATCGGAGGCATGGCAGTTGTAGGAGCAGCCCAGAATGGATATAATCTGGGAATATCAGGTGCATGGTATTCGATTGCAGGTTCTTTTTATTTCATCGCGCTTGCGGTATTTGCAAAGATCATTCGCGAAAGGATGCCAGGAGAATCGGTTCCGGTCTATCTTCAGACAAAATATGATGTAAGAACGACAAGACTTTATTCATATGCGTGGATCGTGTACGGATTTTTGTATATTCCGATCCAGCTGAAGACTGTATCCAGTATCATTCAGATCGTGCTTCCTGGATTGAATCTTATGGTGGCAATGTTTATTGGTGTCACGATTGCAGTTATTTATACAAGCTTTTCCGGTATGAAAGGTGCATCTGCTGTCGGTCGTGTTGTATGTATTGGTATCTATGTTCTCTTGATCTGTTTTGTATTCACAACACTTCCGAAATTTGGAGGATTCAGCGGTCTTTTAGGCGAGCTTCCTGAGAAGTATGATTCCATGGGAAATATGCCGACACAGCGTATTGTTGCATGGATCGTAGGTGGCTGCATCAGTACGGCGGTTATGCAGGCTGTTCTTCAGCCGCTTCTTTCTGCAAAGAGCCCGGAGGCAGCAAGAGTTGGTTCCATTCTTGGTTATGTAATTGCAGCTCCGATCTGTTTCTTTACAGCAACTTGTGGTATGCTTTCTAAGGCGAGCGGAGCAGACCTCGGTGATGGATCCACTGCATTCGCATATGCTATCAAAACCTTCAGCAGTCCAGTATTTGCAGGTATTATTTTTGCATTTGCAACTATGATCATTGCAGCGACAATGGCAACTATGATGTTGGCAACGGGAACCATTATTACAAACGTATATAAAACAGAAATCAATCCGGACGTCGATGATGCGAAAGTTCTGAAGCTTTCAAAAACGATTACGTTTGTATTCGCATATCTGACATTGATCCCGGCATTTCTGATTCCAAGCAAGTCCTTAACAAACCTGTTCCTGACATTACAGCACGTTGCGGCAGCACCGGTGAGCTTCTCGATCCTGGCAGGATTACTTTGGAAAAAGACAACAAAACAAGGTGCATTCTGGAGCATGCTGACAGGAATGATCACAGGTGTGGCATGGATGCTTCTGGGACTTACTGATATTGTTGAAGCAGTATATCCGGTTGTAGTTGTTACTTACGGTGTAGGAATTATTGTTTCGCTCATGACTTATAAGGAAAAAAATTAATTTAGAAAGTGTGAGAATATGGCACAGAATATGAAAAAACAGATTTATATGTGGCCATCCTACTGGGGGAAACCGGTAGCGCATGGAAGCATGGGAGCGGTCAGCTGTAATAATATATATGCAACGAGAGCAGGACTTGAAATTTTAAATAAAGGCGGAAACGCGTTTGATGCGGCAGTAGCGGTGTCACTGACGTTATCTGTGGTAGAACCCCATCATTCTGGTATTGGCGGCGGATGCTTTTCCTTACTGTACGATGCGAAAACTGGGAAAACAGAAGGAATTGACGGAAGAGGGATCGCACCGGCAAAGGCAACAGCTGATCTCTTTATAAAAGATGGTGAAGTGCAGGATGAGTGGAAAGATCTTGGTGGTCAGTCAGTGGCGCTTCCCGGACTTTTAAAGACCATGGATATCGTATTGAAGAAATATGGAACTATGACTTTAAAAGATGTGGCAGCTCCGGCAATTCGTTGTGCTCGTAATGGATTTGGAACAAGCTATACAGGTGCTCTGACGATGTATGACAATTCGGTTGAGCGTAAAATGCGCCTTTCAGAAGCATTTCGAAAACTGTATCTGAAGGAAGATGGGAGTTTCTATCGATTCGGTGAGATCCAGAAGAACCAGGAGATTGCTGATCTTCTGGAGAATATTGCGGAACAGGGAGTTGATTATTTCTATAAAGGAAAAGTTGCAAAACAGATTGTAGATCTGATTAATGATCGTGGTGGTTGTTTTGATGTTTCTGACATGGAGAGTTATGAACCAAAATTCCGCGAACCAGTGAAAACAACATATCGGGGATATGAGGTTGCCGCATTTGCACCGCCGAGCGGAGGCTGTGCACTGGTTGAAATGCTGAACATTTTGGAAAACTATGATGTTCGTTCCATGGGACATAATACAGCAGCCAGTATCCATGCATTGACAGAGTCTATGAAACTGGGATTTGCTGACAGAAGTGTAGCACTTGGTGATCCGGATTTTGTGAATGTCGATGTAGAACGTTTGACAAGCAAGAAATTTGCTCATGAGCGTTTTACATTGGCGGGAGAAAAGGCGGGAGAGTTTGCATCGGCCGATGGAATCGAAGCAAAACAGTATCCTGGAAATACATCCCATTTCGTGGTAATGGATAAAGACGGAAATGCTTTTTCGCAGACACAGACGATTCGAGACTGGTTTGGATGTGGAATTGTTGTCGATGGCCTTGGATTTGTACTGAATAACGCAATGTCCGATTTCTCGGCGGCAGTAGGAGCAATGACAAGTCAGGGACTTGCATATGGAAGCGCCAATGCGATTCAGGGTGGAAAAACGCCTCTTTCCAGTATGTCTCCGAGTATGGTATTTAAAGATGGAAAACCATTCCTTGCAATCGGGGCAGCAGGTGGACCGAGAATTATTACGGGAACTCTTCAGGGAATCGTGAATGCAATTGATTTCGACATGACTCCGGAGCAGCTGGTGAATGCTCCATATATCAATTGCCTTACGAGGGCCCAGGGACTTGAAGTGGAGTATGGAATTTCCGGAGATACAAGAAAAATACTGGAAGAGATGGGGCATAAGATTGTTCCTGTTCCGGTGGATCAGGCGATGAGTACGATGCTAAACAGCGTAATGTGCATTGATGGTGAATTCTATGCGGCAGGTACGAAACGAGTAGATGGCTGTGGCGGTGCGCTTTTACCTGGAGACCATATTGTACTGGAGGGAGTAAGCCAGGAAGAATTATAAAAAAGATGCAAAGTAATTGACAGAACGCACAGATAGGAGCGGCATGTATCGCGCATCCATAGAAAGAAGGCCGGGAGCAGGAAAAATGTTCCCGGTCTTTTTGTAGAAACTTCTGGTAAACAGATATTAACAGCCCCGGCGGGAAATCCCTGCCGGGGCTGTCTGCCTAAGTTCTTATGAGAGAACTGGATTAGTTCTGGTTCTGATTTTTCTCGATCTCTGCCTTCTTCATCGCGCGAACCTTTGTGGAAAGGCCATAGAGGTTGATGAAGCCGGAAGCGTCGTGGTGATCGTAGAGGTCGCCGGTTGTGAAGGATGCGATGCTCTCGTTGTATAAGGAGTACGGGGAGGTTGTGCCCTGTTTGATGATGTTGCCCTTGTAGAGTTTCATCTTGCACTCACCGGTTACGTATTCCTGTGTGGACTCAACGAATGCCTGTAATGCCTCGCGTAACGGGCTGAACCATTTTGCGGAGTAGACAGCATCAGCGAATTCGTTGTCGATGTTCTTCTTGAATTTTAATGTCTCCTTGTCCAGGATCAGCTCCTCTAACTGCTTGTGAGCTTCGAGAAGGATGGTTCCGCCAGGAGTCTCATACACACCACGGGACTTCATGCCGACCATACGGTTCTCAACGATATCTGTGATACCGATACCGTTCTTGCCGCCGAGCTCGTTTAACTTTGTGAGGATCTCGGAGAATTTCATCTTCTCGCCGTTTAATGCGACCGGAACACCTTTTTCGAATGTGATGGAGATCTCTGTATCTTTATCAGGAGCTTTTTCCGGTGTTACGCCGAGTACGAGCATGTGGTCGTAGTTCGGAGCCAGGGACGGATCCTCGAGCTCAAGACCTTCATGGCTGATGTGCCAGATATTGCGGTCACGGCTGTAGCTGTCGTTTTTCTTGAACGGAAGCTCGATGTTGTGTTTTGCACAGTATTCCAGCTCATCTTCACGGGATTTGATATCCCAGATTCTCCACGGAGCGATGATCTTCATATCCGGAGCGAGGGCTTTGATACCGAGCTCGAAACGGACCTGGTCGTTTCCTTTACCGGTAGCACCGTGGCAGATCGCAACAGCGCCTTCTTTTTTTGCAATATCAACGAGGATCTTTGCGATCAGCGGGCGGGCCATTGCAGTACCGAGAAGGTATTTGTTCTCGTATGTCGCATTTGCCTTTACGCACGGAGCGATATAATTGTCGCAGAATTCATCAACAACGTGTTCGATATATAATTTGGAAGCGCCGCAGTATTTTGCTCTTTCTTCCAGACCGTCAAGCTCGTTTCCCTGTCCAACGTCGATGCAGACGCAGATAACGTCGTAGTTGTAAGTTTCCTTTAACCACGGGATCAGTACGGTGGTATCAAGACCGCCGGAATATGCTAAAACAACTTTCTCTTTCATAATCAAGTCCTCCGATTTATTTCAGACGTTTTATTTTCGTTGTGCTTCATAAATATACAACTGAATATACGGTATGTCAAGCATAAAATGTATTTTTATAAAGAAATTTTGCATATTATGCATATAAAGTGTATAAATGCAGGCGACAGAGAAGCAGGATGACGAGGTTTGACGATATGAAATATAAAATGTCAGGAAAAGGCGACTGTATATGGAAGAATATTGCAGATGGCTGATATCAGATTCAGCAGGCAGAGACCGGTCACAATGACGATCCGGAGACAGATTTATGCATAAAAGTGCCTGAATCATCCTATAGAAACGATAGGAAAAAGCGTTCCAGGATTGACAAGAATCGCAAAATCATGGATAATAATCCGAAGAACGCTGTTGGGTGCGTGCAGAAATTTTCTGAATAGAAGATTCCGTAAACGATTCCGCACAATACAGCAACGGCCGCAGCGTTTGCCGGTTTAGAACGCAAAGCAGAACTGCGAAGAGAAAATCTGGAAGGAAATATGTCATGGGACAGTGGAATGAATACCTGGAAGTTCTGGCATCCAAGGCACCGACTCCGGGAGGCGGAAGCGCAGCGGCGGTTTACGGCGCTGTCGGAACAGCCCTCGGCGAGATGGTGGGAAACCTGACGACAGGGAAAAAGAAATTTGCAATATATGAGGAAGAGATCCAGAAGATCCTTGTACGATTACAGGAAGCGAGAATGGATTTCATCCGTCTCGAGAAGGCGGACGAGCAGGCGTTTGAGCCGCTTTCGGAGGTTTACCGCATGAAGGCGGAGACGGACGAGGAGAAAAAAGCAAAGGAAGAGCGGATGGAAGAGTGCCTGAAAGCTGCTGCGCAGGTTCCGATGGAAGTCATGGAGCGGGCGGTCAGCGTGATGGATGATATCGAGTTCCTGGCATTGAACGGCAGCCGGCTTGCGGTCAGCGACGCCGGAGTCGGGATCCAGGGAATCCGTTCGGCGCTTCTCGGCGCGGTCATGAGCGTGTATATCAATACGAAGATGATGAAGGACCGGGAGTATGCCGAAGCAGTGAACCAGCAGGCGGAACTTCTTATAAAGAAGGGAACGGAACAGGCAGACCGGATCTACGAGATTGTGTTAAAGGCGGTAAGAGGATGATTACATTAAAGGGAGCAGAGGTTTCTGCAAAGATCAAGGAACAGGTTCTTTCCATGAACCAGGAATTAAACGGATATGTGCCGACAGCGGCCATCGTCCGGATCGGGGAGCGCCCGGATGACCTCTCCTACGAGAGAAATGTCATGAAACGCATTGCGGCATATGGAATGGAAGCGAAGTCTTTTGCATATCCGGCGGATATCAGCGAGGAAGAGTTCTTTGCGGAATTCCAGAAGATCAATGATGATGAGACGATCGACGGGATCCTGTTATTCCGTCCGCTTCCGAAGCACATCAATGAAAAGCGCGCCGAGGCGATGATCCGTCCGGAAAAGGATCTCGACGGGATCTGCGCGGTCAATACGGCAAAGGTGTTTGCCGGTGAGAAAGATGGATTTGCTCCGTGTACGGCGGAGGCGGTTATTGAGGTCCTGAAGGCATTCGACCTTTCGATCGCCGGAAAACGCGCGGTGATCGTGGGACGCAGCATGGTAGTCGGACGTCCGCTGTCCATGCTGATGTTAAAGGAAAATGCGACGGTGACGATCTGCCATACGAAGACCGAGAATCTGAAGGCTGTCTGCCAGGAGGCGGATATCCTCGTTGCGGCAGCAGGAAAGGCGAAGATGCTGGATCCGTCATTCTTAAAAGAGGGAGCTGTCCTCATCGATGTCGGGATCAATGTGGATGAGAACGGAAAACTCTGCGGAGACGTCCTCTGGGATGGCCTGGAAGAAAAAGCGTCCGCAGCGACTCCGGTGCCGGGCGGCGTCGGAGCGGTGACAACGGCGGTGCTGGCGAAGCATCTGGCGATGGCGGCGTGCAGGAAGAGAAAATAAACGTAGGACCGACAGCACGAGGTCTCGCGCAGGCGCGGACTTTGGCTCGTTGTTCGTGTAAATAAAAAATGGAAAAAATTCTCATTTTTCCGCATAAAGCGGCATAAATAAAGGAAAGAGGACCACCGACCCAGCACATCGGCGGTCCTCTTTTCTTGACAGAAGTTTGGATGAGAGGTAGGATATTATTGCAAAAGAGTTAGCAATAGCTAACCTGCTTGCTTGTTCAAAAAGCAGATTGCATTTTCTGCATGGCAGAATGAAACAAAAGGTATGCGGAGGCAGATCGTGTTTCATGCACGCGAATCTCACAAATTCTTTTCCGGCAGATAGAATAGGCAGGGGAGAAGATCTGCGAACGGCTCAACGAATCAAAGGCAGTGTGCGTGATTCGAAATGTAGTTGCAAAAGCATGGGTTAGCTGAAACTAATTTGAATAACAGGGATGGTGCGAAAGGAGAAAGGTCATGAAAAAGCAGAAAACGCTTGCAGTTCTGTTAAGTGCGGCGATGGTTGCCGGAGCGATTCCAACGGCAGCGCTTGCGGAAGTGGCGGAAAGTAATTCAAAGTCCGGTTTAAAAGCAGCGGAGCTGAATGTAGATCAAAATATTGGGGAACGGAATGACGATTCTGAGAATGGAGGATCCGGATTTGTATTGATGAATGTGCCGTACGACAAGGTATATGAAAACGACATTCAGAATGATACAAAGGTAGATTCTGTTTCGTCTGCAACAAAGGAAAAAACGAGAAAAAAAAAGGTAGTAAATGGTACTTATCATTCAGAAGATGGAAGTGAGATCAAAGGAGCGATCATTCCGGTATGGGTAGATGATCTGTCTCTTTTAAAGGAATTTAAGAAGGTCACTGCGTCCAATGCAGAAGAGGTTGAAGTTGCCTCGGCAAGTGATTCCACCTATAATGATAACCTGTTCAATCTGGATGATGACTATGCGTATGCGGTACTTCCGAACGGATATGAGCCAAAGGTTTACAAGAAACTGATGGAAATTGATGAGGATGGGAAAACGGTATTCAGCAAGTTCTTTGGTGATGAACAGGAAATTGAAACTGATGCAACGATCGTTGCCTGCTCCGGACGGTATCATCCTGGAAAAAACAAGCCATATCATGGCGACTACGAGATCACGATCGAGGATTATCAGAATCTGATCGCATCTTCCACCGATGCAGTCTATGAGGTGGTTTTAAAGACAAATAATAGGGACAGCTACAGCTACGGGCTTCGCCTTCTTGAAAACACATACCTTAAAGATGGAGAGCTGGCCTTCTCAACCGGTTTCACAACAAAGAGCAAAAAATGCATTCTGAATCCGAACCATTATAAGTCACTCATCGGAAAAACGATCACCCAAATCCGCTTCGTAACGGAAAAGGGAATTTTTGTGATCCCGACAGAACTGAAGGTCGAGGAACAGGAAATCTATGCGCTGATGAATATTCCGTATGACGAGCTTTACAAGAATGATCTGAAGCAGAATGATATTCCGGTGGATGCGATGACATCTGCAACGTATCAGAAGACACGTACAAAATCACTGTCGAATGGATCTTACCATAAGAATTCAGACGGATCGAAGATCGACGGAGTTACATTCCCGGTTAAACTGATGGTAAATTCTGATGCGGACCTTAAGGACCTGACCCACGTAGGAGATGGCAGCAAGGAGCTGACGATCACAACAACACTTCGCGGAAAACAGCAGACAAACACATACAAAGGAAGAGACACCTTATTTGAGAACGGTACCTATGCGTATTATGTTTTAAGCCCGGATGAAAAACCGGACTTTTATAAAGAGGTTACCGTTGGAGAGGATGGAAATTTTAAGTTCTCCGAGACAAAGTTCCAGAATGGAAAATCTGTTAAAAAATCAGATGCAGCCGCAGAGATCACGACAAAGACGACACGCGGAGATTACCAGATCAATGTGAGCGGACTTGATGAGTCCGTGACAAACAGTTCGATCTATGAAGTGATTCTTGAGACAACGGACGGAAAGAGCTATGGTCTCCGCCATCTCGAAAATATCTGGCGCGGAACCGAGCTTGGAATTTACACCGGATATACGAAAGAGAGCCATGGTGTCGATGCCAGCGTGGAGCCGTACAAGGATATCATGGGTAAGACCATCGACAAGATCACGTACCTCACAAGCGCAGGCGCTTATGAGATCGACACGGACCTCTATGTACCGATGAAGGATGGCACACAGGCTGAAGTGGCTGACGGAAAGTCCGGGAACGGATCTGTCGCTGTTACGGTGAAACTTCCGGAAGGATTTGATCCGGAGTATCAGATCACGGGACTGAAGACATCATTTGCAGACGGAGCGCTCACTTATACAGACGCAATGCCTGGAAAGTATACCCTTACCATTTCTGATAAGAATGAAAAGTGGGCAGATATCGAGGCAGATTTTGTACTCAGCAGCGATACGAATCCGGCATACTATAACAGAAATTACAGTGTACCGGCAGTCATCAAAAAAGGCTCTGCAGATGAAGCTGATTTCGCGAACTACTTAAAGAACATCACAAAGGTATCGGTCAACGGTAAGGAATATGCGGCATCCGGAAGAGGCGCTGTTGTGATCGTAAAGAGTGACGGAACGATCGATCTTGCAAACAGCAGTGTATTTGATGGCAAAGAGCCGTATACGGTCGTTGTAACATCCACAGGATATCCGGATCTGACTTTCGAGATCAAGCAAGTGACTTACGACAGCAGTGATTCGGATAGCGGAGAATCCGGAGAACCGGCAGGCTCTTCTTCAAAGAAGAAAAATACATCTGCTTCTGATGGAATGACGGCAGGAAGCTGGAGCCAGGATGCAGCGGGAAACTGGTACTTTAAGAATGCCGCAAACGGAAAGAATCTTGTATCTGCATGGGCACATATTGAGAATCCATATGCAGGAGCAGGACAGCCGAAGGATTCCTGGTTCCATTTCGATGCAAATGGTGTCATGCAGACAGGCTGGTTTAAAGATAGCGATGGAAGATGGTACTTCTTTAATCCGGTTTCTGACAGCACACTTGGAAGAATGACGACCGGATGGAACTGGATCAAAGGAAATGACGGCAAGCTTCGCTGCTATTATTTCGAGGAGACCTCCAACGGACACCGCGGAGCCATGTATTCCGGAACGACAACTCCGGATGGTTATACGGTTGATGCGGACGGTGCATGGACAGTAAACGGAATCGTTGTGACAAGATAACATTTGCCGTGTAAAAGCCGGTATAAAAACCTCCTGATCATGGAATCCTAAGGGAAACATGGTTTCAGGAGGTTTTTTATATGTGGGGAATTCTGGTGGCACTGCTTTCGGGAGCGCTTATGAGTTTGCAGGGGATTTTTAACACGGAGGTGACGAAGCAGAGCAGTATCTGGGCGGCAGCAGGATGGGTGCAGATGACGGCGCTTGTGACCTGCGTGGTCTTATATTTCGTTACCGGACGCGGGGAAATCTGGGGGATGTTTTCCATTGACCGGAAGTATATGCTGCTTGGCGGTGTCATGGGCGCATTTATCACCTGGACCGTGATCAAAAGTATGGACGGCCTGGGTCCGGCAAAGGCGACACTGCTCATCGTTGTGACCCAGATCCTGGTCTCCTATGTGGCGGAGGTATTTGGTCTCTTCGGTGTCGAGAAAGCGGCGTTTGAGTGGAGAAAACTTATCGGTGCTGTTCTGGCGATTGCGGGGATTGTGGTGTTTCGGTGGTAGCGCGACGCAAGATATCCTGAAAACGATATGAAAATTTTAAAACGATAGCGCGAGAAGTTTAAAAAAAATAAATATATAGTTTAAAAATTATAAAAACATATTGACAAAATAGGAAATGAAGGGTATGATAGCGCCATCGGATTTGAACAGGAAGTTCAGACGATGAGGAAACACAGGACTGCGGGATGACTGGCGGTCGGAAAGGAGATACAGGTATGGGAAATGCTGGAAGAATTGATATGAACAATATGTGTTGTTGCTGTTGCATGTGTACTTCCGGGCGTTTTTTACGGCCAGGAGCTTTGCTGTGCGGTCATGTACCTGTATACAGAAAATAGTTTCCTGTTAATGCCAGAAAATGCGCCCGGAAGTGTAAAAACTTCCGGGATTTTTTATGTAACAGGAAATTCCGAGGAATTTCCTGTTACATAAAAAGGCACTGACGTGCCAAAGATGCGCACTCGCGCGAAGATGTAGACTGTCGCAAGCGACCGCGCGAGGCGCGAGAATGTGCCAAGGCACATTCTTTTTAGTTGGGAGGAAGAAACATTGATCCAGATCGAACATGTAAGCAAAACCTTTTCAGGAAAATACGGAACCGTCCACGCGCTGGACGATGTGAGTATCCATGTGGAAAAAGGTGATATCTGCGGCATCATCGGATTTTCCGGAGCCGGAAAGTCTACGCTGATCCGCCTGGTAAATGGCCTTGAAACGGCAGACAGCGGAAAAGTCACTGTCTGTGGAAAGGAGCTTTCCGCACTGAAAAAGCCGGAGCTCAGGGCTTTGAGAAGAAAGATCGGAATGGTCTTCCAGCAGTTTAACTTACTGGAATCCAAGACGGTGTACCACAACATCGCACTTCCACTGATTTTAGCGAAGACTCCGAAGGCAGAGATCGACAAGAAGGTTAAGGAAGTATTAAAGATCGTTGAGCTGGAGGATAAGAAAGATACCTATATCAGCCAGCTCTCCGGAGGACAGAAACAACGTGTGGGAATCGCGAGAGCGCTGACCACTGACCCGGAACTCCTACTCTGCGACGAGGCCACAAGCGCCCTGGATCCGCAGACAACGGAATCAATCTTAAAGCTTTTAAAGAAGATCAACCGTGAGATGGGCGTCACGATCCTCCTCATCACCCACCAGATGCAGGTCGTTCAGATGATCTGCAACAAGGTAGCGGTCATGGAGAGCGGAAAGATCGTGGAATCCGGCAGTGTCATGGAGGTCTTTGGATCCCCGAAGATGCCGGTGACAAAGCGGTTCGTCCAGACGGTCATCCGGGACCAGATCCCGGACAGCATTATAAGCCTCGTGAAGGAACAGAAAGAAAATTTCCGTGTGGAACGCCTGAAATTCATCGGTTCCAGCGTGAAACGTCCGGTGATCTCCGATATCTGCAAGACGGACGGTGTCGTGGTCAATATCCTCGGCGCAGCGGTCCAGGAACTGGAAGACAGCGTTATGTGCGTCTTTATCTTACAGCTCATCGGTGACGATGAGAGTATCCGGAAAGCGGAAGAGCAGATCGATAAAAATGGCGTCTTAAGAGAACGGATGGAGGTGGAGTAAGATGGACGAACTCATGAAAACAAAGATCTTTAAGGTCACGGTGGAACGCCTCCTGTTAAACGGAGGACAGACTCTCTACATGGTCGGCTGGTCGCTCCTTGTTGGAACGATCATCGGTATGATCCTGGCCCTGATCCTGGTGCTCTGCAGAAAAGGCGGACTTGCGGAGAACCGACCGTTATACTGGATCGTGAGCGCTTATATCAATGTGGTGCGAAGCATTCCGTTCGTAATTTTGCTTGTAACGATCATGCCGATCACACGCGCGATCGTCGGAACAACGATCGGAAGTACAGCGGCGCTGGTCCCGTTAGTTGTTTACATAAGTCCGTATCTTGCAAGACTGATGGAAAACAGCCTGCTTGAGATCAATCCGGGAATCCTGGAGGCGGCTGAGGCCATGGGCGCGACAACCTGGCAGGTCATCCGCTATTTCCTGGTTCCGGAAACCCTGGGTTCCATGGTGCTTGCACTTACAACAGGAACCATCGGACTTCTCGGAGCGTCCGCGATGGCTGGTTATGTCGGCGGAGGCGGAGTCGGTGACCTGGCGCTGACATATGGTTATGAGAAGATGAACACTCCGCTCATGATCCTCACGGTCGTGATCCTGGTCGTTCTGGTACAGCTGTTGCAGATTCTTGGAAATACGATTTCCGGAAAGTTAAGACAACATAAATAAAAGAAGAGGAGAGAAAGAATTATGAGAAAAGTGATTGCAGGAGTACTGATGGGAGCGGCAGTTTTAAGCCTTGCCGCATGCGGAAAGACAGAGACAGCAGCTACAACAGCGGCGCAGGCTGCTGAGAGCCAGGACACACAGGCAGACAGCACAGAGGCACCAGCGGACACCACCGGTGACAAGAAAGAGATCGTCTATGGTAAGTCCCAGGGACCGTACACAGAGCTTTTTGAGGCGGCGATCGTTCCGATCCTCGAGAAAGAGGGATATACCGTAAAGGGAGTTGACTTCTCCGACCTTCAGACAGCAGATATCGGACTGAATGACGGCGACGTCGATGTCAACGTAGAGCAGCACACCGCATATATGGAAAACTTCAACGCGAACTATAATGCGGATCTCGTTGCATTAAGCCCGATCCCGACAGTACCGGCAGGCGTATATTCCGCAAAATATAAGTCTGTCGATGAGATCCCGGACGGAGCAAAGGTTGCAGTTCCGAATGACGCATCCAACACCGCAAGATGCTACCTGATGCTTCAGAAGATCGGCTGGATCAAGCTTGCTGATGATGTGGATCCGTCCGCAGTAACCCAGGATGACATCGTTGAGAACCCGCACAACATCGAGTTCACAGAGATGAAGAGCTTAACGATCCCGGCTGCAATTCAGGACTTTGACTATGTAGCGATCACCGGCAGCGTTGTATATAACGCAGGCATCGACCCGTCCACAGCACTTGCAACTGAGGATATCCAGGATCATCTTGTTCTTCAGGTTGTTGTAAAGGAAGAGAACAAGGATGCTGAGTGGGCAAAAGCGATCGTGGATGCTTATCATTCCGACGAGTTCAAGCAGTACATGGAAGAGAACAACGATGGATTATGGTGGATCCCGGACGAGTTAAAGTAAGATTTAAGTCTGGAATTGATCGAGAAAAACTGATAGGGTGAGAATGAGCCAGGGGCGCATGTGAATGTGGTTCCTGGCTCATTTTTTACGCGAACAACGAGCCAAAGTCCGCGCTTGCGCGAGACCTTGGCGACTGTCGCGATAACAAGGGGAAACTCGCGAAGCGAGTTTTCACTTGTTTACGAAAAAATATCTCCGACACGGAAAAAATCTGGTGTCGGAGATCTTTTTGTTTAAGGAAAATTCTGATGGAACATTCTGATAATCAAAGAAAATTATGTGTCAATGCGCACTCGCGTAAAGCTTGAGATTGTCGCAAACGACTGCTCCAGAAACCTGGATGTGTCAATATTTTTAGTTACCTTCTGTGGTCTGCAGCATCCGTGTGACTTTTTTCACACAATAGAAGCAGGTCGGAGCGATATAGCAGCAGGCAGCAACCCAGGCGGTCTGGTCGGCAAAGCAGATCGCGTTATAGCCGAATTGACCGACAAAGCAGAGGCTGACGATCGTGCGGGCAAACATCTCTGTCACGCCGGAGAAAAATGCTCTTCCGGAATATCCGAGTCCCTGCGTCACCATTCTGGTGACGTTTAAGATCCCAAGTGTCCAGTAAAAGAATCCCATGCAGCGCAGATACTGGGCGGAGGCGTCGAGAACACCTGCGGCATCTTTGCTCACAAAGATCATGGAGAGCGGACGTCCGAAGAAGATCAGGATCAGTCCTGCGAAGACTCCGTAGCCGATCCCGAGGGCGATTCCCTCTTTCAGACCTTTTTTGATGCGGGCTGACTGACCGGCGCCGAGGTTCTGGCTGCAGAAGACGGAAACAGCGGTTCCGATCGCGTCGAACGGACACTGGGTGAACTGTTTTAGCTTTACACCTGCGGTAAAGCCGGAGACATAGTCACCGCCGAGTCCGTTGTTTGCGGACTGCATGACCATGCTGCCGATCGCCGTGATGGAAAACTGGAGCCCGGTCGGGAGTCCCATCTGGAGAAGTTCTGTGATCGCGTCTTTTTTGATCACACGGTTTTCTTTCGAGAGCCATAAGATCTTCATGCGCCGGATAATGACAAACAGGCAGAGAATTCCGCTGATCGCCTGGGATGCGATCGTTGCGAAGGCAGCTCCGGCACATCCCCACTTTGCGACAACGATGAAAAAGAGATCCAGAAAGATATTGAGCACCGCGGAGAATGCCAGGAAGATGAACGGTGTACGGCTGTCACCGACTGCGCGCAGGATACTCGATAAGTAATTGTAGAGCAGGGTGAACGGGATCCCGAGGAAAATGATCATCAGATAGATATATGCGTTTGCGTAGATATCGCTCTGGACAGAAAGCATGTGCAGGATCCACGGACACAGAACAGCGCAGAGCGTGGTCACGATGACTGCGATCACTGCGGTGAGGATTGCTCCGTTGAAGATAAAATCTTTCATGCGTTTGTGGTCGCCGGCGCCGAAATATTTTGCGACCGGAATGCCGAAACCGGTACAGCTTCCCATACAGAAGCCGAGGACGAGGAACTGGACGCTGGTGCTGGCCCCGACACTCGCGAGTGCCTGTGCGCCGAGTACCTGTCCGACGATCGCGGCGTCGATGATGTTGTATGTCTGCTGCAGGAGGTTGCCGACTAAGAGGGGCAGTGCGAACTGCAGCATGGACTTTAGAGGATTGCCCTTGATCATGGAAGTTGCCATGTAGAGATTACCTTCTTTCGAAATAGGATATTTTTTGATAAAACGAACGTGAATTATCTTATCATAGAGAGGAAAAATTGTATACAGGCATATGCGACAAAATGTAGGTGGAATTTGGGTGGGGATTTTTGCTGTTTTTTAGAGGAACCAGATTCTCGAATCAAGGCACTCCTGTTCGGCTCCTCACCGCTAGGGATTGGCGGGACGAATAGTAAACTTTAACGTGAAAATGGTTGACATCGGGCAGAATCTACCATATAATTGTAAACTATAACGTGACAAAAGAGTTTACAATCAAACTTGGGCAGATGTGAGAGAAATGAGAAAAATCCTACGAAAAAAGTGGGAAAATCTGCTCTGGAATTACAACGAAATAATACATCTGCTGACTGTAAAAGAGGTTTGCGGCAGGCAGGATAAGATCAGGAAAAGGAGAACATTATGGACGCACTGACACTGGCACAGGAGATTATCGACGGAAGAAGAATCACAAGAGAGGATGACCTGAATTTCTTTCTGACATGCGATCTGAAGGAGCTCTGTGAGGGAGCAGACCGGATCCGCAAGGCATGTGTGGGAGATAAGGTAGACCTTTGTTCTATTATCAACGGACGGAGCGGACGATGTCCAGAGGATTGCAAGTACTGCGCACAGTCTGCTCATCATCATACAAACTGCGACGTTTATGATTTCCTTCCGGAGGAAGAGATCGTGAAGATGTGCCGTGTCAATGAGGCGGAAGGTGTTGACCGTTTCTCTATCGTGACATCCGGAAAGGCACTGACCGGAGAAGAGTTTGAGAAAGCGATCCATGCTTATGAGACGATGAAGAAGGAATGTAAGATCGGCCTCTGCGCATCCATGGGATTTGTGAGTGCGGAGCAGCTCCACAGACTTCACGAGGCTGGTGTTACAAGCTATCATCACAATATTGAGACATCCAGAAGAAATTTCCCGAACATCTGCACGACGCATACTTATGATATGAAGATCGATACTTTAAAGATGATCAAGGCGGAAGGAATGTGTGCATGTTCCGGCGGTATCATCGGAATGGGAGAGACCTGGGAGGACCGTCTCGACATGGCGGTAAGCCTTGCAGAGCTTGGAATCGATTCCATCCCGTTAAATGCACTGATGCCGATCTCGGGAACTCCGCTTGAGCATTTGGAGCGCATCTCCGAGGATGATATTCTCCGCACGGTTGCGTTCTTCCGCTACATCAACCCGGAGGCAAACATCCGTCTTGGAGCAGGCCGCGCACTTCTCACAAACGACGGCGAGACCGCATTCAAGTCCGGAGCATCCGCGACGATCACAGGAAATATGCTGACAACGGTTGCATGTGCGACGATCCGCAGTGACAAGAAGATGTTAGAGGATCTTGGAAGAAATGTGACACCGGAGTATATGAAATAATACCGGGATCAGGAGATTGGAATCATACGTTGTCCAAAAGTAGAAAGTACAGATTAGAAAAGGCTGCCCTGCATTATGTGCGGGCAGCCTTTTGAGCTATCAAGGAAAGTTCTTTTTCACAGCACCAGTAATCCACACCATGATATACACATTCACCGACCATGGAAAACTGCAGCTTTCGGTACGCGCGGAGCGCCTTTTCGTTCGTCTTTGCGACGAGATAATGGGCGGAACGAAAACCACGCCTTTTGGCTTCCTCCATAGCGCAGGTAAAAAGCCTTCCGGCAATTCCGCAGCCCTGATAATTCAGGGAAACAGCGACCCGGGCAAATTCAACGGACGGAACGAGTTCTTTCGACCAGCAGTCCAGGATATCGGTCTCCGGATCGGCGTCGAAGGAGATCACTCCGGCGAGATCATGCCCGGTCGTTGTCTTTAAGCAGAACAGGGAATTTCTGGCGAGATCGAAACGGATCGTATCAGCAGACGGATAGTCATCCGTCCAGGCGCAGAACTCTCTGCCGATGTGGGACCGGTAGAGGGAAAGGATTGCGGATGCATCATCCGGGAGTGCAGGTGAAAAGAAAAATTGTTTCACAATTCCGTTTACGGAGATCAGAATCTCCTGATCCTGGATCAAATTCATGGACAATGCTCCTTTACCCTGCCATGATCTCACTCAGTGTTTTCACAAAGAAGATCACGAGGACCACCAGCATCAGCGGTTTTACGAATTTTGCACCGCCTTTATCGAAACACTTTGCACCGAGATAGTTTCCTGCGATACTGAAGAGGCCGGCAGTAAGACCGAGAAGAAAAATCACCTTGCCATTCATCAGGTAGACCGCCAGCGCAGTCAGATTTGTTGTCAGGTTGATCGCTTTTGTGATCCCGTTCGCCTCCTTGAGGCCCATGTGGGCAACGCCGGTGAGGAGAAGAAGGAGGAAGGTTCCTGTTCCAGGACCGTAAAAGCCGTCATAGATGCCGATGACAAAGGCGATAAATGCGCTGAAGAGGATCATTTTGCGGAGCGGGAATGCCTCTTTTTCTCCGATGAACGGTTTTCCGAACATGAGGTAGAGAGCGGTACACGGCAGGATCACAAGGATCAGGCGTTTAAAGTAGTAGTCATCTAACCGAAGGGCAAGTTTTGCGCCGATAGAAGAGCCGATCAGAGCAGTGATGATACAGAGAACTGCGTTCTTCCAGGCAATGTAGCCGTTTTTGGCATATTTTGCGGTTGCGATCAGAGTTCCCATGCCGGAGCTCAGCTTATTCGTTCCAATCGCGAAGTGGACCGGAAAGCCCGCGATCAGATAGGCAGGAAGCGAGATCAGACCGCCGCCTCCGGCTACCGCGTCGACAAATCCGGCGAGAAATACGAGCGGGCAGATGATCAGAAAGTGGATCAGATGTAATTCCATAGCAGTAATTCCCCTTAGAAAGTAAATATTGTAGATCTTTCGCCAAATATAGCATAAAATGGTGGGAAATGCAATGAAGGAAAATGACAGAAGAAAAGCCTCTTGCTTTTGCCTTTATGATTCGGTAAAATAGAATCAGGCAGAACGATCCCCCTGAAGATTCAGGAGGGAAACATATGAAAGATAATAAGAAGAAAATTCTGGCGGCTGCGGCTTTTCTGATCGCAGCCGGACTTTTGTTTGGGATGACAAAGAAAGAGAACGGGAGCAGAGAGCTGGATGATTCCGGGGCGGTCGTCATGAGCGGGTCGCAGAAGGAGTTCATGGGATCAAAAGAGAAGCGTGGTTCTGAAAAAAATGTTGGGCTGCTCCCGGATCCATCAGGCTCTGACGGAGAAAAAAATCCGCAGACTGAAAGTGAGAGCGGCGTCTGGGAATCCCGGGAAGCCGGAAATGAAACCGGGACGGGGAAAAGTCCTTCAGAAACGCAGGTGGAAGTGGATAACTCGAAGGCAGCAGGGATCTATGTGTATATCTGCGGAGAGGTTGCAAATCCCGGCGTGTATGAGCTTTCCGAGGACAGCCGGATCTACGAGGCGGTGGATGCCGCAGGCGGATTTACGGAGAATGCGGCGCGTGAGAGCATCAACCTCGCGTCGAAGGTCAGTGACGGGATGCAGATCACGATCTATAATAAGGAAGAAGCTGCATCGCTTCCGGCAGGCGGTACGTCAGCAGGTAAAAATTCCGGGCAGGATCAGATGTCGGGATCTTCTTCACTTGTCAACCTGAATACAGCGACGAAAGAGGAACTGATGACCTTAAAGGGCATCGGGGAGTCGAAGGCGGAGGATATCATCCGCTACCGCGAAAAGAGCGGGGGATTTAAGAAGATCGAAGATATCATGAAGATCTCCGGGATCAAGGAAGCCGGATTCCAGAAGATCAAAGACAGTATTACAGTATAGTATAACTGAAAAAACATCATAAAGAGAGACAGCAGATCAGAAAAACAGGTTTGCGGATCCTGCATTGGGAAAGGAAAAATGGCAGATCCGGTTACAGGGATTGATGGGAGCTGTTATCGATCACAGCATAACATGGAGGAGTAAGATGGCAAGAGTTCTGGTAGTTGATGATGAAAAACTGATCGTGAAGGGAATCCGCTTCAGTCTGGAACAGGATGGATATGAGGTGGACTGCGCCTACGACGGCGATGAGGCGATCGAGAGGGCAAAAGAGCGGGAGTACGATGTAGTACTTCTGGACGTCATGCTTCCGGGACACGATGGATTTGAGGTCTGCCAGACGATCCGGGAATTTTCAGAGATGCCGATCATCATGCTGACGGCAAAGGGAGACGATATGGATAAGATCCTGGGTCTGGAGTACGGAGCGGACGATTATATCACGAAACCGTTCAATATTCTTGAGGTAAAAGCGCGGATCAAGGCGATCATCCGGAGAAATAATAAGAAGAACGGCGGCGCGAAACGTCAGGAATCGAGTGTGGTGACAGAAGGCGACTTAAAGCTCGACAGAGAGAGCCGCAGAGTCTTCATCAAGGACAAGGAGATCAACCTGACTGCGAAGGAATTCGATCTTCTGGAACTTCTTGTCACGAATCCGAACAAGGTCTACAGCCGTGAGACGCTGTTAGAGTACGTATGGGGCAATAAGGCCATGGTAAACGGAGATGTCCGCACCGTGGACGTACATGTGAGAAGACTCCGCGAAAAGATCGAACCAAGCCCGAGCGACCCCAAATACGTCCACACCAAGTGGGGCGTGGGGTACTTCTTTCGCGCATAGCGATGTCCGTGCATAGCAATGAGCAGTGCAGGGACAGCTCGCATAATTTTTGCGTTGTGCTTGCACAAAAGCAAAAATTATGCGAGCTGGACCTATAGGGCGAATGCCCGCGAGCCCTAAGTCGGGGCTTGCCCCGATTCAGGGCTCCCACTGCGGAGTAAGCAGCAAGAAAGCGTTGTGCTTGCACAAAAGCAAAAATTATACGAGCTGGACCTATAGGGCGAATGCCCGCGAGCCCTAAGTCGGGGCTTGCCCCGATTCAGGGCTCCCACTGCGGAGTAAGCAGCAAGAAAGCGTTGTGCTTGCACAAAAGCAAAAATTATACGAGCTGGACCTATAGGGCGAATGCCCGCGAGCCCTAAGTCGGGGCTTGCCCCGATTCAGGGCTCCCACTGCGGAGTAAGCAGCAAGAAAGCGTTGTGCTTGCACAAAAGCAAAAATTGTGTGAGCTGGACCTATAGGGCTCCCACCGCGGAGTAACCAGCAAAACCAAGTTGTATCAAAAAGGAGAAAAACATCTATGACATACACAATTCGCCCGGTCCGTCCGTCGGACCTTGCGGCAGTCACCGAGGTGGAGGCGATTTGCTTTCCTGCCGCGGAGGCAGCGACTGGAGAATCTTTTAAAGCCCGTATTGCGGCATTCCCGGAATGCTTTTTCGTTGCGGAATCAGAGGGAAAGATCATCGGCTTCATCAACGGCTGTGCCACGGATTCTAAAACGATCTGTGACGAGATGTACGAAAATTCCGCCTGCCACAAGACGGATGGAGCATACCAGTCCATCTTCGGTCTGGACGTGCTCCCGGATTACCAGCGTCAGGGGATCGCGGCAGATCTCATGAACCACATGATCGGGGATGCGAAAAATAAGGGAAGAAAAGGTCTGATCCTCACATGCAAGGACCGCCTGATTCACTATTACGCGAAATTCGGATATAAAAATATGGGCGTGTCCGAGTCTGTCCACGGCGGGGCAGTCTGGTATGACATGATCCTGGAATTCGGAGCGCAGGAATCATGAAGATCACACTGATCACGGTCGGAAAGATCAAGGAAAAATTCTTCCAGGATGCGATTGCGGAATATTCCAAACGCTTGAGCCGGTACTGCAAGCTGGAGATCATCCAGGTTGCGGATGAGAAGACGCCGGACGGTGCCAGCGAGGCAGTGGAGACGCAGATCAAAGAAAAAGAAGGCGAACGGATCCTTTCCAATATCAAGGACGGAAGTTTTGTCGTTGCTCTCGCGATCAATGGAAATATGCTGGATTCTGAGGAGCTTGCGGCAAAAATAGAAAAATGGGGTGTGTCCGGGATCAGCCAGATCGTGTTTATCATCGGCGGATCGTTGGGTCTTTCGAACCAAGTCCTGGTACGGGCCGATTACAAGCTGAGCTTTTCAAAGATGACATTCCCGCACCAGCTCATGCGGGTCATTCTTCTGGAGCAGATCTACCGGAGTTACCGGATCATTCAGGGAGAACCTTACCATAAATAGCGTGTATTTGTTACTTTTCACGGGGAGGATATTCCGAACCGAAAATTCCGCATGAGACAGCAGTGATTGCGGATTGAAACAAGGAGGCAAAAACGAGTGACAGAGGAACAGAACGCAGGGAAGATCCTTCTTTTCTGTAAGGAACCTTCACCGGAGCGGATCATGAAATGCCTGCGGGACGCATTTGACGTTCCGGGCAGTGTTCATGATGCGGACCTGAAACTTCATAACGGGGATCTGGACGTGACGATCCGGGTGTATTGTGAGAGTGCGGGCGGCGAAGAACAGGAGCTTGTCCGTGGCTGGTCAGACCGGTCGCGTGGGCATTTTTCCAGAGTTGAGACTGCCGCGGTGGATGTGAAGACGAATCTTCTTTATCAGTTGGAGGGAACCGAGAGAATCGTTTCGGTGGATTATACATTTGAGGGGGAGGAGTCCGAATTCCTGACAGAGGAAGAGGAGTCTGCAAAGAGAAATATGGAGCAGACGCTGTTCAGCGTTCTTTCTACTCTTCGGGCTGTCATGGCGTTCCGGGGTGAAAAGAGAGGATTTTACTGTCTGGACGCATCCGGGATGGAGAAGCTGATCCTGGATGGAAACGGAAACAGTGAGATGGAACGGTTTCTGCCCTACAAGTCGGTTGGATATGTCCCGGGAAATGATATCGAGGCAGAGCAGTTGAACAGGAGAGAGGGAAACCGCAGGGAATTTGAGGCTCATGGAGTGTATGTTCCGGTATTTTATCCACTTCTGGAAACAGAGGCGGAGGCGGACTGCCGGACACCTTATGAGATCGCGGCCCGTGCGGTAGCACTTCTTCTCGTGGCGGCATTCTCCGAAGCGATGCTTGCTGCGAAGATGGACCAGAAAGAGGCGCTTGAATTTATCGGAAAAAGGATCCGTGAGTTCGGTGCGGAGGACTTTTTCTCGCCGAAAGAATGGAAATATCTGCATGATGAGGAGCCGAAGGAATCGGAGAAGATCTCTTACTCCTGGCAGTACGAAAATCTGCATGTGATGGAGTGGGCGCTGGGGCTGATCGAGGGACCGCTTGATTTCCCGGATCATTTCTGTGACGTGGCGGAAGCTGCGCGGATCCTGACATCGTTCCATTCAATGCGGGAGATCCTGGATGCGGCAAAACCGAGATCTCCGAAGGAGCTTCTCGATGCCTGTGACATGATCTTCTGTCTGGACTGGGCCTGCACCGATACGCGGATGCGGGATCTTCCGACGCCGGCAGGGATGGACGGCGGCGTGGTCTTTGAGCGCCATAAAGCTTTGAACTGGCTCGTGGGGGTCGGGGAAAAGGCGGACTGGGATCATGTGCCGGTGGATACATGATAAAGAGAGCGAACTGTGGGCGTGAACAGTAATGAAACGAGTGCATTGCAGGAAACTGTGATGCGCTTTTTTTCTTGCTTTTTTTAGCACGTTGTAGTATAATTACGGCACTGCGATAAAGACAAATGTCCACGCTGCGCGGTCATGAAGCGGAAGCGAAACAGAAACGCTGTCGATACCGGATCCTGTATCCGGACCGGAGAAAGATGTGGAAAGAAAACCGAAGACTTTTCTGATCGCTGGTCAGGGAAAGGAAGACCGGGATAAAGGAGAAAAATACCATGGGAGAGAAAAAGGTGATCAAAGCGGCGCTCCTCGGTGCCGGAACGGTTGGAAGCGGAGTGTATGCGCTCTCTGAGATGTTAAAGGATGAGATGTTTCAGAAAACGGGAGCTAATCTGGAGATCAAGAAGGTCCTGGTGAGGAACACAAAAAAAGAGCGCCCGGGAATCCCGAAGGAGGTCCTGACGGACAACTGGAAGGAAATCCTGGAAGATGATGAAATCCAGCTGGTCATCGAACTGATGGGCGGCGTGGAGCCGGCGAGAACTTATATCGTGGAGGCGCTTGAGACAGGAAAGCAGGTTGTCACGGCAAACAAGGATGTGCTCGCGGAGTACGGACAGGAGATCCTGACACTTGCGGAAAATAATGGATGCGATATCCAGTTTGAGGCTGCCGTTGCCGGTGCGATCCCGATCATCCGGCCGTTAAAGCAGAGTCTTGCAGGAAGTATGCTGACGGAGATCATGGGAATCGTCAACGGGACCACGAACTACATTCTGACGAAAATGTCGGAAGAGGGAATGGATTATCAGGAAGCGCTCGCGAAGGCGACGGAACTTGGCTACGCGGAGGCGGATCCGACGGCTGATGTGGAAGGTTACGATGCGGGCCGAAAGATCGCGATCATGTCCTCCCTGGCATTCAACTCCAAGGTGACATTCAAAGATGTCTACATGGAAGGGATCACAAAGATTACCTCCGATGACATCCGCTATGCAAAGGAATTCGGCTATGTGATCAAACTTCTCGGTGTCACAAAGCTGGTGAACAATGAGATCGAGGTCAAGGTTCACCCGATGCTGATCCCGGAGCAGCATCCGCTCGCGACAGTCCGCGATTCGTTCAACGCAGTGTTTGTCCATGGTGAGGCCTGCGATGACGCGATGTTCATGGGACGCGGTGCAGGAAAGATGCCGACGGCCAGCGCTGTCATGGGTGATATCATCATTGTCATGAGAAATATCGTCCATGACAACTGTGGATGGAACGGCGGCGTTGCATATAAGAATTATCCGGTAAAACCGATCGAGGAGACGAGATCGAGATATTTCCTCCGCCTTCAGGTTGCGAACAAGCCGGGCGCTCTGGCGAATATCGCGGGAGTTCTCGGAAACAACGATGTAAGCATCGCCCAGGTCGTACAGAAACGTGCGAGAGACGGAGTTGCGGAGCTCGTTGTGATCACGGATTCCGTGCTGGAGAGACATTTCAACGATGCGCTGATGATCGTGAAAGGAATGTCTGTATTGCGGGAGGTTTCCGGGATCATTAGGGTTTACGGGGATTAATACATCAACAAAAAGCATACTTGCCTGGTCAGTTGAGTCTGACCGGTAAGTATGTTTTTTTTATTTACGCGAACAACGAGCCAAAGTCCGCGCTTGCGCGGGAGTTACTGGTGGAGATGATTTTCCCCGGAAAATGAGAAGCCGGGAATAAAACGGCGGTACACTCATATATTGTATCAATTCCGGGGAAAACGGACAGGCAGAAAGGGGAGCAGGATGAATGCGGAGACGTTTGAACGGTTGCTGAAACAGGCAGTTCCGGACGGGAAAGCGATCCGGGAGATCCGGATCCGGGCGGGAAAACCGGTGATGATATGGACAGAAACCGGGGAAAACGTCCTTTTTTCGGATGGAAGCTGTGGACAGATGGAAAATTGCGGGGAAGAAGAACAGAAATTGTCTGAAGAGCGGGAATTGTTAAAAAAAAACAGAAAACAAAGCATGGTCTCTGCGGACCAGGAACTGATCCGCGGGATCCTGGAAATCTGTTCCAGACATTCCCTCTATGCCTACGAGCGGGAGATCAGCCAGGGATTTCTCACGATCCGCGGCGGACATCGGATCGGGATCACGGGAAAAGCAGTGGTGGAGTCCGGACATGTAAAAACAGTCCGGGATATCTCATCCTTAAACATCCGCATCGCCCACGAGATAAAAGGATGCGCGAAATCCGTGCTGCCGCATCTTCTGTCAGGGGAAGAGTTTCTTGATACGCTGGTGATCTCCCCGCCGGGAGCCGGAAAGACTACCCTTTTGCGTGATCTGATCCGGGAACTTTCCAGCGGGGGATCATGGGGATCCGGGAAAAACGTGTCCGTGGTGGACGAGCGTTCGGAGATCGCGGCCTGTTTTGGCGGGGTCCCGCAGTGTGACCTCGGTCCCCGGACGGATGTGATGGACGGCTGTCCGAAAGCCGTGGGCATGCTCATGATGCTGCGCTCCATGGCACCGCAGGTACTGGCGGTCGACGAAGCGGGTGGGGAGGAGGAGATCCGGGCGATGAAATACGCGATGAAATGCGGGTGCCGGATCCTCGCCACGGTCCATGGAGCGGACATGGAGGACATCATGAAACGTCCGGCGTGGAGAGACATCGTGGGCGAAAAGATATTTTCCCGATATGTGGTCCTCACTGGGGTACCGATACCTGGAACTGTGGCGGAGATCTATGATGAATCTGTATGTCAATGCAGAGAGAAAAGCGCCTGTGAAGACAGGTATGCAGCGGCAGCATTCAGTTACCGATCTCAGCTGAGGATGACCGGAAAATGGGAGAATGAAAAGATATGAAATATGTGGGACTTTTATGCATGGCGGCAGCGGTGGTGGCGGGCGGTTTTCTGATGGCGGGGGAGTGGGAAGCGCGGGTGAAGATCTTGTTGCTCTTCCGTCAGATGATGGTCTATCTGAAGAGCCGGATCCTCTACTCGAATGAGACGCTTCCGGAGGCTCTGAAGGAAGTCGGAACACGATTTGCGGACGAGAAAAGCGGGATGGAAGCGGAAGCAGGGCTTTTTTTCCTGAGAGTGGAAAAACGGATGGAGGAAGAACGCGGAAAATCATTTTCTGAGATATGGAAAGAGGAGCTGGACAGACTTCCGGAGGATCTGCCGATGAGAAACGAGGATCTTCAGGCACTCCGGTCGCTGGGGGAAAATCTCGGATATGCGGACAAAACGACCCAGGAGCGGACGATCCTTTTCTATCTGGAACAGGCGGATGACTCGCTTGCTTTCCTGAAAAAGGAGACGGAGAGCCGGACGAAGCTTTACCGGTCGCTTGGAATGGCAGCGGGACTTTTCATTCTGGTGCTCTTTGCGTAAAGGAGGGGAAACATGGGGGTAAATCTGATCTTTAAGATCGCGGCGGTGGGGATCCTGGTTTCGGTGATGTGCCAGGTTTTAAAGCACAGCGGGCGGGAGGACCAGGCATTTCTCACGAGTCTCGCGGGTCTGATTCTGGTCCTGTTCTGGATCGTACCGTATATCTATGAATTGTTTGAGACGATCAAAAACCTGTTTTCACTGTGAGGGGGAATGACTATGTCTGTGGTACAGGCGGCGCTTTTGGGGCTTACGGCGATCCTGTTTGCGGCTCAGCTGAAGCCGTTGAAGCCGGAGTACGCGGTCTATCTCGTTCTGGCGGCATCCATCGGGATCGGATTTCTGGGACTTGCAAAGCTCGGAGTCCTTCTCGAGACTTTGCGGGAGATCGGAAACGGGATCCGGATCCGGCATGTGTATTTGACAACACTTCTCCGGATGGCGGGGATCGCTTACATCGCGGAGTTCACGTCTGGGATCTGTAAGGATGCGGGATATTCGGCGGTGGGGACACAGGTGGAGATGGTGGGAAAACTCGCGATCCTGGCGGTGAGCGCACCGGTCGTTCTGTCACTTGTGGAGTCATTGAAGGTGTTTATGGAATGAAAAGATCGGGAAAACGTAGGGGATCTGCGGTGCTGATCCGGTTCATGCTCATGATCATGGGGCTTTTTGCGGGGAACTTTTTTAGGACAATTCCCGCATTTGCGGCGGAGCCGGGGGATCCCGGGAAGGAAGTATGGACACAGGATGCGGGGAGTACGGCTCTTGATCTTTCAGAGATCGAGAATTATCTGGACCGGATCGGGGAACAGAAAACGGCGGGAATGACATTTGGGGAACTGATGAACATGATCCAGGCAGGGGACATGGAGAAAATCTTTTTGTATGGAAGAGACAGGATCGCCTCCGCGTTATTTTCGGAAATCAGGACAAACGCATCATTTCTCGCGGAGATCCTGATCCTGTCCCTGTGCGGGGCGGCCTGCTCCGGTTTCTTTGGGATCTTTGGCTCCGGCCAGCTGTCGGAGACGGGATTTTATGTGATCTGCATCTGTGTGCAGACCTTTCTGGCGGCTGGCTTTTTTTCCAGCATCCGGATCGCGGAGGAGGCGACGGGGGAGATCCTGGGATTCATGAAAGTGCTGCTCCCGGCCTACTTTCTTGCAGTGACGATGGCGGGCGGGGCGGTGACATCCGCCTCGGTCTGCGGGTTTACGATCGGAGCCATCGGAGTGATCCAGACGGTAGTCTCCGGATTCCTTCTGCCGGTCATGAAACTTTACATGGTGATTTCCCTGGTCGGAAATCTGTTCCGGGAGGAGATGTTCTCGGTGATGACGGAGCTTCTGGGAAAGGTTGTGGGGTGGACGGTGAAGACCATGTTCGGGATCGTTGTGGGATTTCATCTGATCCAGGGGCTGGTACTTCCACAGGCGGATGCCATGAAAAACGCGGCGGTCATGCGGGCGGTCGAGGCAGTCCCCGGGGTCGGCGCAGGGGCCGGAGTGGTTTCTGATCTTCTTCTGGGATCGGCGGTCCTGATCAAGAATACAGCTGGAGCAGCGGCAGTGGCAGTCCTGCTTTTTCTGGCAGCAGTTCCGATGGTGAAGCTTACAGTCCTTATGGTGCTTTACTATCTGGCGGCAGCCGTGATGCAGCCCGTGTGCGACAAACGGCTGACGGCATGTATAACGCAGAATGCTGCCGGACATGGGATGCTGCTGAAGATCGTGGGGTACTCGCTGGCACTGTTCGTCGTGACGATCGCGGTGATCAGCTATTCGACGAACGCGGTGTATTATGCGGGATGAACAAAATGAGAATGTGCAGTTTTGAAGATGCGGAGCGGGTATGGAAGTCTGAAAAATCAGACGGATGTTTTGGAAGTGGTGTGAGCAGCGGTGGAAAAGTGAGGTGAACGGCATGAAAGCAGTGGAAAACTGGGTGCGTGACATCGTATTTTACATGATCTTTGTGACGATGGTCATGAACCTTCTGCCGGATCCGAAATATGAGAAATATCTGCGGCTGTTTGCTGGCGCGGTCATGATTCTTCTGGCGTTTGGACCGGTATTACGGATCACGGGGATGGAGACGGCGATGGCGGGAATCTTTGAAAAGATCACATTTGAGAATGATGTCCGGACGCTGAAGGAAGAGCTGGGGGCGGCAGATGAGCGCCGGATCAGGGAATTTTATGGGCGATACCGGGCCGCGGCGGAGGCGGATATCCGGTCGATGGCGGAGCATGACGGGCTGGAATGTGAGAGCGTTTCGGTCGATGTGGCGGAAGCCGGGAATATCAGCTATGTGAAGCTGGGGGTCAGGGGCAGGCAGGATCAGACCGGGGCGGGGATCGCCTCGGTGAGAAGAAAGATAGGAGCGTATTATGGAGTGGAAGAACAGGACATTGAGGTCGATGTTAAAAGGAAATAAGGAGAAGGTGCTCTTTTTATTCTGTTCCGGACTGCTTTTGTTTGTGATCTCACTTCCGGACAGCGGAAAGACGGATCCCGGGTGGAATAATTGTGCGGCGGAGGTCCTGGCCGATGTGGGGGATGAGAGTGCGGCGGATCCCAGTGCCGGTTCGGAGACGGCAGAAAAGGCGGAGAGTGTTTCCTACGAGGCTGAGCTGGAGCGGCGGATCCGGGAACTTTTAAGGAGTGTGGACGGCGTCGGGGAGGCGGATGTGATGGTAGTCTTAAAATCCTCGGAGGAGAGAGTCTGGCATGTGGATAAGAGCAGCACCTCCTCGGTGACGGAGGAGAGCGGGGCGGATTCCGGGAGTTCCAGGATCATACGGGAGGAAGATCAGTCGGAGAGCACGGTGCTTGACGGGAAGAGCCAGTCGCCGGTGATGGAAAAGGAGGTGAAGCCGGAACTCTCAGGGATCATCATCAGCGCGGACGGGGGAGGAAGCGCGGTGATCCGGGCAGAGATCACGGAGGCCATGGAGGCGCTCCTCGGGCTTCCGGCAAACAAGATCAAGGTGATGAAGCGGGCGGCAGGGGAATCCTGAGAAGAAATTCTCCGGGGCGGGATCCGGCTGTGGAACTTTCGGATGTCCGGAATGAGTGCATGGTGCCGGGAAAATAGATCGGTATTCTGCCGGGACTGCATATTTTAGGCGTGGAATCATAGAATGGAAGTATGAAAGTATGGGAAAGAAGGAGTTTTGCGATGAAACGGATCTTCAGAAGGAATCAGATCATTATCACGACACTGGCAGTCATGATCGCGGCGGCGGGATACCTGAATTACTCGTCGAAGAAGGAAGTGGCGGGGGCAGAGGTGTACGAGGCGGGGGTGATGGACATTTCCGATTCGGACATTCTGGCGGGGAATCAGGCGAAGAGCGGAGTGGATGATGGAAGTCTCACGGAGATCGCAAGTCTGGACGGAGACGGCGAAGAGAAGCTTCCGGATGGAAATGAGGTGGCTGCGGTGCCGGAGAGTGCGGAGGTTTCTGGATCTGAGGCTGCAGGGGAGGAGACCGCGGCAGCGGGGATCGAGAATCCGGGCGAGGCGGTGCTCACAGGCGGAACGGGGATCTCTGAGTACATAGCGGGGGTTCAGCTTGGAAGGGAGCAGATCCGGGCGAAGAACAAGGAGACGTTGATGCAGATCATCAACAGTGACCAGATCTCGGAGGAGGAGAAGCAGACGGCGATCCAGAACCTGATCGGTCTGACGGAGGTTTCGGAGAAGGAGAATGCGGCGGAGACGCTTCTCAAGGCGAAGGGCTTTGTGGACCCGGTGGTCAGCATTACGGACGGGAAGGCGGACGTTGTTGTGAACGCGGCATCGCTCACGGACCAGGAGCGGGCGCAGATCGAGGATATCGTGAAGAGAAAGACGGAGATCGGGGCGGACGGGATCGTGATCACGCTGCTGGATGCGGAGGAGTGATGGGAACATGGCAGAGGATGAGAAAAAGAGCTATGCAACAGGGGGAGAAAATGGTATAATAACAGTATCTTTGATATACAGGAGGTAATTATTGTGGCAGCGGAAACAGAGAGAAGCAGTCATAAGGTTTATGAGAAGGACAAAATCGGAGAAGTCCGGATTGCGGATGAAGTCGTGGCAATTATTGCCGGCCTGGCAGCAACTGAGGTCGAGGGCGTGGATTCCATGGCTGGAAATATCACAAATGAGCTGGTTGGAAAGCTTGGAATGAAGAATCTTTCCAAGGGCGTGAAGGTGGAAGTGACAGAGGAACATGTGAGTGTGAATATGGCGCTGAACCTGAAGTATGGATATAGTATTCCGGATGTCTGCGAGAAGGTGCAGGAGAAGGTTAAAAGTGCGATCGAGAACATGACGGGGCTTACGGTGCTTGATGTGAATATTAAGATTGCCGGGGTCAGCATGGAGGAGAAGTAAAGATTATGACTGCGTGAGGGCAGAATCCCCAGAAGACTGGGGATCCTGCCCTTTTTGGCAAACTTATTCTATTTCGATGGTGTAGTTATAGCTGTAGGTATGGACGTAAAGCATATGATCTTGATACACGAGTAGGTCAGGCTGTTTTTTTAGTTTCAGGCGGGAGAGAATTTCGCCGGTGTGAAGATCAAGCTGATAGAGGTAGTCGTCCTCGGAGGTGAAGCCGTATCCGCAGAGGATGACATTGTCTTTTAAGATAAAGTTCATGGAGTTATAAGTCTGGTCAGCGCTTCGCCAGAGGAGTTTATTATCTTCCAGATCATAGGCGAACATGAAACAGGTATCCGGCTGGGCATAGCCGTTTGTCACGCTGGCTCCATAGAAGATTCCGTCCCTTAGACAGGCGTTATTTCCGTTGATGTACCATTTGTCGGTGGGATAGGTTAAGACATACAGGCAGTTTCCGGTACCGTTCTCAAAAATATAAAGTTCTTCGCCGGACCAGAGGTACTGGTAGTTGTCATCATAAAAGTTGTTCCAGTCGGTGCCGATCATGGGGAGGGATAATCCTTTACTGTCGTACCATTCGTTTGCAAAATCGATACCGTTTTCTTCTTCGGATACGATCTTTAAATCAAAAGGAGCGGCGGCATCACTGGTGGGATGTGTCTCCCTGACTGTGGACAGGTCGATGGTAATGTATTTTGTCTCAGATTCAGAGCTGCTTTCTGCCGTTGTTTCTGTAGCATTTTTAGAACTGGATTCCGTCTCTCCTTTTAATTCGATTTCGGAAGTATGTACGGCTGTTTCTGTGGAGACTTCCTCCGAAATATTATTTTTATTGCCGCATCCGGTTAATAGCATGCACAGGATGATGAACGGCATACATTTTACTTTGTCCATTGTATTATTTTCCTTTCTGAGGGGAATTTGGAATTCTGAAGGGATCAGAAAGAGTATACCATATTATAAGGATAAAAAAAACATCTCTCACATAAGGACTTGTGAAAGTATACATTTTCATGTATAATCCTAAATTAGGAGTACTCTGTTCTGCGCTCACATCTGCAGAAGCTGCAAAAGGCAGTTTTTCGGGATACATGGCGGCACAAAAGAGCAGTTCAGAGAGAGTGACAATCAGAGCAGCACGGACTGTCGGAAAAGACCGTCGGTCCGTTCAGATAAACGGAGGTAGAAAAGTGACCAGAAGGGAAGCCAGAGAACATTGTTTTAAAATGCTGTTCTGCCAGGATTTTTACCCGGCAGAGGAGAAGGAAGAGCAGTTAGAGAGATATTTTGAAGCGCCGAAGGAGGATGTGACCGGCGAGGACGGAAAAGATGAGATCCTTCATGATCCGTTTGAGAAAGAAGAGGATCGCGCATACCTCGAAAAACGCGTCGAGAAGATCATGGAGCTGATCCCGGAGATCGATGAGAAGATCAACGAGATCGCGGAGGGATGGAGAACAAGACGTATGGGTAAAGTCGAGCTTACGATCTTACGTCTTGCTGTGTTTGAGATGAAATATGACGAGGAGATCCCGGAGAAGGTTGCCATCAACGAAGCAGTTGAACTCGCAAAGAAATTCGGCGGAGATGAAGCTCCGGCGTTTGTAAACGGTATCCTTGCAAAACTGATCCAGAAAGGCAATTAAACGATGGCAGGTGTTTACTCTGTTACACAGGTAAATTCATACATCAAAAATATGTTTGCACAGGACTTCCTTCTTCGCCGCCTGTCGGTGAAGGGGGAAGTTTCCAACTGTAAGTATCACAGTTCCGGACATATCTATTTCACGCTGAAAGACGGAGGCGGAACACTTCAGGCTGTCATGTTCGCAAGCCAGCGACGCGGTCTCAACTTCAAGTTAGCCGAGGGACAACAGGTTGTCGTAAAAGGAACCGTGGATGTCTACGAGCGCGACGGAAAATACCAGCTCTACGCGTCAGAAATCGAACTTTCCGGGCGCGGGGACCTGTATCTGAGATTTGAAAAACTCTTAAAAGAGCTGGAAGAGATGGGAATGTTCGACCCGCAGTATAAGCGGCCGATCCCACGGTTTGCGAAGACGGTCGGGATCGTGACGGCTCCGACGGGGGCGGCGATCCGTGATATCATGAACATCGCGCACCGGAGAAATCCGTATGTCCAGCTGATCTTATACCCGGCTCTGGTTCAGGGAGACGGGGCGAAGGACAGTATCGTGAAGGGGATCCGGACGCTCGATGCGATGGGACTGGACGTCCTGATCGTCGGGCGCGGCGGCGGTTCGATCGAGGATCTGTGGGCGTTTAACGAGGAGGAGGTCGCGAGAGCGATCTTTGCGTGCAATACGCCTGTGATCTCGGCGGTCGGTCACGAGACGGATGTGACGATCGCGGACTATGCGGCGGATCTTCGGGCGCCGACACCATCGGCGGCGGCTGAGCTTGCGGTGTTTGACTATTTCCAGTTCCAGATGGATCTGAACGCGAGAAAGCAGCGTCTGATGAAGGAGATGGCGACATGTCTGGACCGGACGAAGAGCAGGCTGAGGCAGGATATGCTGACGCTTCGGTTTTATGATCCGAAGAGCCAGTTAAATGAGAAGAAAAAGCGGTTGGCAGATGCGGAGTATACATTGCTCCGGCTGATCGCGCAGAGGCAGCAGGAGGCAAGAAGAGATCTTCAGAATGCTGAGACGCTGCTTCAGAGAGAGATGAAGGACCGACTTGCCGCGGACAAGAGAAATCTTGCGGTGAAGAGTGCCAGACTCTGGGGACTTTCCCCGTTAAAGAAGATCAGCGATGGTTTTGGATTTATCACGGACGGAGACGGAAAGCGTCTGGAGACCGTGGAACAGGCAGTACCTGGAAGCCGGATCACAGTCCGTGTGAAGGACGGACGGATCGGAGCGACCGTGAACAACGTGGAAAACTATGACATCAGGACATCAGGGCAGGAAAAACTGTCGCAGTGAGGAAAGACTATGGATGACGAGACAAGAAAAAAGATGAATGTAGAGGAGACGTTTGCGGCGATCGATAAGATCATCGGAAGGCTGGAAAAGGGAGACGGATCCCTGGAAGAAGCTTTTGCGGACTATGAAGAAGGTATGAAGCTCGTAAAGAGCTGCAATGAAAAGATCGAAATGATCGAGAAGAGGATCCTTGTTTTGAGCGGAGATCAGGCGGAGGGAACGAAAGATGACGGACAGTTTTAAGGAAAAGTTCAGACAGGCGGTCGCAGAGACCGAGGCAGTCGTATATTCTTATCTTCCGGAGGAGACCGGGCACCAGAAGACGATCTTTGAGGCGATGAATTACAGCGTGAAGGCGGGCGGAAAGCGTTTGAGACCGCTGCTGATGCGGGAAGTATACCGTTTATTCGGCGGGAACGGACCGGAGATCGGGCCGTTCATGGCGGCGATGGAGATGATCCACACGTCCTCACTGATCCACGATGATCTTCCGTGTATGGACAATGACGAGTACCGCCGCGGAAAGCTGACGACCTGGAAAGCGTACGGATATGATATGGCGGTCCTCGCGGGCGATGCACTGATGATCTACGCGTTTGAGGTGGCTTCAAAGGCATTCACGATGGGAGCGGACCCTGCGAAGGTCGGACGTGCGATCGGGATCCTTGCGGAGAAGACCGGGATCTACGGTATGATCGGTGGACAGACCGTCGATGTGGAGCTGACCGGAAAGGCGATCCCGAGGGAGAAACTTGACTTTATCTACCGCTTAAAGACAGGAGCACTTTTAGAGGCGTCCATGATGATCGGCGCAGTCCTTGCCGGTGCATCCGATGAGGAGATCCGGGAAGTCGAGACAATGGCGTCCGAGGTTGGACTTGCATTCCAGATCCAGGATGACATCCTCGATGTGACGAGCACCCAGGAAGAGCTTGGAAAGCCTGTTTTAAGCGATGAGAAGAATCAGAAGACCACATATGTGACGCTGGAAGGTCTTGAGAAGGCAAAACAGGATGTCAAAGAGATTTCCGACCGGGCAGCGGGAAGACTTGCCGGTCTGCCGGGAAAAAATGAATTTCTGTATGACATTATTGAAATGCTCGTAAACAGGAAAAACTAAGGAAGAAAAATATGTAAGGGAGTAGTCTGGAAACATGCTGCTTGATCATATAAAACAGTCTTCGGACATCAAAAAACTGAAAGAAGACCAGTATCCGGAGCTCGCGAGGGAGATCCGCCAGTTCCTGATCGAAAAGATAAGTAAGACCGGAGGTCATCTTGCCTCAAACCTTGGCGTTGTGGAGCTTACGATGGCGCTGCATCTGGCGTTCGATCTGCCGAAGGACAAGATCGTCTGGGATGTGGGACATCAGGCTTACACGCACAAGCTTTTAAGCGGAAGAAAGGCCGGATTCGACGATCTGCGCCAGTTCGGCGGGATGAGCGGGTTCCCGAAGCGAAAAGAGAGCCCGTACGATGCGTTCGACACGGGACACAGTTCCACTTCGATTTCCGCAGGGCTTGGGATCGCCCAGGCACGGGAGATCACGGGTGAAGAATATTCGGTGATCTCTGTGATCGGAGACGGCGCGCTGACCGGCGGAATGGCCTATGAGGCATTAAATAATGCTGCCCAGATCAAAAAGAACTTTATCATCGTGCTGAACGACAACGCGATGTCGATCTCTAAGAACGTCGGCGGTATGTCACGGTATCTGAGCAGTGTCCGCACGAAGGAAGGTTATGCGGAGCTGAAACTCAAGGTGGAACGAGGACTTTCCTCGATCCCGGTGATCGGAAAGCCGATGGCATATGGGCTTTACCAGTTAAAGAACGGGATCAAGCAGTTTCTCGTCCCGGGAATGCTGTTTGAGGATATGGGGATCACCTACCTTGGACCTGTTGACGGACATGATGTGAAAGCGATGATCCGCGTGTTTAAGGAAGCAAAGCGGGTCCAGCATGCAGTCCTGGTCCATGTGATCACGAAAAAGGGAAAAGGTTACAAGCCGGCGGAGGAAAATCCGGCGAGATTCCACGGTGTGGAGCCGTTCGATATCAAGACCGGAAAGCCGCTTAAGAAAAAAGAATTCCCGAGTTATACCGATATCTTTTCTGAGAAGATCTGTGAACTTGCGAAGAAGAACGAGAAGCTCGTTGCGCTGACGGCGGCAATGCCGGACGGAACGGGACTCACGAAGTTTTCGAAGAAATTCCCGAAGCGGTTCTTTGACGTGGGGATCGCGGAGGCACATGAGGTGACGTCCGCGGCTGGTATGGCGTCGGCCGGGCTGAAACCGGTTGTCGCTGTGTATTCCTCGTTTTTACAGCGCGGTTATGATCAGGTGCTCCATGACGTCTGTATCCAGAACCTTCCGGTCTTATTCGCGATCGACCGGGCCGGTCTTGTGGGAAGCGACGGGGAGACCCACCAGGGAATCTTTGATATCTCGTTTCTGAGTCTTGTTCCGGGGATGAACATCATGGCGCCGAAGAATCTCTGGGAGCTTCAGGACATGTTGGAGTTCGGCGTGAAGTTCAACGCACCGCTCGCGATCCGCTATCCGAGAGGTCAGGCGTACCGCGGACTGGAGGAGTTCCGGGCGCCGATCGAGTACGGAAAGGCGGAGATGCTCTATGAGGAGTCTGACATTGCTCTTTTTGCTCTCGGAAGCATGGTGAGCACCGGAGAGCATGTCCGGGAAAAACTGAAGGCAAAAGGACATGCATGTACCCTGGTAAATGCGCGGTTTGTGAAGCCACTCGACACCGATATGATCGATCATCTGTGCAAAGATCATAAGCTCATCGTCACGATGGAGGAAAATGTGCTCCGCGGCGGCATGGGCATGTATGTCACAAAGTATATTCATGAATTTTATCCGGAGATCCGGGTGATCCAGATCGCACTTCCGGATGCATATGTGGAACACGGAAATGTGTCCGTGCTTCGGGAAATGCTGGGGATCGACAGCGATTCGGTCCTGAAGCGGATCGAGAAGGAACTGGATTCCTGGAAATAAAGACAGTCTGGGAGGCGAAGATCCCGGGAAGGAGAAAAAGCCCATGAAGGAACGTTTGGATGTTCTTCTGGTAAAGAGAAACCTGGCGGAGTCCAGGGAGAAGGCGAAGGCGGTCATCATGTCCGGCATCGTCTATGTAGATGGACAGAAAGAAGACAAGGCGGGTTCCATGTTCGATGAGACTGCGAACGTGGAGGTGCGCGGAACGACTTTAAAATATGTGAGCCGCGGAGGTCTGAAATTAGAGAAGGCGATGACGCACTTTGGTGTGACACTGGCCGGAAAGATCTGTATGGATGTCGGCGCGTCCACCGGCGGATTTACGGACTGTATGCTCCAGAATGGAGCGGTGAAGGTTTACTCCGTCGATGTTGGACATGGACAGCTCGCATGGAAACTCCGGAACGATGAGCGCGTGGTCTGCATGGAAAAGACGAATATCCGCTATGTGACTCCGGAGGAGATCCCGGACCGGATCCAGTTTGTATCCATTGATGTATCCTTTATCTCCCTGACGAAAGTTCTGGGACCTGTGAAGGCGCTCATGGAGCCGGATGGTGAGGTTGTCTGCCTGATCAAGCCGCAGTTTGAGGCCGGACGTGAGAAGGTTGGAAAGAAGGGGGTTGTCCGTGAAAAATCAGTCCATCTCGAGGTCATCGAGATGGTAGCATCATTTGCCGGAAGCATCGGTTTTGAGGCGCTGCATCTGGAATTTTCACCGATCAAAGGACCGGAAGGAAACATCGAGTACCTGCTTCATTTAAGAAACTGTACTGATGGCAGCACCTTCACAAACGACGCGATCGGAGCTTCCGGGATCGTCGACAAGGCACACGAGACACTGGATAAATAGGACAGAATATATGAAGAAATTTTACATCGTTGCGAATCCTGACAAAGAAAATACGAAGAACATGCAGACAGCGGTCGAGGAGTATCTGACGACCCGCGGCGCAAAAGTCTCCGCCGGAAAAAGTGCTTCCGGACATGGAAATCCCTATACGGATCCTGAGGATGTTCCGGGAGATACGGAATGTGTCATCACACTCGGCGGCGACGGAACCCTGATCCAGGCGGCGCGGGATCTCGCAGGGCGTGATCTTCCGATGATCGGGATCAACCTCGGCGGTCTCGGGTATCTCACCCAGATCGGGCGGGAAGGCGATGTGAAGGAGCTTCTGGATGCGCTTTTGGAGGATTCTTACCAGATCCAGGAGCGCATGATGTTAAAGGGCTGCGTTTACCGGGACGGAAGACCTGTGAAGGAGAGTATCGCGTTAAATGATATCGTCCTGACAAGGGACGGGGATCCGCGCGTTCTGAAATTAAAGCTGTACGTGGACGGACAGTTTTTAAACGAATTCAGCGCCGATGGCATGATCGTTGCGACACCTACGGGATCGACAGCCTACAATCTGTCGGCGGGTGGGCCGATCGCACAGCCGGACGGACAGCTCATGATCCTGACGCCGATCTGCCCGCACACGCTGACATCGAGAACGATCGTTTTCGGTGCCGGAAGCCGGATCCGGATCGAGATCCCGGCGACGAACCGCGGCAGCCAGGTGGCGGCGTTTGACGGTGACACGCTGGTTCGCCTGGAAAACGGGGATTATATTGAGATCACAAAGGCAGAGACCGTGACCAGGGTAGTGAAGCTGGATCACCGGTCCTTCCTGGATATTTTGAAAATGAAAATGTATGATGCGTAGTGCGCGGGATAGTGTACGCAGAAAGGGGCAGCGGAAGACATGAAGGTTGACAGACATAGTAAGATCGTTGAGCTCATTGGGAAATATCAGATCGAGACGCAGGAGGAGCTGGCGGAATACCTGAAAAAGGCCGGATACCATGTGACGCAGGCGACGGTATCGAGAGATATCCGCGAATTAAAGCTCACAAAAGCACCGGGGAAAAACGGACGCCAGTGCTACGCAGTCATGCAGCATCAGAAGGATTTCGGAGAAAAATACATCCGCATCTTCCGTGACTGCTATGTCTCCATGGATATGGCACAGAATATTCTCGTGATCAAGACCGTTTCCGGTATGGCGATGGCGGTCGCTGAGGCGCTCGATGTGATCGGATTCCATGAGATCGTCGGCTGCGTGGCCGGTGACAACACGATCATGTGTGCCGTGCGGACGGTGGATGACACGATCATCCTGATGGATAAGCTGAAGAAGATCGTGGAAGGAAAATAGAAGAGAGCCGTTTGTTGAAGAAAACGGAGTGAATGATAGAGACAGACCGTCTGCTTTTTGGCAGGCGGTCTGTTGTTTATGATGGGTGCTTTGTCGAATGAAACGGGAAACAGAGTGCAATGCCCAACTGAAATTTTGCGACCACCACTGTATTATCTAATTTACGCAAATAACGTGCAAAAGTCCGCGCTTGCGAGACCTTGGCGACTGTCGCGATAACAAGGGGAAACTCGCGAAGCGTGTTTTTGCTTGTTGTTAATGCCCCAGCATATTCTCCATAAAAATTCCATATCCTCTTGTCGGATCGTTGATGAAAACGTGGGTGACAGCTCCGATGAGCTTTCCGTCCTGGATGATTGGGCTGCCGGACATGCCCTGGACGATCCCGCCGGTGAGATTTAAGAGGTCCTCGTCTACGACTTTGAGAACCAGCCCTTTATTTTTTTGCACACTTCCATAATCCACTTTTTGAATTTCGATCTCATAGTCTTTCACCTCCCCGGATACCTTGCTCCGGATGTACGCGCGCCCGCGTTGGATGTCCTGGCGAAATCCGATGGGGATCGCGTCGGCCTGGAGCGAGTCAAGAAAATGTCGGTTTACAGTTCCATAGATTCCTTCCGTTGTGTTTTCGGTCACATCTCCCAACTTTGTCCCTTTTCCGTAGTAGATCACGCCAGACATCACACCGGGCTTTCCTGTCTGGCCTTTTTCAATTCCCAGGATCTGGGTCTCGTAGAGCTCGCCGCCGTCGATATCCACGAGTGCTCCGGTATCGCTGTCACTGATCCCGTGACCCAGAGCGCCAAAGCAGCCGTTCATGTCAACATACGTCATCGTTCCGATCCCCTGGGTATCATCCCGGACCCAGGCGCCGAGCTTGTAGTGACCGTCATCTGCCAGGACAGGCGTCATGTTCACGTCGATTTCCCGCCCATCCCGCCTGATCCCGAGAATCATGGCTTTTCCTCTGGACGCGTTCACGGCATCGACCAGAGCGTCCTTATCTTCTAAAGTCTCACCGTTGATGGTCTGAATGTAGTCCCCGGACTTCAAAAGCCCGTATGCCGGTTCTACCACATTTCCCGTCTTATTTGTCACCTGTCCGGTACCGATCACCATGACGCCTTTGGAACTCAGGTAGATCCCGACAGGAGTTCCGCAGGGGATCGCACAGGAACTGTCGACGACGTCAACCTGGATCTCCTTCATGAGGATCAGACCGAGAAATTTCATTCCGACAAGGTAACTGCCCTCATTTTTTCCGCACATGGAGACGGAATCCGGGCGGTCGATCCGGATCATCCCATCTGGAATATCGGAGGAGTTTTTCAGGATGACTTCCTCACTGTCACTCTCAAAGGTGATTCCGGGCGGAAGAGAAAAATGGAAGACTTCCTCCTCGTTGACGACCAGATTCAGCTTATCCGGCACCGCATACCGGATATAGATCCAGGAAAATCCCAGAGTGAAGATCAGAGAACACCAGAATACCCGGATCAGGATCCTGCGAAACGATTCTTTTTTCATCATGGCAGCTTCCTCCTTGTCTGTTTCTGTCAGCAGTACAGGCGCGGAGATCATCCGGTTGCGATCCGAAACACAGATCAGACCGGAGAAACCGCCTATTTGATGCACTGCATATATTGAGGCTGCCAGTACCTTTTTAGTATCACCGTTTTTCAAAAGGATTATTCAGGAAGGTCCAGATCGGAAAAGGTGAGAAAAAGGAGAGACAGCTTTTTTGTCTCTCCTAGTATGTGATACATTCTGAAATTCACCCTGTCAGTTTTTTCTCATTCTGTCGATTCATCCCGGTTATAAAAATATAAGATGCGTCGTTACTTTTCACGGGTAGGAATTTTCTGAACTGAAAATTCCGTATGATACCGTTGCGGTCGCGGATTTTGCCGATTCGGAATGCGAAGCATCGGCAAAATCCTGTTACAGAACGCGGGCATGGAGTGCCCGTGTTCTGTAACGATGCGTCTGCAGATTCATCCGGCTGCCGGAAGCATAGAAACGTCATTGGAGACAACAGAACAATCCCGGGAATCGAGATGGGTTTTTGTCTCTTTTGCCAGCCGCTTCATTTCCTCCGCATTTTCAAGGACTTTTTCCGTGATCTCCGCGCCGCCGAGAAGTCTCGCAAGCTCGCCGGTCTGTTCCTGCTCATTCAGCTTTTGGATCTTAGTGGAAGTCGTTCCGTTCTCCACCGATTTCCTGATTTCAAAGTGCGTATCAGCCATCGCGGCGATCTGAGGAAGGTGGGTGATGCAGAGAACCTGATGCTTTCTTCCGATGTAAGACAGGCGTTCCGATACTTTCTGGGCAGTTCTTCCGCTGATGCCGGTGTCAATCTCATCGAAGATCAGGGTAGGGATATCGTCCGTATCGGCGAGGACGGTCTTGATCGCCAGCATGATCCTTGAGAGCTCACCGCCGGATGCGACTTCGCCGAGCGGTCTTGGCGGGATACTTCCAGGGTTTGTGGAGATCAGAAACTCCACTTCGTCGGAGCCGGAGGCCGTGTAGTGGTCTGTGCGGTGGACATCGACCTGAAATTCCACATGGAGGAAATTCAGATCCCTGAGTTCCTCGGAAATCCGGTTTTCGAGAACTTTTGCGGCTTTTTTCCGCTCTTCGGACAGGCGCCCGCAGAGAAGAGCGAGGACATGTTTCTGTTCTTCGAAGACTGCCTTTGCGGCGCGGGCCAGTTCTTCATAATTTTCAAGTTCTTCCAGGCGCTTTTTCTTTGCATCAAGACTTCGCAGGACTGCCTCCTCGGTTGAGCCATATTTCGCAGTCATCTGGCGGATCAGATCGAGACGCTCTTCCGTCTGCTGAAAGTCTTCCCCGGAAAATTCCATCTCATCCAGATAGCCGGAGATCGAACGGCAGAGATCGGACAGGATACTTTCTGCATCGGAGAGACCGGATGCGATCCCGCTCAGCCGTTCATCGTAGGAGGAGACATTTTCTACCTCGTGGCAGGCCCGGCCGATCATATCGCTGTCAAGAACCTGGTATGCGGCCTGAAGACTTTCCATGATCTTCTGGCTGTGGGCATATTTGCGGAACTTTGCGGCCAGTTCTTCTTCTTCCCCCGGTCTTAAAGCGGCGTTCTCGATTTCAGTAATCTCGAAACGGATAAAGTCGAGTTCCCGCTTCCGGCTCTCGTCATCCAGAGAAAATCCGTCAAGTTTTCCTTTTAATTCCAGATATTTCCGGTAGCTTTCCGCGACTTCTCTTCTCAGCATCCCTGTTTCTTTCCGGGAATATTCGTCGAGGATCTCCAGATGTTTCTGCCTGTGAAGGAGAGACTGGTGCTCATGCTGGCCGTGGATATCTAAAAGTTTTCCGGTTACAGCCTTTAAGCGGGCTGTCGTTACGGTTTCATCATTGATCCGGCTGATACTTCTCGTCGGAGTGATCTTTTTTGAGATAATGATAAGTCCGTCATCATCCGGATATACATCCATCGACTTTAATTCTTCACGTTTTTTCTCATCGTCGACGGAGAAGGTAAGCTCGATATAGGCATAGTCCTCACCGCGGCGGATCATGTCCTTTGATGCTTTTGCACCCAGCGCGAGAGCGACAGAGCCGATAATAATTGATTTTCCGGCTCCGGTCTCACCGGTCAGAATATTTAAACCGTTTCCAAATTCTACATCTGCCTGTTCGATCAAGGCAAGATTCTTTACATGTAATCCAATCAGCATCCGGATTCCCCGCTTTCTGTAAGTCTATGAAAAATCAATAGAAACATTTGTTCGATTTCGTAAAACGAGTATAGCACACATCTGTTCGATTGTCCAGTAAAAATCGAACATTTGTTCCTGAAAAATACTCCGGTAAAAAATCGCAGCTTTGCCAGCTTTGCCGTTGCCCGGGTTCTTGCCATGGCATATTCAAGGTGATAGAATGAAAAAAATGATACATGAGGAGGAAAAGCATGAAAATCGCACTTGCGCAGATGCGTATGACCGGAAATGTACAGGAAAACCTGGAGAAAAGCCTGAAATTTTGTGATCTGGCAGAGGACTGTGATCTTCTTTTTTTCCCGGAGATCCAGTTGTCCCCGTTTTTTCCGCAATATGAAAAGCAGGATGCTGAAATGTATGTCATGGAAAAAAACGGTCAGGAGATCGCGGAACTTGCCGGTAAAGCAAAAGAACATTAGTGTTACCTTTCGCCGAATGTCTATTTAAAACTTGAAAGCCCTATGAAAAACTCCCGCCGCCGGATGTGCCATGTCCGGGGACGGGAGCTTTTCATTTTTTATGCAAGCGTCTTTAAAAAGGTGCTCAGCAGGTTTGCAGGGATCTGTCCGGGTGCGGATGCCTTTCCGGCCGTTCCGAAGGTCACGCAGGAGCCGACAAGCTGTCCGCAGATACGGCTGATCACTCCGGTAGGACTCATGGACATCGTGATCACCGGCGTCTCATTGTGTTCCTCCTTCATTGTCATCGTTGCGTCGAGAAGTGTGAGGACATCGCGGTCACACTGCGGCATAACTGCGAATTTTACGATGTCGGCGCCGAGAGACTGCATCAGGCAGAGATTGTTCACGATGATGTTTTTGTCCGGTGTTGCCGTGAAGTCGTGGCGGGAGGCGACAACTTTTACTCCGACCCGGTGGGCGGCCGCGACGATTGTCTTCATCGTGTCTTCCCCGCGGGAGAGTTCCACGTCAACGAGATCGATGAGACCGCTGTCGATCACGGCGAGGATCGTCTTTGTGTAGGTTTCGGTATCGATCTCCAGCATTCCGCCTTCCACGCTGGTGCGGATCGTGAAGAGGACCGGGATATTTCCCAGAGTATTGCGGAATAAGGTCATTGCCTTGATCCGAATTTCCGGATCTTCCACGCCGTCGTAGAAGTCTGCGCGCCATTCGATCAGGTCGAACGGAGTGTTGCGGATCAGATTGACAGATTTTTTCAGGTCATTGAGATTTGTATCAGTCACCGGGATACAGATTTTCGGCATCCCGTCACCGAGTTTTACATTTCTTACTTTTACGATTGCTCCCATAATGGATAACTCCCCTTGTTTATTTTAAATGTTCTTCTTTGTCGTTTTGCGGCTATGTTCCTAGTATATATATGGAAGAAAGAAAAGTCAACACTTGCACGCGTTAAAGTTTCGAAATTTAAAGCAACGTATTGATAGGAACGATCAATTCACGGAAACTGAGAAACAGCATCGATGGATCGGAAAATCGCGCAAAGACCCGTTAAATAAATAACAGACGTTTTTCCGGAAACCATGTTTTATTCCTGCATTTTATACGCCAATTTTTACCATTCATACACGATTTTGTGCAGTTTGCACGAACCCCATTGTATCAGAGCTACGTTTACGTTAAAATTTAGACATGAAATGTGAAATATTTATAAAGAATATGAAGCATTTGAAAAGTGGGTATGTAATGATCCGGGTGGGACCGGATCGTTACGGGTAAACAAAAAGAAGGAGAGGTAAACAGTATGAGATTAGTGAAAAGAATCACAGCAGCAGCTATGGCACTCACAATGACAGCAGCTCTTGCAGGATGCGGCAGCAGCTCCGGCAGTACATCTACAACAGCAGCAGCTGACACAACAGCGGCAGCCGTAACTGAGAAAGCGGCGGATGGTTCCAGCGCAGAGGCAGGCAGCACGTCCGTGAGCATTGACAGGGCGAAAGAGTTTGTCACAGTCGCAACCGGTCCTACGAGTGGTATCTACTACCCGATCGGCGGCGCATTTGCAACCGCATTAGGAAATGCAGGATATAAGACATCCGCACAGGCAACCGGCGCTTCCGTCGAGAACATCAACCTGATCTTAAACGGTGAGGCAGAGCTTGCAATCGCAATGCAGGACTCCGTCGTACAGGCTTATGAGGGCTTTGGTGCGTTTGAGAAGGCAGAGCCGGATCTGAGAGCCATGATGAGACTCTGGCCGAACTACGTACAGCTCGTAACCGTGGCAAGCACAGGCATCAAGAGCGTTGAGGACTTAAAGGGCAAGAGAGTCGGTATCGGTGCTCCGAACTCCGGCGTTGAGTTAAATGCGAGAATGATCTATGAAGCATACGGCATGACATATGAGGATAGTGATGTTGACTACTTATCCTACGGTGAAGCGATCGACCAGATGAAAAACGGTCAGTGCGACGCGGCATTCGTTACCTCCGGTCTTCCGAACGCAACCGTCAGCGAGCTGGCATTCAGCTACGATATGGTGATCGTTCCGATCGACGGCGAAGGCAGAGACAACCTGATCGAGAAGTATCCGTTCTTCTCCGCAAGCACGATCCCGGCCAATACATACAACAACAAAGAGGACGTGGAGAGCGTATTCGTTTACAATATCATGCTTGTAAATAAGGACGTATCCGATGACATGGTCTACGATATGCTTGACTGTATCTTCTCCGACGATGGAATCGCTACCATCAAGGCATCCCACAACACAGCAGACAAGAACATCGATGTTTCCTTCGGTGTTGACGATGTAAAGATCCCGCTTCATGACGGTGCTGCGAAGTGGTGGCAGGATCACGGTTATGAGACTCCTGAGAACTAAATTAAAAATCCTGATTCCGGTTCTTCTGGTAATCACAGCAATCTCTGCTGCCGTGTTCGCACGGCAGCAGAAAAAAATTCTGGTGATCGAAGAGCTTGAAACCGGAAATGTTTACCGGGAGATTCCGGTAAAGACCGGTGACGAGCTTTCCTTCCAGTGGGAACATTCCTTTGAGCATATTCCATGGTACGAGTATTACGAGATACAGAAAGACGGAAGCTTCATTCTCCACACCATCGCGGTCGCGGGCTTCGGTGCCGGAATTCCGGCAGAGATGGACTGCAAATACCGCTACGAAGACGGACTCGTCTACATGGATGAGATCGAAAGCGTCTTTCCGCAGTTCAACTGGATCAATTCCCAGACAGCCCTGAAGAACATCAAGGTGAATGGCGAGCTCCTGATTCAGGGTTCTGACATGCCGCATCACGTAAAAATGGTGCTGAGGATCCGGAATGGTTTTGAAAAATAAGAAAAGGAAACTGCTGAAGAAACATCGACAACAACTCTGACAACGAAGGGAAGGGAAACCTGTATGAGCGAAAAAGAAAAAAACATCGTCCCCAGTACAGCGGAAGCAGAGATGAGCGAGGAAGAAAAACAGAAACTCCTCGAGCAGTTTGATAAAGAGAGCAAGACGAGAAAGTTCGGGTCCCCGGTATTAAAGAAAGCTTACCGGGTATTCGCGATCATCGTTACCTTATATCATCTGGTTTTCGCATCCGGTCTTTACATGCCGGAAACATTAAAGCATCGTTCCATCCATGTCGGCATGATCCTGATTCTTGCCTTCATGCTTTATCCGGCTACGAAAAAAGCGAGCCGCAAAGTGATCGCGTGGTATGATTATGTATTTATCGCATTGTCAGCCGCAGTTCCGATCTATATGTGCGTCGATTATGTAAACATCATCAACCGTGCCGGAAAGCCGGACATGATGGATGTCGTGATCGGTACCCTCTTAACCCTGGTCGTTCTGGAGGCAACGAGACGTGTCTGCGGCATGGCTCTCCCGATCATCTCCATTATCTTTATGATCTACAGCTTAATGGGCACGAAGCAGGGACTCATCCCGATCGATGTCCCGGGCATCTTCCTCCACAGAGGATATACATGGCAGAAGTTAATGAGCCACTTCTTCTCGAACACGGAAGGTATTTACGGATCGTCGGTCAACGTCGCGTCCACCTACATCTTCCTCTTCATTGCCTTCGGTGAAGTCATGAACAAGTGTGGCATGGGTCAGTTCTTCAACGACTTCGCAAACGCCATCGCAGGCGGCACAAAGGGCGGCCCGGCAAAGGTAGCAGTCGTTGCTTCCGGTCTTCTCGGAATGATCAACGGTGCAGCCGTAGCCGTCGTTGTTACGACCGGTTCCTTCACGATCCCGCTTATGAAAAAATCCGGCTATGACGACGAGTTCGCAGGTGCCGTTGTTGCGACCGGTTCTGTCGGCGGACAGCTGATGCCGCCAGTTATGGGTGCTGCCGCATTCATCATGGCAGATACTCTTGGCATGAAGTACAACGAACTTCTTTTATCCGCGATCATCCCGGCAGTCATCTACTACATGGGCATCCTGTTCCAGATCCAGATGAGGGCTGAGAAGATGGGAATGCAGGGAACCCCGAAGGATCAGCTTCCGAAGATGTCCCAGGTCATGAAGGAGTACGGTCATCTGGCACTCCCGATCATCTTCCTCGTTTACATGCTGTTCTTCTCCGGAAAGACGGTTATCATGGCTGCGTTCTATACGATCGTATTCACGATCATCGTGGCGCAGTGCAGAAAGAATACGAGGATGACCTTCCAGGATATTCTTGATGCGATGGTAGCGAGCGCGAAGTCTACCGTATCCGTAGCGATCGCCTGCGCCTGCGTTGGTATCATCGTTGGTTCCTGCTCAATCACAGGTTTCGCCCTGAACATGGCAAATACCATCATCAGCATCGGAGGAAAGAGCCTGATGTTCACACTGGTATTCACAATGATCACCTGCATGATCTTAGGTATGGGTCTTCCGAGTATCCCGTCCTATATCATTACCTCCACGATCGCAGCTCCGGCTCTGGTACAGCTTGGTATCCCGGCCCTGGTTGCCCACATGTTCTGTTTCTACTTCGCAATGTTCGCAAACCTGACACCGCCGGTTGCCCTTGCAGCTTTTGCGGCAGCAGGTATCGCAGGCGGAAGTCCGATGAAGACAGGATGGGCATCCGTAAAGCTTGCGCTTGCAGGATTCATTCTTCCGTACATGTTTGTATACAATACAGACCTTCTGCTGCTTGATACTCCGCTTGCAAAAGCGATTCAGGTTGCAGTAACTGCTGCAGTTGGTGTATTCTTAATCAGTACAGCAGTCGAAGGTTTCCTGTTCACAAAGGTCAACATCGTATTGAGAATTGCCAGCCTCATTGGCGCTTATCTCCTGATCGACAGCGGTCTTGTGACAGATATCGCAGGTATCGTGATCTGTGCAGTTGTATTCGTATTCCAGAAAGCAGCTGCAAAGAAGAGTGCACCGGCGGCAGCGTAGACCTTCATAGATAACCGGTGAACACACAGGGACTGCTGCAGAAAATTTACTGCGGCGGTCCCTGTTTTTCTATATGTGTCCGTTAGAACACGCCGGGTCAGGCGTCAGACAGTTGTGATCCATGCTATGCGAAGATGTTCCGAAATGGATGTTTTACACAGATTGCAATAATTACTGCGGACAGATATAGAAAAACAGGGATCGTCAGAGACAGGAGGAAACAACATGCTGCTTGATGTTATTTACAGTATCTGCTTTAACATCTGCCTATTGGTAGTGCTCGCCTTCATGATGACGAAGATGGACTTTGTCCAGAGACTTCTCTTAAATGAAGAGGGCGGAAGTGAGGAAGGAAGAGGAGAGAGCGTCTGGCAGAGGATCTGGGAAAAGGTGCTTCTCGGCGTGATCTTCGGCGTCTTCTGCATCATCTCTGATTACATCGGGATCCAGGTGACAGGAGCGCTGCCGAATGCCCGGGTGATCGGTGTTCTGTCCGCCGGATTTCTTGGTGGGCCTGTCTCGGGCTTTATCACGACAGTGATCGCGGCGGCCCATCGGTATCTGATCTTTCCGGAAAGGATCTCCACGGTGGCCTGTGTGCTCTCCGCGATCATCCACGGGATCATCGGTTCCTTTATCGGCTGGAAAAAGAAGGGAAACCGCCAGTACTCGAACACGTTTCTGCTCGGAGTCACGTTCATTTCCGAGATGATCCATATTGTTCTGATCCTGCTTCTCACCCGGCCGTTTGATGCGGCCGTTGAGATCGTAAAGATCGTGATCGTTCCGATGGTGATCATCAATTCCGTCGGCATGGTGATCTTCTTTAATGTTTTTAAATCGATCTTCAACACGGAAGACTTAAAGGTCGCATCCAAGGTCTCCCTCGCCATGAGAACCGCCGAGCGGTGTACCCCGTATCTGGGCTCTGTGGAGAATGACCGGAAGACGGCGGGAAAGATCATCGACATTATTATGGAAGAGTACCACTGTCAGGGCGCGGCACTGATCGATGATATGAAATTTCTGGCAAGGAGCGGGGCATTTTCCAGTATCGTTCTCACAGAGAACAATTATCCGAGACTTTTATCCGCGACAAAGACCTTCAAGACGACGAGGATCAGCCGCGTGCCTTTACCGGAGGATGGATTTTATCCTCTTTATAAGGAGAATGTGATCATTTCTGCACCGATTCTCCTGGATGAGGGAAAGGTTCTGGCGCTTGTGATGCTGGTGAAGAAAAATGCCTATTCCTACCGTGCGGATATTGAATTTGTCACGGGACTGGCGAATCACTTCGCGATGCAGATCAAGCTCTCTGAGATGGAGAAACAGAAGGAAGAGCTGAGAAAAGCGGAGCTTCGGACCCTGCAGTCCCAGATCAATCCGCACTTCCTGTTCAATTCATTAAATACGATCTCCTACTTCTGCCGGGAAAAGCCGGAGAAGGCGAGAGAGCTCTTACTGGCACTGAGCTCCTATTTCCGCAGCATGCTGGAGGATACCGATTATATGGTAACTCTTGACACGGAACTTGAGCATGTAAAAGCCTATACGATGCTTGAGGAGGCGCGGTTTGAAAAACGTCTCTCGATCGAGATCAATGCGGATCCGGAGGCGCTGCGAAGCTGCGTGCCGAACCTGATCTTACAGCCCATCGTGGAGAATGCGGTCCATCACGGGGCAATGCAGAGGGAAAAAGGAGTCGGAAAGGTCATCGTAAACGTGAAACGGGAGGAACGATCCACGAGGATCGATGTGATCGACAACGGACCGGGAATGGACTACCGGATCGTCCAGAGCCTGTACGGCGGGGAAAAAGTGGAACACACAGGAATCGGAATGATGAACGTGCAGCAGAGACTGATCTCCTTATACGGAAAGTCCTACGGACTCCAGATCGTGACAAGTGAAGAAGGGACGGACGTGCGGATGAATATTCCTGACAGCGCGGCTGGAAGCGCGCAGCAGGAGGAAATGATCGGCTGACGATCTTCCGGAAGAGCAGATGACAACAGCCTGCTGTTTGGAACAGCGGAGTTTTTGACAGAACATGGGAGGCATGAGGTATGAGAATAGCAGTAGTTGACGATGAGCGCCCGGCAAGAAGCGAACTTAAATATCTGGTGGAGCAGTGTGAGCCGGATGCGGAGATCGCGGAGGCCGACGGGAGCGAAGAATTTCTTGCAATGCTGGAAAATGAGACCTTTGATGTGTGTTTTGTGGATATCAATCTGGGTGGAATGAACGGCACTACGCTGGCATCCATGATAAAGAGAAAGCAGCCGGATACGCTGATCATCTTTGCCACTGCGTTCCAGGAATACGCGGTAAAGGCCTTTGAGATCGGAGCGGTGGATTATCTCTTAAAACCCTTTGACTATGAACGCGTCAAACGGGCGATGGAGCGGGTCCATGAACACATAAAGGAAAAGGCCGCCGGTTCCGGATATGAGATCGGAAAGATCATGGTGAACGTGGGCGCCAGCTTTCAGGTCGTTGATGTGGCGGATATCGTGTTCATCGAGACGGAAAAGCGTTCCTGCAAGATCCATATGAAGGACGGATCCTTCTATCTGCAGAATGAGTCACTGAACAATTATGAGCTCCACCTGAAAAAGAGCCGTTTTTTCCGGATCCACAAGAGCTACCTGATCAATCTGGATTATGTGAAGGAGATGCAGGTGAGCTACAATAATGGATATTGTGTGAAGATGAAGTATTATGATGCTGAGGCACTGCCCATCGGACGGACCCAGGTGAAGGAATTTAGACAGATTTTTGAAAAATAGGAATAATTAGAACAGCAAAGAAAATATTGAAAAATAAAGATCCCGCCAGAAGCCAGAACGTACAGATACTGTACGGAGGAAGGTTTCGGTGGGATCTTTAAATATCACAAAAAATTCACATACCTCCCTTGACATTGAAAATTAGATATGTTACATTACAAATAGAACAGTGAGGTGGTGAATATGTCAGCAACAAAGAGAGATTATTATGATGTGCTGGGCCTCTCGAGAGATGCAGATGCCGCAGCAATAAAACGTGCGTATAGAAAATTAGCAAAGAAGTATCATCCGGATTCCAATCCGGGAGACAAGACTGCGGAGCAGATGTTTAAGGACGTGAATGAGGCATACGACGTCCTGAGTGATCCGAAGAAGAAGAAGCTTTACGACCAGTTCGGACATGCTGCCTTTGATGAGACCGCAGGTTACGGACAGGGCGCCGGAGCAGGTGCCGGTGGTTTTGGTGGATTCGGCGGTTTCGGAAACGGTGCCGGCGGAGCATACCGGTCCGGATCCTTCCGTTCCGGGGATGGAACGTATCATGAGTTCCATTTTGAGGGCGGCGACGGGGATGATATCTTCGGTGATCTGTTTGGAAATATGTTTGGCGGCAAAGGAAGAGCTGGCAGCGCTGGATTTGGCGGTTCCGGCTTCCATGGCTTTGGCGGCGGAAATGGATTTTCCGGTTCAGGATTTTCTGACCGCGGCAACGACTTAAACGCGGAGGTCCAGATAACCTTCGATGAAGCCGTTCATGGCTGCGAAAAGACCATCACAATCCAGAATCCGAACCAGCCGGGCAGCAGGCCGCAGACGTTGAAGGTTAAGATCCCAGCAGGCATCGAGACCGGAAAGAGCATCCGTCTTGCAGGTAAAGGAATGCCGGGAACCGGCGGCGGTGCTGCAGGTGATCTGCTTCTCAAGATCACAGTCGGCGAAAGACCTGGCTGGACGAGAAAGGGCATGGATGTCTACAGCGATGTGGAAGTTCCGTTCACCACGGCCGTCTTCGGCGGCGAGACTCTTGTCCGCACGTTATACGGGGATGTGGTCTGCAAGATCAAAGCCGGAACCCACTCCGGCACAAAGATCCGTCTCCGCGGCAAAGGTATCGTTTCCTTAAAAGACCCGTCACTCCACGGCGACCAGTACGCCGTCGTAAGGATTCAGGTTCCAGATGACTTAAGTCCGGAGGCAAAGCAGAAGCTTAAGGAGTTTGAGGAGATCTGCAGGCGGGATGGGAGATTCCATGCGGCATAAATAAAGAAAAATTAAAGAGATCCGGGATTCCATCATGCATGGATGGTCTCCCGGATCTTTTTGATGAATATGGATAATTATTTCCCAAAAGAATCAATGTATTCTCTCGCAGTGATCTGATCCAGATCAAAATTTTTACATATTTGTTCCAGAATAGTATCATCGCTTAAATGGAATTCTCTTCCCATGTGAATCATTGCTAAAGAAAAAAGAGCAGGACTCCCAAAATGGAATCCTGCTCTGATACAATTCACTCGGTTAATTATTTGATCACATGGATCCAGCCTTCCGGTGCCTCGATGTGGCCCATCTGGATGCCTGTTAATGTGTCGTAGAGCTTCTGGATCACCGGACCCATCTTCTCCATTCCGCTCGGGAAGCAGATCTCGTTGCCGTGGTCTACGATCTTGCCGACCGGGGAGATAACAGCTGCGGTACCGCAGAGACCGCACTCAGCGAAATCTTTTACTTCTGTAAACGGAACCGGACGCTCCTCTGTCTTTAAACCGAGGTAATGCTCAGCAACGTAGAGGATGGAGCGGCGTGTGATGGACGGAAGGATAGAGTCGGACTTCGGTGTTACGACTGTGCCGTCTTTTGTAACGAAGATGAAGTTTGCTCCGCCTGTCTCCTCAACATATGTTCTTGTAGCAGCGTCGAGATACATGTTCTCATCATAGCCCTGTTTGTGAGCATCAACGATGGCATGTAAGCTCATTGCGTAGTTTAAGCCGGCCTTTACGTGACCTGTTCCGTGAGGTGCTGCGCGGTCGAAGTCTGTGACACGGATTGTGATCGGCTTAGCGCCGCCCTTGAAGTACGGGCCGACCGGTGTACAGAACGCGCGGAACTGGTACTCGGTTGCCGGTTTCACACCGATAACCGGGTTTGTACCGAACATATACGGACGGATATAAAGAGTTGCGCCGGAACCATACGGCGGAACGAAATCAGCGTTTGCTGCAACCAGCTTTGTGATCGCGTCAATGAAGCGCTCCTTCGGGAACTGCGGCATCTCAAGTCTTGCTGCGGAGTTCATCATACGCTCAGCGTTTAAGTCCGGGCGGAAGGTTACGATGTGGCCGTCCTCCGTTGTGTATGCCTTTAAGCCCTCGAAGCAGGTCTGTGCATACTGGAATACACATGCACACTCGTTTAAGGTGATCATATCATCAGTTGTAAGAGTTCCCTCATCCCAGGAACCATCTTTGAAGTTGGATACATATCTGTAATCAGTTTTGATGTAACCGAATCCGATATTGGACCAGTCGATCTCTTTCTTTGCCATTGGAAATTCCTCCATTCTGCCGTCAGACCGGCATTGTATTTTTTGCCGCCGGGGTCAGGCGGTAATGTCTTTTTACTGCGGTACTGTTTCGATGCAATGTACAGTTACCGTGTTTTCTATTATAAGTATTTAAGATTTATCCTGCAAGTTCTTTATGGCAAAAAGATGAAAAAAATATGGGAAAATGGGAGAAATAATGCTACAATATAACTTTAAGGAATAAAGAATATTCCGCAGATTTATTCAGCATGCCCGCAGAGGCCAGGCGCCTGCCATAAGAGTGAGTGACGGAGATGGAACCGGGTGGATATGTGGCCGGAAGTTTTCGGGGCGGACAGCCGGATACCGGCGATATGCGGAAAAGAAAAAAGCTGGGGAAAGGCAGAAATAACAATGGAACAAAAGAAAAACAGACTGCACTATGCCTGGTTCATCCTTGCGGGCTGCTGCATCCTGCAGGGGGCGACTCTGGGACTCATCAACAACTGTGCCGGTGTCTTTTACTCCCCGATCTGCAAAGAGCTGGGATTTGAGCTGGGAAAACTTACGATGTACCGGATGCTCTACTGCATCAGCTCTGCTTTGGCGCTGCCATTTGTGGCGACAAGCTTTCGGAAACATGATGTGCGGATCGTGATCAGCATTGCAGCTGTCATATACGGAGGCTGCGCGGCCCTCATGGGTACCTTCCATGAACTGTGGCAGTGGCATTTGACAGGCATCATTCAGGGAATTGCCTCGTCCTTCGTCTGCATGATCCCGGCGCCGATCATTCTTGGAAACTGGTTTAAGAAAAAGACCGGAACGGCGGTGGGAATCTCCGCGGCGTTCTCCGGTCTCGTCGGCATGATCGGCAGCAGCTTTCTTGGAATGGCGATCCCGGCATTCGGATGGAGGGGGAGCTATGTGGCGGGTGGGATCGTCAGTATCGCGCTGGTCCTCCCCATCTCCCCGTTCGTTCTCCGCTGTAAGCCGGGAGAGATGGGACTTCTGCCTTACGGGGCAGAGGATGTGGAGCAAAGGGCTGTATCAGACGCATCAGCGCCCGCATCCGGGGAAAACGGGATTACGTTAAAAGAATTGCTGCGTCAGCCGGAATTTTATATTGCCGTGGGTGCATACTGGACCAGTGTGTCATGCGCGTACCTGAATTCCTTCCTGACGCCCTGTGGGATCGCAGCCGGCCTTACGCTGCAGGCAGCGGCCATGATGACGAGCATCTCCCTTCTCGGAAATATGTCCAGCAAGCTGATCCTCGGAAAGATCAGCGACAGCCTTGGGATCATCAGGACCTTTGAAGCTTCGATTGCGCTGGCGTTTCTTGGACATGTACTGCTGTTTGTCGGTTCTCCGGAGACGGTGATGGCGGGCGCCCTGTTTTTTGGTGTGACACTTCCCTTATCATCCGTCATGATGCCGCTGTTCTGCAGAATCTTCTGGAAGGGCGAGACCTACAGTACAGCATATGCCTATTCCACCATGGTGGGAACGCTTCTGGGAGCGCCCTTCAACATGTGGTTTGGAACCTTTTATGATATAACGGGAGATTACAGGCTGACCATTGGAGTGAGCGCAGCGATGCTTGTTATGTTGACCTTCCTTATCATTCTTGAGGGTGTTCGTCTGAAACGGGCGAAGTCCGGAAAGTCTCCTTCGCAAGCTCGATAAAGGCGTCCATCTCACCGGTGTGCCATTTGTCTTTGTGATAGAGGACCTGACGGTAGAGCTCCATATGGAAATCCTTTACCGGCAGGATCGAGAGAATACCGGATTCCACTTCATGCCTTACGGCAAACTCCGGGAGAAATGAGATCCCGGCATTCTGTTTTAACATATTGATAATGAATTCTGTGTTTCCAATTTCCAGGAAAGGCTTGATCTCCTTTCCGAGAGATGCCAGATACCGGTCAAGAACGAACCGGTAGCTGGCATTTTTTTCGGTCAGGAGGAATGGGTGGCTGATGACCGAGGCAAGGTCTGTGGAATCGTTTTTTGCCAGCGTGTGGACGGAGGAAGAGACAAAGGAGATATTTTCCGGCGCTTCCAGAACTTTTATAAAACGCTTGTCGTCAATGGGCTGGTCGAGGAGATAGACCAGATCGATAGAGTTCTTGTTCATGCGGTCCAAAAGAACATCCGGGGAGTCCAGAACGATGCTCACGGAGACGTTCGGGTAAAGCTGATGGAATTTCTTTAAAAGATCCGGAAAGATGGATTCACAGATGGATTCAATGGTTCCGATGGTGAGGTCACCGGAGAGCTCTGTGGAGGCGGAAACAGCTTTTTTCGCGTCGGCGACGGTGCCAAGGATCGTCACGGCATAGCGGTAAAAGATTTCCCCGTGATGAGTCAGGACCGTCTTTTTTCCGAGGCGGTCAAAGAGATGGATGCCGAGTTCCTCCTCTAACTGCTTGATCTGGACCGTGACGGCGGCCTGGGAATAGCCTAACGCCTCGGCGGCTTTTGAAAAACTCTGTTTTTGCGCGATCTGTAGAAACGTGCGGATCTCTCGAAGTTCCATGGCGGATTCCTTTCTTCTCTATAAAAATTTATAAACGATCTGTTTAAAACGTTCAATTTTACTTTTAGTACTTCTTATGATACGCTAAGAATATAGAAATTGCAAGAAAATAGCAGGATAGAATGCGAATTTTCAGGATGTGAGACTCGGAGTCATGAATGGCGGGCGGAAAAAGTGATCCGATCGGCAGAAAAGAACGGAGAAAGGACGGATACAATGGAGAAAAGCGATATCAGATATCGGGCATATGTGAGTATTCTGGAAGAGGAGCTGAAGCCGGCGATGGGATGTACGGAGCCGATCGCCATCGCTTACTGCGCGGCAGTCGCGAGAGAAGTGCTCGGCGGACTCCCGGAGAAGGTGAAGGTAGGAGCCAGCGGCAGCATGATCAAGAACGTAAAATCCGTGATCGTCCCGAATACGGATCATTTAAAGGGAATCCCGGCGGCGGCGGCGGCAGGAATCGTTGCAGGTGATCCGAAAAAGGAACTTGAGGTCATAGCGTCTGTTACAAAAGAGCAGATCACGGCGATGAAGGAATTCCTTCAGACGACCCCGGTGGAAGTGGAGCATATTGATAACGGCATCACCTTTGATATTATTGTGACACTGACACGCGGAACAGATACCAGCATGGTCCGCATCGCAAATTATCACACGAATGTGGTACATATTGAAAAGAACGGAGAAGTTATCAGGGATATCCCGGTGAATGGTGAGGAGGAGGAAGGTCTTACGGACCGCTCACTGCTCGATATGGAGCATATCTGGGACTTTATCCACACAGTGGATGTGAATGATATCAGAGAGGTTCTGGAGCGCCAGAAAACCTACAATATGGCGATCGCCAGAGAGGGAATGCGTGGGAAGTATGGATCCAACATCGGTGCACTTCTTCTTGATGTGAATGGAAATGATGTCCGTACACGGGCGAGAGCCATGGCGGCAGCCGGATCCGACGCACGAATGAACGGATGTGAGCTTCCGGTTATCATCAACTCCGGCAGTGGAAATCAGGGAATCACGGCTTCTGTTCCGGTCATCGTATACGCAACGGAGCTGGGAGTCGATGAGGATACCATGTACCGGGCGATGGCACTCTCAGATCTCACGACGATCCACCAGAAGACGCCCATTGGAAGACTATCCGCTTACTGTGGTGCAGTCAGCGCGGGCGCGGGTTCCGGAGCAGGGATCGCGTATCTCTCCGGAGCGTCCTATGATGAGGTGGTCCACACCGTGATCAATGCGGTCGCTATTATTTCCGGTATGGTCTGTGACGGCGCGAAAGCGTCCTGCGCGGCGAAGATCGCTGAGGCGGTGGACGCGGGGATCATCGGCTACTATATGGCAAAGCGTGGTCAGAACTTTGATGATGGCGACGGAATCGTGACGGCCGGGATTGAGGCGACGATCCGTAACGTGGGACGTCTCGCAAAAGAGGGAATGAAGGAGACGAATGATGAGATCATCAACATTATGATCGGGAGCTGAGGTCTGTCATCCCGTGGGAATTAAGATATGAAAGTATGGTTTCGGAGTGTTGTCCAGGTGACGGCACTCCGTTTTTGTTTGTAACTATGAAGGTACTGAATAATTACGTATAAGGTTTTTTCTGCGAGAAATAACCTTAGTTTGATAAAGAATAACAAAGAAGTAGAAAGATATAGCAAAAAATGATACATTATATACAAGAAAAGCCGCAGGAATGTGCGGCTTTCAGAAACTCTTTTCAGCAGCGATGCGCGGGAAGAGAGATAGAAAAATGAGGGAGGGAAGAACATGAGCTATGATATCAATCTGAAACATCTGGAATACTTCATCAAGGTGGCGAGACTTGGTTCCATCAACAAGGCAGCCCAGATGCTCTATGTTTCCCAATCCCATCTTGGAAAGATCATTCATGACCTGGAGGAGACCGTTGGAGCGCCGCTCTTAAACAGGAGCCGTCAGGGCGTGACGCTGACTCCCGAAGGAAATGAGTTTTTGGAGCGGTCGGTGCGGATCTTAAAGGAAATGGAAGGAATGCACCTGCGGCCTTTAAAGGAGATGGAGAAGACAGAGCCCCTGGCGGTGTCCATGACAAAGTTCTCCCATGTAATGGAGAGCTTTATCACTATCGTGAGACGTTACCAGGATCAGCCGGAATTCACCCACCGCCTGTATGAGGGGCAGTTGGAGGATGTCATCGAGGATGTGGTCTCCGGGCGGGCCGACATCGGAATTTTCCATTTCGACAGCCAGAGACATGAGGAGATCCAGGTGATGGCGGCGGCAAAAGGTCTTACATATCGGTTCCTCTCCTATGTGGAACCGCAGATCGTGATCTCAAAGGATCATCCGCTCGTCCGGGAGAAGAAGCCGATGACGAGGGAGAATCTTGCGAATTACGGATTTATCCGCTATATGGGGCTGTATGACGATATTCTCTCCAATATCCTCGGACCAAATGAGGATGGGGGAAGTACGGGAAAGAAGAAGGAGATTTATGTGACAGGGCGTGCGACGCTCATGAACCTGATCTCACAGACGGATTTTTACAGCATCGGAATTCATGACTTTGACAAGCAGCTGTCGGATTTCCGGGCAGTTTCCGTGCCGATTCCGGGGTGCGAGGTGAAGCTGGAATTCGGGTATGTGACACTTGCGGATGTGCCGATCTCCGGGATTGGGGAAGAGTTTTTGAAGGAAGTAAGAGAGCGGCTTGAGAGGGGACAGGACGTTTAAAATATGAGAAAATGCACGGAAAATGTGCTGATAAGAGTTTCCTGCAAAGTATGGAAAGTGCGGCAGCAGGAGTGGAAGGTCATAGAGGAAAGGAGTAAACAAAAGTTATGTTTCAGGATCTGATCAATGAGGCACTGGAAACGGGACGCCCATACATCAAAGAGGGAGAGGTTGCGACGTACATTCCGGAGCTTGGAAGAGCGGACAAGAATAAGCTTGGAATCAGTATTTTCTGCCGGGATGGAAGCCGGTTCTCTTGCGGGGATACGAAGGACCGGTTCAGCATCCAGAGTATTTCGAAGGTTATCAGCCTTGCAGTAGCACTTGAGGTCTGCGGGTTTGACATGGTGTTTGAGAATGTGGGGATGGAGCCGTCGGGGGACGCGTTCAACTCCCTGATCAAGCTTGAGGGATCCAACAGTCATCCATACAATCCGATGATCAATTCCGGCGCCATCGCAGTGGCGAGCTTTATCGAGCCGAAGGTATCGTTTGGGGAGATGCTGGAGCTTGCGAGGTGTTTCTGTCAGGATGACGGGATCGTTCTGGATGAGAAGGTCTACCGCTCGGAGATGTCGACGGTGGCGAGAAACCGCGCCATCGCCTACCTTTTAGAGAGCAAGGGCGTGATCAGGGGAAATGTGGAGGAAGCACTGGATTTCTATGTGAAAATGTGCTCGCTGAGCGTCACGGCGGAAAGCCTTGCGGGATTGGGACTTCTGCTTGCAAACGATGGAGTGGATCCGTCCGGAAAGCGGCTGTTGAATTCCGATACCGTGAGAGTCGTGAAGACGATCATGCTGACCTGCGGCATGTATGACGGGTCCGGGGAATTTGCGGTCCGCGTGGGAATTCCTTCTAAGAGCGGTGTCGGCGGCGGGCTGCTGTCTGTTGTTGACGGGAAGATGGGGATCGGAATCTATGGTCCGTCCCTGGACGCAAAGGGAAACAGCATTGCGGGGAGAAAGATCCTGCAGTTCCTTTCCTCACAGATGAAATTGCATATTTTTGCGAAGAAGGACTGAGCAGTTTTTTGATGAAGGGTAACAGTTCATCAGGTTACGATGAAAGTATGAAAGTGGTACGGGAACCCAGAGGAAAAAGGGCAGACGGAAACTTTCTTCTTTAGAAAAAAATTAGGAAGGGGAGGTATTAAGAGAGAAAATCAGGCAGAAGTTTGGGCTGATGATCACGCAAAGATGCAGGTTGCCGCAAGCGACCGCGCCCGGCACGAGAATGTGTCGAGGTACATTCTTCTTCGGGGATAATGAAATGTGTGGTCCTGGCAAAATTTCCTGGCAAAATGATTGTAAATACGGGTAACTTACAGTAAAATTTTGGGGTAACAAAAAAAGAAAAAAGAGGGGTAACAACACATGTACGATTTGTATGGGGCACTGATCGGGAATCTCAGTAATTATCTTTACACATACATCCTGATCATCTTACTTGTTGCAGGCGGAATCTACTTTACGGTCCGCACAAAGTTTGTTCAGTTCCGCTATTTAAAGGAATCTTTGCGGGTCGTTCTCGCACCGAGTGAGGATGACAAGGCGATCTCGTCCTTTCAGGCACTCATGGTTTCGACGGCATCCCGTGTGGGAACCGGAAATATCGCAGGCGTATCTACTGCGATCTGTCTCGGCGGACTCGGATCATTATTCTGGATGTGGCTCACAGCGCTTCTGGGAATGTCTACTGCTTTCGTGGAGGGAACTCTGGCTCAGATCTACAAGCGCCGTTCCGATGACGGCGGCTGCTACGGCGGTCCGTCCTACTATATCGATCAGGCAACCGGAAAACACTGGCTCGGAATCCTGTTTGCAGTGTTCATGATCCTGACCTACATGGTCGGCTTCAATCTGGTTGCATCCTTCAATATCGCAGATGCATTCCGTGTCATTCCGGCATACTCCCAGAATGAAAACCTTGCAAAATGGATCATCGGCGGCGTGCTTGCAGTGTTATTCTTCGTCTGCATCAGCGGTGGTGGAAAACAGATCGCAGGGATCACGGAAAAGATCGTTCCGTTCATGGGATTCTTCTACATTGCGGTTGCCGTGTTCGTGATCGTGACCCATATCACACTTCTTCCAGGAGTGTTCGCAGAGATCTTCCGCAACGCGTTTGATGTGAAAGCAATTTTCGGCGGATTTACGGGGTCTGCGGTCATGCTTGGTATCAAGAGAGGTCTTTTCTCTAACGAAGCCGGTGTTGGTGCAGCTGCGTGTGCGGCTGGTTCCGCGGGTGTTTCCCATCCGGTAAAGCAGGGACTTGTTCAGGTGCTTTCTGTATTCCTTGATACCTGTATGATCTGTACAGCAACTGCGATGCTGCTGCTCTGCTCCGGTGTGGAGCCGGATGCGGATATGGCCGGAATGGCCTATGTGCAGGCGGCTATGAACAACACACTCGGCAAGTTTGGTGTTGTGTTTATTACAGTGTCCCTGTTCCTGTTTGCATTTACGACTCTGCTTGGAAACTTCTATTATGCGGAGACAGGGCTTGCGTATCTTTGCGGCATGACTCCATCTAATGGGGCAAAGTGGTGCATGAGGATCGTTGCTGCGGTGGTTGTGTGCGTCGGCGCTACGATGAAGCTTGGTATTGTCTGGGATACAGCGGATGTGCTGATGGGCTTCATGGCGCTGATCAATGTGCCGGTGATCGTTATTCTCCTGAAGCCGGTACTGCGGTGTCTTGAGGATTATACAGAGCAGAAAAAGGCCGGAAAGAATCCGGTGTTTAAGGCGGAGCATATTGGACTGAAGGAGAAGGTGGACTTCTGGAATTAGGGACGATATTTCCGGGAATGGAATTGGATATGGAAATGGATGAAGGGCAGCCGCAAGGCTGTCCTTTGTTTTTGGGATGGGAGCGACGATTTTGGAGAGAGTACGCTGCCGGTCTGAGCCTGGAGGCAGACCGGCAGCTGGGGGATGGCTAAATTACATAATCGTCCCCCGGCTGGCCATTCTGCACGAGGTCGGCGATGGTGACGCCATCTAAGTATTCGTTGACGACTTTGTCGAGACCCTGCCAGAGAGGGAGAGTTTTGCAGCTTCCCATTCTGGGGCAGTCGGTGCTGCCGGGCTCTAAGCAGGCTACCGGAGCCATGGAGTTTTCAGTGAGGCGAAGAATGCTGCCGACTGTGTACTGTTCCGGTGCTTTTGTGAGGCGATATCCACCGCCTTTACCGCGGACCCCCTCTAAGAGTTTTGCTTTTACGAGGACCTTGATGATGCCCTCGAGGTATTTTTCAGAAATTTCCTGTCTCGCCGCTGTATCTTTTAATGGAATATAGCCGTCGGTCTGGTGCTCCGCAAGATCGATCAGGACGCGGAGAGCGTAGCGGCCTTTTGTTGAAACCATCATAATCTGTATCCTCCCATGTTGCTGAATATTTTTGATCGTAATGTAAGTTTAACATTATTCCTATTATAATACAAGGTTTAAGGGAAATAAAGGGAATAAATCCAACGCCGTTGTGCAATATGCAGAGAAAATGAGAAAAAGTGCCATAAATAGTTTAAAGATTGACATACTTCATAGATATGTGTAGAATTTGATTAGTCATAACTAACTTAGCCATAACTAACTAAAATAATCAGGAGGCAATATGAAAAAGAAAATCAATCGAGTATCTGTTTGTGCAGTGGCTGCAGCAGCTAGCCTGTTTACAACGAGCTTTAGTGCAATGGGTGCTGGAGCAGGTGTCGGCGGATGGCGACAGGAGAATGAGAAGTGGAAATATTATGATGCATCCGGGATCTTGCTGACCGGATGGGTCAAAAACGGAAATGACTGGTATTATATTGATCCGTCAACTGGAGAGATGGTAACAGGATGGCTCCATACGGCGGATGGACATTGGTATTTTTTGAATAATCTAAGTGATGGGTTTAAGGGCCGCATGGTAACTGGCTGGCAATGGATCGATGGACGATGCTACTATTTTGAACCAGGCACCAACGGCCAGGGCAGTCTTTATACGGGCGGAAAGACACCGGATGGATACCTGGTCAATGCGGATGGCCAGTGGATCGATAAGAATGGAGAGATTCATGTTTCTGTAAATAAAGGATTTAAGACAAAAGAGGAGTCAGTAAAGACAAGCACCGTGAAAACGAGATATAGCGGCAGTTCTGGACGTTCCAACAGCGGATGGTCTGACAGCGATGACGATGACAGTGATGACAGAGATACTAGGCCAGTACAAACGGGAAGCAATGCGACCCCGGACAAGCCGGAGATTCCCAATAAACCGGATACCCCGGATCAGCCAGATACTCCAAGTAAGCCGGATACCCCAGACAAACCAGACACTCCAGAGCAGCCAGATACTCCGGATAAACCAGACACCCCGGATAAACCGGATACCCCAGACAAACCAGACACCCCGGATAAACCGGATACTCCAGACAAACCAGACACCCCAGATCAGCCGGGTACCCCAGAAGAAATAACAGTAGTGGGATACGAAAATCTGAAGGAAGTCAATGCGGAATATGGTGAAGATTGGAACCAGGTCTTAGAACGCCTTCCGCAGCAGATCACGCTAAAATTAAGTAACGGGGAAACGAGAGACGTGGATGTAACATGGCCGTCAAACCTGAACACATATCGTCCGGGAGAAGTAAAAATATATGGAAGATATGACCTGCCGGAAGATGTAAGGGGAGATAAACCGGAAGTTTCACTCACGATTATCGTAGCAGAAAAGCCGGAGGTGCCGGAGATCATCACGGCAGTTGGTTACGAAGTAATCGACGCTGTAACTGTAAAATATGGAGAAAGCAAAAATGGTATTTTAGAGGCGCTTCCAAATACGATCACATTGCTGCTGAGCAACGAGGAAAGCATTGATGTGAATGTTGAGGATTGGATGACCTCGAAAGTGAATACATGGGCAGCAGGTACATATTACGCTGAAGCACAGTACGAACTTCCGGAAAATGTTACAGGAGATAAGCCGGAAGTAAAGGCTGAGGTCATTGTAGAGGAAAAGAAAACTCCGGACATGGCACTGGATCAGCAGGATTACTACTATGACGAAAATCCGGTCATTACTTTAAAAAATATGAATTTCCCGGAAAAAGTGACAGTGACATATCTCAGTGATTATTCTGAAAAAGAATATACAGATGGAGTGGAGTACCGTTATGATAAGGAGAATGGAACGATTACTCTGTTTACACAGCAGATCTTAAAGAGAGACAGCGGAAGCTTATCTTCAGCTGAGTGGGTATATCTGAAAGTAAATGCAGGAGATCATTCAAAGTATATTACAGTAAGTTATAAAGCGAGCAAATCCGTATATGCTTATCCGACTAAATATGAAGATATCGAGACTGGTGCAACAGTAAAAGCAGAAGTGATCGGTCTTGAAAAAGCAGATTATGATGCTCTGAAGCTGTATGCAGGTGATCAGAAACTTACAGGAATTGAAGTAACAGAAGAACGTGTGGATGGTGAAATGTGCACATATATCAATATTCCGTATGCTGCTGTCAAAGACCATCTGGAAGAAAATGGTTCTGTTGTCCTGACAGGAAAGGTTCCTGGAGCAAAGGCATTTACACTTACTTTATCCTACAGGCACGAAACAGAAGCAAAAACATTAAATGCTGAAATTTCGGAAACAGAAGACGGCACGAAGTATGGTTATCCGATTTATCCGTACGGTGAGTACAGCAGCATAAAGATCAATATCAATGACAGTGAGCTGACCCTTGACAAGATTAAAAAAGAACTTCAGATCGATATGCAGAGCGAAGGGGAAGAGCGTTTTACAGTGCCGTCACCGATCGACAAGGAGACAGATTCTTCTAAGTATGGATATTGGAGTGTACAGAAAACAGCAGATGGTTTTAGAGTCCTTCTCCCGACAGATCAGTCAGAGGGAACGTTAAAATGGCAGATCAAGCCGGGAACAGATTATGACCGGTATGTGACAACGATCTATCTGAAACTTCCAGGGTATACAGAGACAGAACTGCATGTTGTACTGATGCCGTAAGTAGGGGAACAATAACAAAAAAGAGGGCTATTATGATAAAAAAGATAAAAGAGCTGACGTGCAAAGCACTTGTACTTTCTATGCTTGCATCTACAGTACTTCCGGGATTCTCCGGAAGTGCTTACGGTGCATATGGGGAAAAAGCTGCAGCTGATTCCGAGAAAACAGAGTATGTATTGTCAGAAATTGAAAGCCTGCTGAAGGGTAGTGCACCGTACGATATACTGATCAAGTGTACATATTCCGATGATGGTACGGGGCTTTCCAGAAAGGAAAAGGCAAACAAAGCACAGAGGGAGCTACTGGAACTACTGGAACAGAAAACAAAGGATCAGTCTGTGACGGAGTATCAATCCTATTACATTGTAAATGCGGTTCATGCGGTCATCACATCGAAGGAATTGATAAAGCAGATCGCAGAACTTCCGAATGTGGAAAAGATCACACCGAACAATAAAATTGAATTGGTCGAGCCGGTCGAAGATGACGAGGAACCTGAAACGGCATCATATTCAGTTCGGAATTCAATTTTTGAACCGGATGAAAAGAACATTGAATGGGGAGTATCCATGGTCCACGCGGATAAAGTGTGGGACGATTTCCATATCAATGGAGAAGGCGTTACCGTAGGAATCATCGATACCGGTGTTAATTACAATCTTCCGGCAATTCAAAAGGCGTTTAAAGGTTATGATGAATCGACGGGAAAGATCGATAACCGCTACTATAAGGATTTTATAGACGATCTCCCGGAACCGGAGGCATCTTCTGTCAACGATCATGGAACGCATGTAGCCGGAACGATCTGCGGACGTGAAGGCGACAACCTGAACCAGATCGGTGTAGCGCCCGGGGCAAAATATATCAGTGCGAGGGCTCTGAATGATGAAGGCGGAGAAGTCGCGAATCTTCTGGAAGCAGCAGAGTGGATGCTGGAGCAAAAGCCGGACGTTATCAATAACTCCTGGGGGGGAGACAATGATGACGATGACTGGTTTTCTGAGATCACAGAAGCATGGATCGAAGAAGGAATCGTTCCGGTCTTTGCTGCCGGAAACCAGTCTTCTGGAGATCCGGCACCCGGATCGATCGCAAACCCGGGAAATCTTCTGGAGGTACTTTCTGTAGGTGCTGTGGACAGAAATAAGAATCTTGGAAAGTTTTCCCTGGTGGGACCGTCGGCGTTTGATGAGACAGGAAAAATTATTAAACCGGAGATTGTAGCACCTGGCGTACAGGTCAGAAGTGTGGATGCAACAGGAAATTATGTAAGCTGGAATGGTACAAGTATGGCAACACCGCATGTGACTGGTGTAGTTGCACTTCTGAAACAGGCTGCTCCGGGACTTTCTGTCCGGGAAATCAAAAATGTGATCACGGAGACTGCAGAGCCGCTGACAGATCGGAAATATCAGGAAACACCCAATATGGGGTATGGATATGGTCTGATCAATGCATATGATGCAGTTGCACGTTTGAAGGGAAAGACGATCGGTTCTATTTCTGGAACAGTAAAGAAGCTGGGTACGGATACAGGAGCCAGCAGTGCAGAGTTCATTGGCGATGATTCTGGATATCTGGGAAGAGATGTCGAAGTGTCTGTAAAGGTAAAAGAGGATGTTTCTATTAAGAAGGCAGCCCTGTATTATCAGATTGGACAAGATGGTGATGAGATAGAAATTTCCCTGAAACTGACAGACGGAGAACAGAATGATGGAATCTATGGAGCAGTTCTGGACGCAGATATCCTGGAAGAAGGAGAATTGAATCTCAGAGCTGAGATTACGGATTATGCGGATAATATCACAAAAATCGAAAAGACGATGCAGATTCTTCCCGGCATTAAAGTTCCGTGGAAACAGGATTTTGAGGAAGATATGCAGGGATTTCTGATCGAAGGAAACTGGAAGTTATCCCATCGCGAGTCAGCAGCTGAACCGGAAATGCCGGATGATGGAAATACATATATTGGAATTGACGGCGGACAGAGTACGTTTGAAAAGCGTGTGGACAGCTATTTATATCTTCCGCCGGTTGACCTTTCTGATATGAACGAGGGGGATTCGGTATTCCTCTCAGCAGATATGTATGTGGGATTTACAGGAATCAGCCTTTCTGAGATCCAGGCATCTTATACAGGAGATGAGGATGACTGGGAAGTTGTCTATAATCTGACAAAACGACCGGATATTACGGAACGGAAATGGGAGCACAATACATATTCTCTTTCTAAATATGCTGGAAATTCCAAACCGTTATTGTTGAGATTTTATTTCTTTGGACATGATGCGGACAGTGGTGTGGGCTGGTATCTGGATAATCTGGAACTTGACACCGCTGGAAGTGAGATTCCGGAGAAAGTTACCGGACTGAAAGCTGTGGTAGATCAGAAGGGACTTTGCATAAGCTTTGTAAAAGTAGAAGAACCGGATGTAGAGAATTACCGGATCGAGCGAAGAAGCGCAGACAGCGAATTTGAAGAAGTCGCAATGCTGGACAAAGATGCAAAAGAAGAATTCATCAATAACGGAGTAGATAAAACTCACTACCGGATCCTCTGGTATGATGATACCGCAGAGGCAGGAGAAACATATTGGTATCGTGTCCAGGCTGTCGACCTTGGTGGGCAGGAAGGGCCATGGTCAGATGAGATAAAAGTGAAGGTATCATCATATGAAACATCTGTATCATATGAGTTTGATGAGAATGACGGGGGATTTACCTCCGAGATCCTTTCTGGGGAAGCAGATGACTGGGAATGGAGCCATCCGGAAAGACCGGACGATGAATACATGGATTTCATTCTCAAACAGGTATGGGAAAACCTGGAAAAGAACGGCTCTGGAATGTGGGGAACCACAGCGAATGGACTCCTTTCCAAAAAGCAGGATTCCTGCCTGCTTATGCCGGAATTTGAGGTTTCTGAAGGGGATTATTTCTATTTTGATTCTCTTACCACGGAAAGTATTGTGGGTTCCAACCGCATGACAGTGGAAATCAGGGAAGCTGATACGGATGAGTGGTTTACTTTGTTTACAAGAGAAGAGGTGCAGAAAAGAGAGCAGCAGCATGAATGGCAGACACTTTCAAAGAATCTGTCAAAGTATGCAGGCAAAACTGTACAGGTAAGATTCCGCGTGTCAACAGGCACAGATCTTGTTTCTTCTTACGATCTTGGCTGGTTTATTGACAACATTTTTGTGAGCAAAGCGCGTTCAGAATTTTCAGGAAGCAAAGCGTCAAAGTTGATTGCAACAGGTGGAAATGCTGTAAGAAAATATAATACGGCAACCAGATCAAATGCAGTCAGAAAAAAAACTGCTGTTTTCGGTGGACAGGAAAATATCTCTGTGCAGGGAGAAGTGACAGAAATTCCGCTGAAGGCAAAAGTGACAGTACTGGAGACAGGAAAGTACACATATGCCAGTGAGATCGATGGAGCTTATCATCTGGATCATGCGGTAAATGTGGAGAAACCATATACACTGGAAGTTTCTGCATATGGGTTTGAAACTCAGAGGATCTCTGTAGATCTGAATCAGGATCCGCATCCAAATATTGACTTTGTTCTCAAAGAAGCACCAAAGGCAGTCATTAATGGTATTGTTGAGGATGAAGCAGGAAATCCGTTGGAAAACGCAAAAGTCCGCGTCCTGGAAAATGACAGTATTCCGCTCTTTGAGACGGATAAAAATGGATCCTATACCGGAAATGGTGTATATGCCGGAAACTGTACACTTCGTGTGTTTAAAACAGGCTATATTCCGCAGGAAGTGAAGGTAACCTTGACTGAAGGTGAAAATCAGGTGGATCCAGTACGCTTAAAAGAAATCGGAGACTTTGCCGAAGAAGAAGCGGATTACGGTTTTGTAGTGGAAGAAACCGAAGGAAGCTATCAAACTGTACACTTTACAAGTGGAATGAAAGGCGCAGCTGTATGGTTCCAGTCACCGCATAAAGGAGGAATTCTAAAGAGTGCTGATATTTTCCTCGTTAATAATAATTATTATGGTGGGGATCATGTGGAGATTGGGGTTCTTGGATATGATAAGCAGGGACGTTTAAGAGAACTTGCACCGTTCAGAGAATATGAAAATCTTGTTCCGAATGAATGGAATAAGATTGATCTGACAGAATATTGGATCCAGAGGGATGAACCGGTTTATATTGCAGTTCAGTATGAAAAGGAACTGGCTTCCTGCATGGGTGTATTTTACGACGTGAAAGCTTCAGATAAGGCGAAAGAAAGATCGTTTGTCTATGATGGGGCGTTCACAAAGACAACGGCACTTTCTGTTCCGGGAGCTTATGCGATGAAAGCATCCTGGTATTATCCGAAAAATGCGGAGAAGAATCCAGAATCCAGTGTAGATGGAGGAAACTCTGGTGGGGATACAGGAAATGTTAAACCGACGGATGAAGAAGAGTTTGTATTTGATCCGGAAACCCAGACGATCACAGAGTACAAGGGGGAGAAAACTTCCGTTGTTGTACCAGCCAAGATTAAGGGTGTTCCGGTGAAGAGAATCGGAAATGAGGCATTTAAAGGAGACGGAAAGGATGCTGATAAGCGGCTCCGTACTGTTCGAATTTCTGAGGGAATCGAAGAAATCGGTAAGGGTGCCTTTAAAAACAATAATCTTCAGAAAATCTATCTTCCGGATAGCCTGAATATTCTGGAAGAGGGGGCATTTAAATATCAGTGGAAGACAGGTATGGACGACGATTCTTTGACAGTACGTCTGCCGGAGAACATTCATATTGTAGAGAAATCCGTATTTGAAAGTGCAGGAAGCCCGCTTAAAGTAGAAATGCCCGGAGTTCTAACAATCAGGACAGGAGCGTTTGCAGGAAATAAGTCAGTGGAAGTACAGGCGGATGTTCTGGAAGAGATTGAAGATGGAGCATTCGGAAATACCTCCAGTGTACAGTTTGAATATGCAAAGGTGTATACAGGAGAAAACTCCGTGCTTGAATCAAAAGATGGACAGTATCTGATCAATCCGGCAGTCGTGGAACTGAATATGATCAATGCTAAGGATAAGGAGGATGTCATTAAAATCGGATTAAAGTATGGAGCAGAAAATCCGTATGGAATGACAAGAAATTATCAGGCATCTGATTTCTACAGGATCGGGCAGACGGTCACAGTAAATGCACCTTCGTTCAGAGATAACGGAAAAGTATATGTAAGTAAAGACAAACCGCAGACGTTAACTCTGAAAGAGAAAAATACGCTTGACTTTTACTATTATCTTCTTGAAGCACAGATCAGAATGCCGGTTCTGGAAGGAGATAAGGAAACTGTTGGATTTGTACTTCCGGGTGCTGAGGTGCAGGTAACAGCAGGAGGCTACACCGGAAAAACAGTGGCAGATGAAGCAGGATACTTTTATCTGGAACTTCCGGCAATAAAAGAGGGCGATACGCTCTCCTTCACAGTCAATGGACAGGAAGCAGGAAGTACAGCCGCAGAGAAGGCCGGAAATGGTCGCTTCGTTGTAAAAGATCATGTTCTTCTTCGGTATGTCGGCGCGGATGAGAATGTAGAGATCCCGAACTCAATTGGAAACAGCGGAGCAATCACAAAGATTGGCGATTTTGCCTTTTTCGGTAAAAAAATTAATAAAGTAACTCTGCCGGATCAGGTTGAGACTGTTGGTGCCGGTGCATTTATGGGAACAGGACTTCAGGAATTTGGTTGGAATTTAAATGATATCAACAAGGCAGGTTTAAGGATCATTGAGGAGTATGCATTTAAAGATAACGAACTTTCTTCTGTGAAGTTCCCTGAATTAATGCATGCGGTGAGAACTGGTGCGTTTGAAAATAATCAGATCAAAACTCTGGAACTTGGAAAATACACTGGACATATCGGTGACCGCGCATTCAAGAACAACCAGCTGAAGAATCTTATTCTGACAGGCAAGACAGAAGAGATCGGAAAAGAAGCATTTATGAACAATCAGCTGGAAACTCTGGAATTTGCGGCGAGAGTAGCAGGAGCGGAAGAGACATTTGAACTTCCGGAATACAGCTTTGCTGGAAATCGTCTGAGTGAAATTACTCTTCCAGAACTTGTGTCAGGAGTAGAAGAGAGTGCTTTTGCAGATAATGAGGGAGGAAAAGTAACACTCAGGACAGATGTTGAAAGCATTCAGCCGACAAAGACATATGATGTTTTGAGAAGCGATGGAACAAGGCTGACATTGGATCCAGAAACAGACAAACCAGGAACAGACAAACCGGGGTCAGACAAACCAGGAACAGACAAACCGGGGTCAGACAAACCAGGAACAGATGATCCGGGAACAGATAAACCAGGAACAGATGATCCGAGCACAGATAAGCCAGATACCGGAAATGGAGGCAATACTGGAGGCGGCAGACATTCCAGCAGCAGAGGAAACAGCTATTCCAGACAAAGTGCAAAATCGGCAGTTCCAGCTGGATATACCGGAGCAGTGCAGACGATACACGGATACATTCTTCCTGCAGGTGTGATGGAAGGAACGTGGCGAAAAGAAAGAGGAACACCATACTGGAACTTATTGGATCAGTTCGGTAATCAGTGTGTTGGAGGCTGGAGACTTGTATATCTGTCTGCGGCATCTGCAAATGGTCAGACAATGCCGTATGGATGGTTCTGGTTTGATGGAAATGGAAGAATGGCAACAGGCTGGATGACAGATGCGTCAGGAAATACATTTTATCTGAATACAGAACAAAATTCCTTAGAGGGCATGATGATAACTGGCTGGCAGAAAATCGGAGAAAACTGGTATTACTTTAAGACAGAGTTTGGTCCGGATATGGGAAAACTTTTGAAGAATACAGTGACTCCGGATGGCTATACAGTGACCTCTGATGGACGATGGAACGGTATGCCGGCAGTGCATTAAGTATTGAAAGACTTCGTGAGTCATAAAACTTATGACGCGCGGAGTCTTTTTAGTATTGACAAACCCGTATATTTACAATATAATCCTATATAACATATATGAAAGATAGGTAATAATTTATGGCAAACATATATACATCCGCAGATCAGCTGATCGGAAAGACTCCGCTCTTAGAGCTTACACAGATTGAAAAATCCGAGGGACTTAACGCGAAGATCCTTGCGAAGCTGGAATATTTCAATCCGGCCGGATCGGTAAAGGACAGGATCGCGAAGGCGATGATCGATGACGCTGAGGCGAAGGGAATCTTAAAGGCTGGTTCTACGATCATCGAGCCGACTTCCGGAAACACAGGAATCGGTCTTGCGTCGGTCGCGGCTGCCCGCGGTTACCGGATCATTATCGTTATGCCTGAGACCATGAGCGTGGAGAGACGCCAGCTTATGAAAGCCTACGGCGCTGAGCTTGTGCTCACGGAGGGCGCAAAGGGAATGAAGGGCGCGATCGCAAAGGCGGAAGAACTCGCAAAGGAGATTCCGGGAAGCTTTATTCCGGGACAGTTTGTAAACCCGGCGAATCCGGAAGTTCATGAGAGAACAACTGGACCGGAGATCTGGGAAGATACGGACGGCAAGGTTGATATTTTTGTCGCTGGTGTCGGCACCGGCGGAACCATCACTGGAACCGGAAGATACTTAAAGAAACAGAACCCGAACGTGAAGGTTGTTGCAGTTGAGCCGGCAAGCTCCCCGGTACTCAGCAAAGGCGTTGCAGGTTCCCATAAGATCCAGGGAATCGGAGCCGGATTTGTGCCGGATGTCCTCGACACGAAGGTTTACGATGAAATTATCGCGGTTGAGAATGACGACGCGTTTGCAGCAGGAAAGTTAGTCGGAAAAAAGGAGGGCGTCCTTGTCGGGATTTCCTCCGGAGCGGCGATCTGGGCTGCCCTTGAGCTTGCAAAGAGACCGGAAAATGCTGGAAAGACGATCGTGGCGCTGCTTCCGGATACAGGAGACAGATACCTGTCCACACCGTTATTTGCAGACTAGTACGTTTAAAAATTGTATCATGGATGAAGAAAAGACTGCAGGATTATACGAAAAGGCGCGCGATCCCGCAGTCTTTTGCGTTGCCGTGTGATAAAGTGAAAAAGAAATAAAATAGTAATAATTACTATTATTGACTTTTGAAACGAGATGTGATAGAATACAGACATGAGGAAAACAACGGATGACCGTTGAAAAAAGTACGGATAAACAGAAGAAAAGATAGGCAGACTGAATACGGGAATGCCGAAAATAAAAATCAAGATCTGAAAGGAGACCAGTTTTATGAGCAAATACGCAGGAACAAAAACAGAGAAAAACCTTGAGGCCGCTTTCGCCGGAGAATCCCAGGCAAGAAACAAATATACCTACTTTGCATCCGTAGCAAAGAAAGAGGGATATGAGCAGATCTCCGCATTATTCTTAAAGACTGCTGACAACGAGAAAGAGCACGCAAAAATGTGGTTCAAGGAATTAGAGGGGATTGGAGATACCGCAGCAAACCTTGCGGCAGCAGCAGACGGCGAAAACTACGAGTGGACCGATATGTATGATGAGTTCGCAAAGACCGCTGATGAGGAAGGTTTCCATGCACTGGCAGCGAAATTCCGTATGGTCGGCGAGATCGAGAAACATCACGAAGAGCGTTATCGTGCTCTCCTGAAAAATGTAGAGACAGCTTCCGTATTCGAGAAGAGCGAAGTAAAGGTATGGGAGTGCCGCAACTGCGGACATATCGTGATCGGAACAAAAGCACCGCAGGTATGTCCGGTCTGCAATCACCCGCAGAGCTATTTTGAGGTTCACGCAGAGAACTATTAAAAGTACGGACCAGTTGAAAATAAAAGTCGAAAAAAAAGTGGCCTTCATCCCAGAATCGGGATGAAGACCACTTTTTTTTCGTTGGGGAATTCCCATGGGATTTTTGCCTTCAAGTCAATGTCATCTTACGGTCAGCGCAGTAAATGTGCAGGCTTGCTGAATAGTTACATCATTTTTATAACTACTATTTCTGGTAAGCAGCCCGCTCTCCGCCGATATATTTGAGTCTTGTTCTCGCGCATACGACATGGGCGGAGCCGATGGACTGGATCTTCGTGCGGACCGGAACGGCAACATGGCGAAGGTGCATGCCGATCAGGGTATCGCCAATATCGATTCCGGCGTGTGCCTGGATGTATTCCACGGCGCACGGAGATTCAAAACCGTTCCATGCGGCGGTGGAGAAGGAACCGCCGGCCTTTAACTGCGGTTTTACATTCACCATCTCAAGGCCATATTTCTCAGCACATTCTTCCTCGACGATCAGAGCGCGGTTTAAGTGCTCACAGCACTGGGCGGCGAGGTAGAGACCGTGTTTCTTTGTCACATGGGAAAGGGCGGTGAAGACAGCCTGTCCGACTTCGCAGCTGGAGTAGCAGCCGATCGCGTGGGCAGCAATCTCGCTGGATGAGCAGCCCACCACCAGGATCTGCCCCGGTTTCATTGCGGCGGTATTGATCAGCTCCTCGGCGATCGCTTTTGTCTGTTCATAAATTAAGTCAAGGTCCACATCGACGGATGTGGCGATATCTGTTGCGCTCATAGTATTTTCCTCTTTTTGCAGAATGCCCGGAGACTGAAAATACTCCGGGCGGCATATGGTTTCATGGTTAAACGGATCCAGCGGTGCATGCCGCTGTCATGAGGAACGTGTGAACTGGAAATTACTCGAAATGATATTTGTCGAGCAGCTCATGTTTCATATCCCAAAGAGGCTTGGAGAGATCCACATGGACCTCATGCGGGTTTACGAGACGTTTTGTCTCATCCCACAAGGTATTCAGTTCCTCTTTACAGTACTTCTGGATGTCCATGACCTTCGGGGAGTGGTAAATACACTCGCCGTCCTTAAATACCTGGACCGGAAGTTCCCGCATCGTGTAGGTTCCCGGAGCGAGAAGTGTCTTTTTCCAGGTCGCGATCGGGTCAAAGAGCAACAGCGGTTCGTCCTCGTTGAAGGTCTCACCGACGAGACAGATAATGTCCGCGATGACCTTGTGGCTGTCCTTGCCATAAATGCGGTAGGTCGTCTTGTTGCCCGGGTTTGTGATCTTCTCCTCGTTCTCGGAAAGCTTGATCTTCGGGATAAATTTGCCGGTCTTCTTGTCCATGATCGCAGCGAGCTTATAAACGCCGCCGAAGGACGGGCAGTCTTTGGAGGTGATCAGGTTTGTTCCGACACCCCAGGAGTTGATGGTTGCGCCCTGGTTCTTTAAGCTTGTGATCAGGGTCTCATCGAGATCGTTGGATGCGGAGATCACAGCGTCTGTGAAGCCCTCTGCATCCAGCATCTTTTTCGCTTCCTTGGAGAGGTAGGCGAGGTCGCCGCTGTCCATACGGATCCCGTAGAAGGTAAGCGGGATTCCGGCTTCGCGCATTTCCTTGAATACCTGGATCGCATGCGGGATACCGGAATTTAAGGTATCGTAAGTATCAACGAGAAGAATGCAGGCGGTCGGGTAGAGCTTTGCGTAAGTGCGGAACGCGGTGAGCTCATCCGGGAAGCTCATGATCCAGCTGTGGGCATGGGTCCCTTTTACCGGGACATCGAACATCTGGCCGCAGAGAACGTTGGAGGTTCCGATACATCCGGCGATCATAGCGGCTCTCGCACCATAGATCCCGGCATCCGGTCCCTGTGCACGTCTTAATCCGAACTCCATAACTCCGTCCCCGCAGGCTGCATGGACGATCCGGGAAGTCTTTGTTGCGATCAGGCTCTGATGGTTGATGATGTTTAAGATCGCGGTCTCAACGAGCTGGGCCTGCATGATCGGAGCGATGACTTTTACGAGAGGTTCTCTCGGGAACACAACGGTTCCTTCCGGGATCGCGTAGATATCACCCGTGAATTTGAAGTCTGCCAGATATTCCAGGAAATCTTCCCCAAAAAGTCCTGTGGTGCGGAGATAATCGATATCTTCCTTATCAAAATGTAAATTTTCAATGTATTCGACAACCTGCTCTAAGCCGGCCGCGATCGCAAATCCGTTTCCGTCCGGATTTGTGCGGTAGAATGCGTCGAAGATGACGGTTTCATTTGCATCCTTTGCATGAAAGTAACCCTGCATCATGGTCAGCTCGTAGAGATCTGTAAGCAGCGTCAGGTTTCGTTCGCTCATAATATTTCTCCTTCATGTTTCTCCGCGTCGGATACCGCGCGGAATATTGAACGCAGCGATCCGGCATAGCATCGGACAGGAACTCATACCGGATGATAGCGACAGCGTGAGCACGGTTCACCCCAAAAGAAACGCGCTGCTGTCAAACGTATTGAAATTGATTATATCAGCTCTTGTGCGAAAAGGCAAATTTTACGTTAAAAAAGTAACGATCAATTAAAAAGAACGTAAAATATGACTAAAAACCTTAGAAAGAAAACCGGACAAAGAGAAAATATGGAAAGAATTCGCAACAGTCGGGGGATTCCCTTGACTTTTAAATACCTTATATTTATAATTGATTTGTCTGTATATCTAAGATGCAGGCGATCATAGAAAAAAGCCATGACGGAGACAGTAGGTTCACAAGCAGAAAGCCAAAGCGAGCCGGGGACGATGGAAGCCCGGTGCTTTTTCGTGAAAGGAAGATCACTCCCGAGCTGGAAGCTGAACCCCGGGTGCGAACCGTGTTCCCGGAAAGTAAGTGTCCCCGGACTTTTCCGCCGTTAACGGAAACTCATATGTCAGTATGCAGTAATAGGTGGTTAAAAGCGTTATTTCGCCCTGTTCTCATTGGAACAGGGCTTTTTTATTTCTTTATTACCAACCGACGGCACCGGAAAGGCGCCGGGCGGACCTGACATACGACACACAAAAACACGAAGAGCGCGGCAGGGGACCGTCTGCGGAGAGTGCAGAGGGAAGCCGAGGCAACGAGAAAGCCCCGCGCGAAAAAAAGAATTGGAGGAAATGTGTCATGTACGAGAAAGTATCAACAGACCTGAACTTTGTGGACAGGGAAAAAAAGGTTGAGAAATTCTGGAAAGACGAAAAAATCTTTGAAAAAAGTATCGACAGCCGCAGAAAAGGAACCCCATACGTGTTCTATGACGGACCGCCTACCGCAAACGGCAAGCCGCATATCGGACACGTACTTACCCGTGTCATCAAAGACATGATCCCGAGATACCGCACCATGAAAGGATACATGGTTCCGCGTAAAGCCGGCTGGGATACCCACGGACTTCCGGTAGAGCTTGAGGTCGAGAAGCTTCTTGGTCTCGACGGAAAAGAGCAGATCGAGCAGTACGGTGTTGAGCCGTTCATCGAGAAATGTAAAGAGAGCGTCTGGAAATACAAAGGAATGTGGGAGGATTTCTCCAGCACCGTTGGTTTCTGGGCTGATATGGATAATCCGTATGTTACCTACCATGATGACTATATCGAATCCGAATGGTGGGCATTAAAACAGATCTGGGACAAAGGACTCCTCTACAAGGGATTCAAGATCGTTCCGTACTGCCCGCGCTGCGGAACACCGCTTTCCAGCCATGAGGTTGCCCAGGGATATAAGGATGTAAAGGAAAAATCTGCCATCGCCCGCTTCAAAGTAAAAGGCGAGGACGCATATTTCCTTGCATGGACCACAACACCGTGGACACTTCCGAGCAACGTGGCACTCTGCGTAAACCCGAAAGAGACATACGCAAAAGTAAAGGCCGCAGACGGCTATACCTACTACATGGCGGAAGCTCTTCTTGACACTGTTCTCGGAAAGCTTGCTGACAAGGAGAACGGAACTCCTGCTTACGAGATCCTCGAAACCTACACAGGTAAGGACCTTGAGTACAAGGAGTACGAGCCGTTATTCGACTGCGCAGTTGAGATCTGCGAGAAACAGCACAAGAAAGCATACTTCGTGACATGCGCAGATTATGTTACCCTGACAGACGGTACCGGCGTGGTACACATTGCACCGGCTTTTGGTGAGGACGATGCCCAGGTAGGCCGTCGTTATGATCTCCCGTTTGTACAGCTTGTAGATGCAAAGGGCGACATGACAAAGGAAACTCCGTATGCAGGCGTATTCGTGAAGAAAGCGGATCCGATGGTCTTAAAAGACTTAAAGGAAAAAGGTCTGTTATTCGAGGCACCGGCATTCGAGCACAGCTACCCGTTCTGCTGGCGCTGTGACACACCGTTGATCTACTATGCGAGAGAGTCCTGGTTCATCAAGATGACAGCGGTGAAGGATGACCTGATCCGCAACAACAATAAGATCAACTGGATTCCGGAATCCATCGGTAAAGGACGCTTCGGCGACTGGTTGGAGAATGTTCAGGACTGGGGAATCTCCAGAAACCGTTACTGGGGCACACCTCTTCCGGTATGGCAGTGTGAGTGCGGAAAGATGCACTGCATCGGCAGCCGTGAAGAATTAAAGAAGATGAGCCCGAACTATCAGGATGTTGTTAAGAAATACAGCAAGGAGATGGACGGAGACAAGGGAGAGGTTGAGCTTCACCGTCCGTTTATCGATGATGTAGTGATCACCTGCCCGGACTGCGGAAAAGAAATGCACCGTGTACCGGAGGTTATTGACTGCTGGTTCGACTCCGGCGCAATGCCGTTCGCACAGCATCACTATCCGTTCGAGAATCAGGAGCTTTTCCACAAACAGTTCCCGGCACAGTTCATCTCCGAGGCCGTTGACCAGACAAGAGGATGGTTCTACTCCCTCCTTGCCGAGTCCACGCTGCTTTTCAATGAGCCGCCGTACCAGAACGTTATCGTTCTCGGTCACGTTCAGGATGAGAACGGACAGAAGATGAGTAAGTCCAAAGGAAACGCTGTCGATCCGTTTGATGCATTAAAGACATACGGCGCTGACGCGATCCGCTGGTACTTCTATATCAACAGCGCACCGTGGCTGCCGAACCGTTTCCACGGAAAGGCCGTTATGGAAGGACAGAGAAAGTTCATGGGTACTCTCTGGAACACCTATGCATTCTTCGTTCTCTATGCGAATATTGATAACTTTGACGCGACCAAATACACACTGGAGTACGATAAGCTTCCGGTCATGGATAAATGGCTGTTATCCAAGTTAAATTCTACTGTTAAGGCAGTGGATGACGACCTTGCGAACTACCGCATCCCGGAGGCTGCAAGAGCACTCCAGGAGTTCGTGGATGACATGAGCAACTGGTATGTAAGAAGAAGCCGTGAGCGTTTCTGGGCAAAGGGCATGGAGCAGGATAAGATCAACGCTTACATGACTCTTTACACAGCACTCGTGACGATCAGTAAGGCAGCAGCTCCGATGATCCCGTTCATGACAGAGGAGATCTATCAGAACCTGGTAAGATCCATCGATAAGACGGCTCCGGAGAGCATCCACCTCTGCGACTTCCCGACCGTTGATGAGGCACATATCGATGCCGAGCTGGAAGCGAAGATGGATGAAGTATTAAAGATCGTTGTTATGGGACGTGCGGCGAGAAATACCGCAAACATCAAGAACCGTCAGCCGATCGCCAGAATGTTCGTAAAGGCACCGGAGAAGCTTCCAGAGTTCTACCAGGAGATCATTGAGGACGAGTTAAATGTGAAGTCCGTAGAGTTCACGGATGACGTGAGAAACTTCACATCCTACACCTTCAAGCCGCAGCTTAAGACGGTAGGACCGAAGTACGGCAAACAGCTCGGAAACATCAAGAAAGCTCTCGCTGAGTTAGACGGAAACGCTGCAATGGATACGTTAAACGAGAAGGGCGCTCTGACCTTCAACTTTGACGGAAACGAGGTTGTTCTCACAAAGGATGATCTTCTGATCGATATGGCGCAGACGGAAGGTTATGTATCTGAGGCGGACAACACCGTGACAGTTGTTCTCGACACGACTCTGACACCGGAGCTTCTCGAGGAAGGCTTCTACCGCGAGATCGTCAGCAAGATCCAGACGATGCGTAAAGAGGCCGGATTCGAGGTTATGGACCACATCTACGTTTACGTGGACAAGAATGAGAAGATCGCAGATCTGATCAAGAAGTACGCAGACGAGTTAAAGAGCGAAGTCATGGCCGACAGCATCACGCTCGGCGAGATGACTGGATATACAAAAGAGTGGAACATCAACGGTGAAGATGTTGTACTCGGTGTCGCGAAAGTGACAAAATAGACGGATGACAACAGGAAAAAGTTCCGCAGCGCGGGGATTTCATGAACAATATTTATGGACAGACCCGCAATGCGGAACCTTCCTGTAAATAAGGGGTTCACATGGACCGGATCACAGACGCGGCCCAAAGCGGCATGGCGCGGGATCCGGCCATTAAGAGAGTATAAAGGAGGACTTTAGGGGTGAGTCAGACAATTAACAAGGATGAACTGAAGAAGACCATTGTGTTCAACGTAAAGAGCATCTACCGCAAAACGATCGACGAGGCGACTCCGGCTATGGTTTACCAGGCTGTCGCACTTGCAGTCAAGGACATGATCATCGACCGCTGGATCGCGACTCATAAAGAGTACGACAAACAGGATGCGAAGATCGTTTACTACATGTCCATGGAGTTCCTGACCGGTCGTTTCCTCGGCAACAATATCATCAGCCTCTGTGAGCAGAAGGAGATCGAGGAGGCACTCTCTGAACTGGGATTTGACCTGAATTCCATTGAGGATCAGGAACGGGATCCGGCACTCGGAAACGGCGGTCTTGGACGTCTTGCGGCATGCTTTTTGGATTCCCTTGCATCTTTAGGCTATCCGGCATATGGCTGCGGCATTCGTTATCGTTATGGAATGTTCAAACAGCAGATCCGTGACGGATATCAGATTGAGGTTCCGGATGAGTGGTTAAAGGATGGCTATCCGTTTGAGATCCGCCGCGCAGAGTACGCGACGGAGGTCAAGTTCGGCGGTTATGTGGAGACCGAGTGGGACGGAAAGAGAAATCATTTTGTACAGAAGGGCTACCAGTCCGTTATGGCAGGTCCATATGATATTCCGATCGTGGGATACGGCAACAATGTCGTAAACTCCTTGAGAATCTGGGATGCACAGCCTGTGAATACCTTCAACTTAAGCGAGTTCGACAAAGGTGACTACCAGAAGGCAGTCGAGCAGGAGAACCTTGCGAAGACCATCGTTGAGGTCCTTTATCCGAATGATAACCATTATTCCGGAAAAGAGCTTCGCTTAAAACAGCAGTATTTCTTTATCTCCGCGAGCGTTCAGCGCGCAGTTAAGAAGTACAAAGAGAAACATGACGATATCCATAAATTCTATGAGAAGGCATCCTTCCAGTTAAACGATACGCATCCGACGGTTGCCGTTGCAGAGTTAATGAGAATCCTTCTCGATGAGGAGAATCTTGAGTGGGATGAGGCCTGGGAGATCACCACAAAGACATGTGCCTACACGAACCACACGATCATGGCGGAAGCTCTTGAGAAATGGCCAATCGAGCTCTTCTCCCGCCTTCTTCCGCGTATTTACCAGATCGTTGAGGAGATCAACCGCCGCTTTGTAGCTCAGATCCAGCAGAGATATCCGGGCGACAACGAGAAGATCCGCAGAATGGCGATCATCTACGACGGACAGGTCCGCATGGCTTACCTCGCGATCGTCGGCAGCTTCTCCGTAAACGGCGTTGCGAAGCTCCACACAGAGATCCTTGAGAAACAGGAACTGCGTGATTTCTATGAGATGATGCCGGAGAAATTTAATAATAAAACAAACGGTATCACCCAGAGACGTTTCCTGCTTCACGGAAACCCGCTCCTTGCAGATTGGGTAACCGACAAGATTGGAAACGAGTGGATCACCGACCTCTCCAATATCAAAAAACTCTCTGTCTATGTGGATGACGAGAAGTGCCAGCAGGAGTTCATGAACATCAAGTACCAGAACAAGATCCGTCTTGCGAAGTACATCAAGGAACACAACGGAATCGACGTTGACCCGCGTTCCATCTTCGATGTTCAGGTAAAACGTCTGCATGAGTACAAGAGACAGCTCATGAACATCCTTCATGTGATGTATCTCTACAACCAGTTAAAAGATAACCCGAATATGGACATCGTTCCGAGAACCTTCATCTTCGGAGCAAAGGCGGCAGCCGGATATAAGCGCGCGAAGCTGACCATCAAGCTCATCAACAATGTAGCAAACGTGATCAACAACGATAAGTCCATCGGCGGCAAGTTAAAAGTCGTATTTATCGAAGATTACCGTGTATCCAACGCAGAGCTGATCTTCTCTGCCGCTGATGTCAGCGAGCAGATCTCCACAGCAAGCAAGGAGGCATCCGGTACCGGCAACATGAAGTTCATGTTGAACGGCGCTCTGACGATCGGAACCATGGATGGTGCGAACGTCGAGATGGCGGAGGAAGTCGGCAAGGACAACATGTTCATCTTCGGAGCATCCGCAGATGAGATCATCAACCTTGAGAACAATGGCGGCTACAACCCGATGGATATCTTCAACAATGATCAGGATATCCGCCGCGTGCTGATGCAGCTCATCAACGGCTATTATTCTCCGCAGGATCCGGAGCTGTTCCGCGATATCTACAACTCCCTGCTCAACACCCAGAGCAGCGACCGCGCAGATACCTACTTCATCTTAAAGGATTTCCGTTCCTATGCGGAAGCTCATAAGAAGATCGACCAGGCATACCGCGACGAGAAGTGGTGGGCGAGAACCGCGATGCTCAATACCGCATCCGCAGGAAAGTTCTCCTCTGACCGTACGATCGAGGAGTATGTAAGAGATATCTGGCATCTTGAGAAGATCAAGGTAGAGCTGTAATCCGACACTTAAAATATTACGTAACTGTTCAGTACCCTCACACCTACAGAAACCTCCCCCGGAGATTTCCTTCGGATGCATGGCAGGTTACGAGCAAAAATCCATTCCAGATCGGCTTCGCCGATGGGATTTTTGCCTTCCGTCCCATGTTTTATTACGGTCAGCGCAGCAAGTGCGCAGACCTACTGAATAGTTACAATATTACTAACATAAAAGAATCACCCGCTTCATACACTGGAAATATCACGGTGTATGAGGCGGGTATTTTTTATGAAACGATTTTTTATGCTCCTGTTCGCGATGGTCATGATCCCCTATGTGACGACTCTCGCGTGGACAGGCAGGATCCGGACGGATGTGGGGGAGAGCATTCCGACAGAGGAGTTTTTCGTGGGGATGGTGGCGGCGGAGATCCCGGCGGGATATGGGATTGAGACAATGAAGGCGCAGGCCGTGCTCGCAAGGACGTATGTGTACCGGATCGTGGATCCCGGGATCGGTGGGGAAAACACGGACGATCCGGGAAGTGCGGATCCGGGAACAGACAGCGGCGCCGGAGCTGCGGGATGGGGAAAACGGAGCAGGACTCTGGACCGGGACCTTATGGAGGAAGAGCTGGACATCGACTGCCTGAGTGTGCGGGAGATGGAGAAAAAGTGGGGAAACGAACATTTTGAGGAGTACTATGAGAAGGTCCGCAGGGCGGTCCGGGAGACGGAAGGACTTGTCGCGGAGTATGACGGGGAACTGATCGAGCCGTTCTACTGTCTCGCGTCGGCAGGAAAGACGAGAGAGCTGGCGGCGTATCCGTATCTTTCTTCTGTGGAGAGTCCGGGGGATCTGGAAACGGATGGATTTTTATATGTCCGGACGTTCACGGAAAGCGAGTTTGCGGACAGGATCGGGCGGATCGGCGGACCGCAGCCGGCTGCGGACGGGATCGCGGAGAAGATCCAGATCATCGAGCGGGACAGTGCCGGATATGTAAAAAGGGCGCAGATCGGAAATATGGACTATACGGGAGATGAGGTCCGGGATTCCCTGGGGCTTTCGTCATCATGCTTTTATTTTTCCTCCGCGGACGGAAAGATCCGGGTATCCTCGAAAGGGATCGGCAGCGGATACGGATTTTCGCAGGCTGGGGCGGACGCCATGGAGAGAGAGCAGGGGAGTGCGTTTCAGGAACTGCTGAAATATTATTTCCAGGGGATCGAAATCGTGAAGATCGCGGAGTAGAGGATCTGGCATGAATGACTCTGCTCCTTTTTATCAGGATTGCGTGCTGCTGGCACGATGTGCTAATGATGCGCGTTTGCGCGAAGCTGAAGAATGCTGCAAACGACTGTGCCCAGTGCAGGAATGTGCCGGGGCATATGTTCTGCTGTGAGCTTTGTGCGGTCTGTCCGGCAAATGTGCAGACTTGCTGAATTATCGCAGAATTTTTTGCTTTTGTGAATAACTTTATCATCACGGGTAAAAATATAACCGAGGTGATAAACGTGAAAGAAAAAGGAAATCAGCTGTTCAGGGACAAATTTGTCCTTGTCATGCTCGTGCTCGGCCTGCTGACTATTGTTGCGGCAGCAGGAGTTGTGAGGATCCAGAAGGGGAGAGAAAATATCGAAAAGAGTCCCTATCTGGAGATCGAAGATCCGGAACATGTGATCGCGGGGGATTCCAACGCAGGCGCAGAGTCCGGAGGGGATACTTTGGCCGGGGAACTGGCGGCATCAAAAGATGAAACCGGAAACGTGGAAAATACCGGAGATGGCAAAAATGCTGCGCTTGCGGAAAATGAGGCGGGAACAGGCACGGATCCTGCTGCAGCTGCCCCGGGCGTTTCTGAGGATACCGGTCTTGCGGATGCGTCAGGCGGAGCCGGGGCTGCATCGGATCGTTCCATGGCGGAAGCCGGAGCTGCCGTCACGGAGTCCCTGGTGCTCGACTTTGCCGATACGGACAAGCTCGCCTGGCCTGTAAACGGGAACATCGTTCTCGGCTACAGTATGGACACCACGACATATTTTCCGACGCTGGACCAGTATAAAGTCAACCCGGCAAATGTGATCCAGAGCGAGGTGAGCACCCCGGTATCGGCCCCTGCGGACGCCAGGATCGTCTCTGTGGGGACGAATGAGGAGATCGGAAACTATGTCGATCTCGACTTTGGAAACGGCTACACAGCCGTCTGCGGTCAGTTAAAGGAGATCCCGGTCGTGGAAAACGAGTATGTCCACCGGGGCGACCTTTTAGGCTATGTCGCGGAGCCGACGAAATACTATACGGTGGAAGGAACGAATGTGTTCTTCGAATTCTTAAAAGACGGCGTGCCGGTGGATGCGCTGGATTTTCTGGAGTGAGCGGGAGATCACCCCGGTCAGTGTCATACCTGTGCCCACGAATCAATCCGGTTATGAATGCGCAGGGAAGAGACAGTGTGCGGCAATAAATAAAGAGGAGTTTTGTGGAAGAGCTTTCAGGGAGAAATTTCTGAAGGCTCTTTTTCGCAGTGGAAAGATCCCATTTTTGATTCTGTGCATACCATAATATCAGAACAAAGAAAGGAGACATCCGCATATGAATTGCAGAAATTCTGATCTGCCGGATACCGCCCGGACTTCTCCCTGCGGCTGCGGCAGACTTCCATCTGATATTTCCGGCCCGGGACCTGTCGTCCGCCCGGTGTCCCGTGCCTGCTTTGACGGCAATGATCCGATATTTCCGGTAGGCATGGGCTACGTCCCGGTGCAGATGTGGGGAACCACATATCCGTTAGCCAGAGGCTTTGTCCGGGGGACGATCTTCCCGACTCTGGATCTTCCATTCGCGATGGGGAGGTGCAGAAGATGAAAGAATTCTATCGATGCAGTATGATGCCGGGAATGCCGGCAGAACCGATCCGTGATCCGCGCCTGTCTGCGCAGAATGTCGTGCCGGCGTGCGGCAGCTGTCAGGGCGGTGGAGACATGATATTTCAGGATAAAGAGGCACTGATGCGCCAGATCATGGAGGCAGGATTTGCGATGGATGATGTGATCCTGTTCCTGGACACTCATCCGGAAAATCAGGATGCACTCCGCTATTACCAGGCTGTCCGCGACATGCGAAATCAGGCCATTGCCGCCTATGAAAGCCAGTTTGGACCATTGAGATATGCCGATGTGACATCCTCATCCTGGGACTGGGTAACTGAAAAATGGCCGTGGGAAGGAGGATGTTAAGATGTGGGTCTATGAAAAAAGACTGCAGTTTCCGGTGAATATTAAGGAGCCGAATGCGAAGATGGCACAGTTTATCATGAGCCAGTACGGTGGACCGTATGGCAGAAACCTATAATAATGCCGCAAACCCAGATAAAATAAGGGTTTGCGGCGCTTATGCGTAATAGTGGAAATGAATTTCCTTCTGTGTCTGATCAACAACGATATCCGAAATGATGCTGCGGACCGCAGCACCCTTCACATCGTAGCTGACATCTGGATCAGATAAGAGGCCATATACATCTTTGATCCGGTTTAGAACCTCTTCATCGGACGGAACATCATCCGGAGTGGAAGCAGCAATCCCTTTTAGTCGTTCAATTTCGGCAAGAAGCTCCTGCCGTTCATTTGCAAGTCTAAGCTTATTATCCTTGTATTCTTCAAGGGTGTCAATCCCAGATTCATAAGCATCCCGGATCCTGCTCTCCTTTACGGCAACGCGGGCCAGCGCCGCGTCAAGAATAGAAATCTCATCGGTGCCTTCGGAAGGCTGCTTTCTGATGTGCTCAAACTCGACAGTCCCCGATTCAATGACAGAGTGCAGGGAAGCCATTACAGCAGCTTCCGCCTTGTTGGCAGAGATCGAAGCAGGGCCTTTATGGACACCTTTCGCGTATTTCCAGCATACGAAAGTGTCTCCACGTTTTTTTACACGACCGGCCCGGTTGAAAGAGAGGCTTGCGCCGCAGATTGAACAATGGAGCAGACCGGAGAGCCAGTGCTTGCAGGAAGACACGTCCCGCCGATTAGCCGGGCGGTATTCCCGATGCAGACGTTCCTGCGCCGATTCAAAGCAATCAGTGACGGAGGGACGTACTTCGTGGGTGCCTTGAAAAGAATACCCATTCCATTCAACCGTTCCGGCATAGAATTTATTATGCAGGATCCGGGAGACTGTCCGACGTTCAAAAGGTGTCCCGCGCTTGCTGGTCCATCCCCGTTCATTGCATTTTCTGGCGATTCCGGTCATGTCCAGACCGCTGACGTATGCCTGAAAAATATATTCCACGATCGGATACTTCTCTTCATCGATCACAAAGGGCTTTCCGTCACCTACAGCTTTGTAGCCGAGAGAGGGAACCACCTGATATCCGTTCCGGAGCGCCTTTTCGGTCATACCGCGGAGCACCTCTCCGGAAAGATTGTAAGAATAATATTCATCGAACCACTCAATGATGGATTCGATCAGCCTGCCGAACATCCCATCAGCAATCGGCTCTGATACACTTTTGATCTCCACCCCGCATTTCTTTCGGAGAACACCTTTGTAAAAGGTACTTTCTTCCTGATTGCGGGCAAAGCGGGAAAACTTCCAGAGATACAGACGTTCAAAGGGAGCCGGGCTCTGGGATTTTGCAACAGCAATCATCTTCTGGAACTCCGGCCGGTTTCCGGCTTTCCGTCCGGAGATTCCCTTCTTCTCTTCGAACATGTATTCCGGCGGAATAATAAAGCCGTCTTTTTTCGCATCTTCCAGGATCACACGGAGCTGTGCATCGGGGGACAGCTCTGCCTGATCATCGGTGCTGACGCGGATATAGGCGGCGCCGATCCTTAAAGTCTGTGCCATAATATCATCTCCTGTAAACCATATGGACTTTAGGGTACAAAAATAACAGCCACCGGAAAACAAATGTTCCCGTTGTCTTGGCTGCTCGAAGATGATACAATAGATTCTGTGATTGGTATGTCACATTGTATCTCTTCGGAGATATGCAAGCCGGTTTCCTGTTGGAGCAGGGGACCGGTTTTTCTTTTGGCTTTGCAAGTCCTTGTATATAATAAAGTAATATGTTATTATAAGAATAGATAATAAATCATACGAGCCTGCGGATCGCAGAAACGATGGAGTCTGTGTTCCAGCCTACGATCTCATTGGCATATAAAGATACATATGCGGGAACCATAGTATTTCCCCATGGACGAATACCGAGGATCGGTTTTCCCATTCGGACGGATTCATCAATTTCATACTGCATCCATTCGCGGTAAGAAGTATACATACCTGCAATAACGATTGTTATTTGAGAAGGCGCAATCTTCTGGGTAATGAGTCTTCCGATGTCATCGTTAGTAGCAGGTGTACCAGCTGGGAAAAGTGGTTTTTCACGTGGGGCAGAGTAATTGCGGTATGAAAAATAATTAGCGTTATCCAGGAACCTGACAAGTCTGTCATAGTCATCACCATATTTCCATGCATGACTGATAAATAATCTGTAATCGTATAAACTTGGCATTTTGCTCTCCTTTCAATAATTATGAGGTGATTAGATATGAAGTTTCGTAAAAAACCAGTAGTCGTTGATGCTTATCAAATCGATCATGAGGAAATAATTCATACGTTAGAAGGCGATATGAAAGCATCCCCGGGAGACTGGATCGTTACTGGTGTAAACGGGGAAAAATATCCCTGCAAGCCGGATATATTTGAAAAAACCTATGAGCGTGTTAAGTAGCATCCTGCGTTGAGTTACCCTTTTCCGCAGTGTTGATGCTTTTCCAATGGCGGTTTTCTGCAGACATGATCTCTTCCACATTTTTGATAAAAATATTATCAACAGTCTCATTGTTAGGATTATAGGGGAAGGACTGGGTCAAGTACAAATGCTTTTGATAGAGTAACATTTCGCAGGTGGAACGGTATTGGATCCAGTTTTCATGATACTTATATAATTTTGTGATGGATTCGATGATCACGATGATCGCACCCAGGAAACCAATGATTATAGGTATCAAATCACACAATGAGGTGTAACCGGACAGTAGAGGTATGAATGCAGCAAGAATGATTTCGGCTACCTGAAATTGCTTATATCTTCTTTGAGCATGCACTGATTTTTTATCATACCATTCAATCTGTGGATCAAGCCGAGTTGAAATATATTCGTTAATATCCATTTCATACCCTCCGTTTCTGCATTTGCTATAAAAACTCCATTAGCAGCAGCTCAAGCCCTATTTGACAAATCAAATCCAATTCGATATAATATACTTAACAAGAGAACCGAAAGCTGGGTGAAGTCCAGCCGCCGGCGAGAGTAATTTGCTAAAAGTAGCGCCTTATCTTACCAGGACAGGGGCGCTACTTTTTGTGTTTGCTGAGAGTAAAAACAAGAGTAACGATTGAACAGATCATGCTCACAAAGGCGAACAAATCGCTATATGTAACCATGTATACCAGCTCCTTCCTAAAAAGTCCGGAAGCTGGAGTATCGCCCCTTCGGTTCCCCGGGTAAGTATATTATATTTTCATGGTTCGTTCTATATTTCCCAATACAATCATATAGTCATCAGTTTTTTAGGGGAGTTGAAATTCCCTCAAAATATGGGTGCAAACCAAGATAACATTTTGGACAAAATCCTCCATGTTGAGTGATGTCTAATGGTAACATTGGATATTTTTGGCTTTTTCCGCTGATAGAGAAAATTTCACCATCATATTTTCCACATGTTGGACAAGAATGGCACACACTCACAATGACCAAATCATTTTTAAATTGCCTATTCTGTTTTAAAGTTTCCTTTATCCTTGCAAGATTAGAAACACGTCTATCCTTGAATTCTGGATGTCGTTTATAAATTTTTTCCTCCTCTTCTTCTGCCAGAGTGATATCTCCTGTTTGCAAAATGTATTTTACTAAACGGAGATAGTCTTTCTCTAATAGAAGCGGGCGACTTTCATAATCAGATAACGCATTGGATTTCCGCAGACAAGCAATAGCTAAATCCATTCTCCCATTCTTTTTATGTTCGGTTGCTTTTCGCTGCAAGACGTAATAAATACAATCCTTTGTTGGGTCTCCAGTATTATAATTTTTAGCCGGAACAGGAATAGAATTTATACCGTTTAAAGAATCCATATCATATCGATGCGGTTTAAAAAAATTGAAAAAACTCATGAATTTCCCTTTCGTTTTAACCGTAATTCAAGTAATTGTTCAGCGTAACCGGTCAGGCGGGCCAGCTGGCTGATCGTCAGATCGGGATGCTCGAAGATCACAGAGTCTGGAACCAGAAGCTCCATCGCGAAGGTGTCTGCTTCCCGCTCATATTTATCCGTGTTGAAGTGTGTTCTGGAATCCATAAAGATCGCATTCGCTTTCTTATGTAGGAACAGATGGCCTAGCTCATGAGCGAGAACGAAGCGCTGCTCTGCCTCTGTGAGCCGTTCATCCAGATAGATGAGATTGTTCCGCTGAAAGTATTGATAAAAGCCACGGACACCTTCTAGGGGATAATGGACTAGGATCACATTCATTCCTTTTACCATCTCAAATGGATCACGCGTCCCATACTTCCGGACAAGACGTGACACCAGTTTCTTTATGCACATAGAAATCAGTCCTTTTTATATTTCTTGGGCGTGTATTTCTCTTTGTTCTTTTTCTTAGCCATTTCCATTCCAATCTGCATTGCGTCCAGAATAGAATTGATCGCCTCCGGAGATGCCGGATCGCCATCAAACATCAGACCTTCCTGGGAAAGTAGCTGTTCTTTTGTCTGTTCTATAATTTTAGAGATATCTCTTTCATCACGAGTAGTAAGGCTTGTGTCATCATTTCCATTCAACAAATAATCCATTGTAACATCAAAATATTTGGCTACAGCGTTTAGCTTGTCTGCATTCGGAGTGGACTTGTCCCATTTTACGATAGTGCTGTTACCAAACCCAAGCTCAGCTTCTAATGCAGGAAGACTAATACCGCGTTCTTGAGCAAGTTTTTTTACGCGGTCCTTTAATGTCATAGTATTCTCCTCTCAACACGAGAAAATAATCTCGAAAAAGTATTGACAAAAAGAAAATATTCTCGTATAGTAAGGGATGTAAGGAGAAAGTATTCTCGTACAGATACCACCAGTTGATAAACGACCAATTTAAAAGACTGGGTATATGAGAATATATTCACATTGCCTATTTGTATAATAGAATATTTTCTCCTAAATGTCAATAAGAGAATGAGATTATTTTCTCTTTGCGTAAATGATGGAGGTGAAAAAAGTGCTGTTTGACAATATTAGATTATTATGCAAGGCAAAGGGAATATCTGTTTGGCGCTTAGAAAAAGATCTTGGATTTTCAAATCGCAGTATCTGTAAGTGGAATAAAACAGATCCCGGAATTCGAAAGGTTCAGAAAGTAGCTGATTACTTAGGCGTACCGATTGAACGCTTGTTGGAGTAGAGAGGAGGCGAGAAACATGTTAACAGGATTGTTGGTACTGGCATTGCTGATCGCAGTGTCGAAGTGGATTGTATGGCGTATAAGCTTCATGGCGGTGCTTCTGTATTATGGAGAACATGGTCAGGAGCTTCCTACGGCAGAGACGATCCAGAAGTACCAGACGAAAGCAGCATTGAAGTCGTTAGGGCGTGATGGTAGATCCACAAGAACATAGGACAAACGACACGGCATAACCTAAAGAGGGGTGGCGTGATGGAAATGAAAATCGTGAACCATATCAAGATCGATGGACAGGAATATCTGTTCGAGGAGCTTTCAGCAGAGCGGAAAAAGGACATAGCCTGTCTGCTACAGGAGAATGCCATGAAGGCAGCAGGATACTGCAAAGTAACAAGAAAGGAGGCAGCAGGGTGAGATACAAGTGCGATAAGTGCGGAGACACAATCTATGTGGATCCGGGAGACGAGAGAATCTGCGATACCTGCACGCAGAAGATCCGGATCAAAGCAAAAGAACAGGAAAACTACTATGAGAGGTGGAGAAAGACATGGGGAAATGCTATTGCTTCGTGATCGATCAGCGGAAAGATCGGTTTGAACGGGCGAGGGAGAGAAGAAATCGCCGCCGGATTCGGAAGGCTCTGGCGGTGTGGAAAGCAGCGATACAGATTGTGTGGGCACTGGCTATTTTGATGATGACAGCGCTTGGAATTCTTGTCACTCTGCTGGCTGTGAGCGGCCGTGTGGGCGTCAGTTGTGTCGGAACGGTATTCATCATGTTCGGAATTGCTGGTCCGATAGGCGAGGCGCTGATGGGTGGAAAAGAGTAAAAAAATAGGAGCTGTGGGGACAGCTCCAAGGTGCGTGTGCTACGCAAAAATCTCTACATACAGAGTAGCACAAAAGCGCCGATAAAGCAAGGGTTTGACGAGTCTTTTCGGACTCGATTAAGGGATTAACTTTAGAGGTGTGGAATGTACAGAAGGATCATTTATAAAGCGGGAGCCACGAGGGAGATCATTAACTGTTATCCCAGAGGTATGAGAAAGGGAGTAGAGCATAACCTGCTGGGGAAAAAGACCAGTGAAGAGATGCAGGAGGCGAACCGAAGACAGGCGAGGAGAAAGCTGGAACGTCTGATCAATGCGAACTTTCGACCGGGTGACTGGCATATAACGCTGACCTATCGAGGGAAGGCGAGTCCATCTCCGGAAGCAGCGAAGAAAGAACTGACGAATTTCCTTGAACGTTTGCGAAACCGCTTCCGGAAGTTTGGATACGAACTGAAGTACATAGTCGCAACCGAGTATGTGGCAAAACATATCCATCATCACATGATCGTGAATAACATCAACACCGGATCCGAGACAACAGCGGACATGGTACGGAAGTTATGGACGCAGAATGGACCGGAAGCGATCCGTGGAAATCCCAAATATGTCCAGTTGTACGATACAGGAGAGTATAGCCAGCTGGCGGACTATCTGATCAAAGAGACAGAGAGAAGCTTCAGACGGAAGGACAGCGCTGTGGGACAGAGATATTCCTGTTCCAGAAATCTGATCCAACCGAAGAAAACAACAAAGGACAAGCCTAATAAGACTTGGAAGAAGGAACCGAGACCGTCTCCGGGATACTACATCCTTCCAGACAGCCTGTATAACGGATTTGATATGTTGGGATATCCGTACCAGAGATACGTGGAGGTAAAACTGAATCCCACAGATGCAGACTGGGAAACAAAGAAGACCCCTTCGGGGCATGTCACAAAAGGCACCCGTTCACATAGCACCAGCCGCCGGCCGCGTGCCGGTGGAGAAAGGAGCCGCAGATGACAGACATTCATGCGATTATCAGTAAAGCAACAAGCGATCTTATAGATCTTACAGGATATGAAAAGGCTGTGGATATACAGTCCGTGCTGTATATGAATCTCTCCGGCTATACGCTGGAAGAAGAGTGTACGGAGGTAGCAGAGGCAGGGGACAAGCTGGCAGAGGCTGTGGAGAGCTGGATGATCGAGTTGGGGCTGCAGGGCTGCACAGAATCAACGATCAGAACCTATGCCTATAATTTGAGGAGTTTCCTTGCGGATGTGCCGAAAGCTCTGGAGGATATCACGGAGCGTGATATCAAGATGCACCTCGCAAGAGGAAAAATGGGAAAAATGAATGTCCGCTGCACAAGAAAGTGGTCAGACGCAACATATAACCTGCGTCTCCGGGCACTGCGCGGCTTTTTCAATTATTGCTATGAGTATGACCTGATCCCGGAGAATCCGATCAAGCGGATCAAGGACACCAAGACCGCCCATGTTATGCAGTCGATCATGTCCGCAGAGGAACGGGAGATGGTGCGTAGCAAGTGCCATACAGAGAGGGAGATTGCTCTGGTGGATTTCCTGTATAGCTCCGGAGTTCGTGTATCAGAGCTGGTCAGCTTAAACCGTCAGGATATCGATCTCCGCCGCCGGAGAGCGAAATGCCTCGGAAAAGGGCGGAAGGAACGGGAAATCACGTTTTCGGCAGAGTGCGGGGTACACCTGGCGGAATATCTCGCCCAGCGGACAGATCATAACGAGGCATTATTTGTCAGCTCGGTCAAGCCGCATCAGCGTCTCACGAAGGCCGGGATCCGGGCATTGTTGAAGAAGATAAAGGCGCGTGATGAGCGTCTGGCGAGGGTGAAACTGACGCCGCACGTATATCGGCGCACCCGCGGAACAGATCTAATCAACAGGGGAATGCCTGCGGAGCTGCTTGCGAAAAAGCTCGGACACGAAAATGTTCAAACATTGCTCATGTGCTATGCGGAGATCCGGCAGGAGACTGTGTGGGCGGCAGAGGAAAAATATGGCTGAGGAAGGTGAAGAATTGAAAGGTTACTATGAAAGAAAGATCCGGAATCTGGAAGAAGCGCTTGAAAGGGCGCTTCAGGAGACGGAGAGAGAACGGTCGGCAAGGGAAGAAGCGACCAGATATATCTATGCGCTGCTGAAGCAGATGGGAGGACATGCCATAGTTCATGTTGAAGAGCTTCAACAGCATGAAGGACAGCTTATGTGTAGAGTAAACCGGGCAGCAGGAGTTGTCCGGATGAATATTGAGAAAAAGGAGAGTCGAAAATGTTTGAGAAATTCGGGGAATTTGATTCCTATGAGGAGATCAACCGCGCGGCGGCCGCGCAGTTAGAAGAAGGCGATGAGGAAGCCATTTATGCGATCGCAGAGGAGAATGGGATCGATAGAGAGGATGCGGAAGATTTTATAGCAGGAGATGCGCCGGAGCTTGCGACTGCTCTCATGGCGGCACACGGAAAGCTGAAGGCCGAGGCGGCGGAACTGCAGCCCAAAGAAATTATGGTGGACTGGCTGGAGTACATCCGGATCCAGTGCGTCGAGAATGAAGAGATGCGCCTGGCGGTGCGCAGGAAGGGCAAAAGCCTGAAGGAGTGCATCGGAAAGCTCGTGAAGTGGAGCTTTACTCACGCCGAGAACGTGGATAAGGACATCGTCAAGGCAGCAGGACTCCCTTCATGGGCACAGAACGGCTGTAAGCTCGGGATCCCGGGCATGGGCACAGCGAAGCGGCTGATTAAAGAATATTATCTGGGAGGTGGAGAACATGCGGGTGTATAAGGCTACAAAGGCTGATATGACCTGTACGATGGGGCACGGAACCTTCCAGTATGAGCTTGGGGTTCCAGCCCATGCGGATAGCACGAAGTGCGGGAACCGCGGCCTCCACGCATGTGAGTACATCCTGGATTGCCTCAGGTACTATAGCCTGGATGATCGAATCTTTAAAGCGGAGGCAGAGGGACCGATAGACGAGGATGGGACAAACTCGAGAATCGCATGTGAGCAGCTGACACTTACTCAGGAACTGACACGCCGGGATATCGTGAAAGAAGCGATAAAGTATATGGTCCGCCATCCGGAACGGGACTGGGAGATGGATATGTATCGCGTAAAAGCCCAGAAAGACAAGGCAGAGGGAAATGGTGACGGGATCGTGATCGCCAGGGGAAAGAAACCGATGGCACGAGGAAAGAAGGGAGATATCCTGGCACTCATCATGGAGACAAAGCCGGGCTGGTTCCAGGTGGCGGCTCTCGGTGAGATCGATGGCGAGAACGGAAAAGAAGGAATCTGGTATAGTGTGCTGCCAGATGGACGTACTGTGGAGGTGGTGTAGATGAAAATCAAACAGGGACAAGCAGTGCCGATCCCGAAGTGTGACAGAGATGGTTGGCAGGTCATTGCGGCGCGGACACCGGATCTTCTGGTACTGGATTGCTTCATAGATCAGGACTATAAAGGCCGCTATCTCATGAACGTTATGACGAAAGAATATGGATTGCTTCGGGATGGAAGTTATTCGGCAGAGAAATTGGTTCGGGTATTTAGTCGAGATACTTGGAACTGGTACACGGATTATAGGAACATAATGAGCACCGAGAGTGATAGAGATATTATCAGATCAGCACTGGGAATTAAAAAAACGCAGTATGACGATGATGTCCTGTTTAAAATCTGTGATCTGGAGGAGAATTATCTCAGAGACAGAAATTGGGCGAAAGAGGACCGCCGCCAGGAACGTCTTAGAAAGCTCATGTCCACTGTTCCAGAACTTCCGAAAAATTTCCGCGCATGGGCAGCAGAAATTGTTTGGAAAGATCCATATCCAACATATAAACGGGAAGATGGAAAATATCGGTGCCCTGCCTGCAATGCGGAGTTAGAGATAAAAAAAGATGGAAAGAACCTTTGCCATAATTCAGTATTTACCTGCTCTAGCTGTGGGAAAAATTTAATTTTGAAGCGTCGTGGAAAACGAACCATGGAGTGGAATCAGGTGACACTGATCCAGGAGACAACAGAAGGACAGGCTGTGTACCGCCAGTTTGATATTCAGTCCAATTTTAATGAGCGGGGGTACGAAATTCATTTGTCCGAAGCATTCCGGATATTCATTGAAAAAGCCAAACCGCTCGGAAAGAGCGGACTGCAGATTTACTACAATCAGCATAGTAAATACTCCGATTATGAAGAATTCGACAGGAGAGATCCGGCAAATAAGAGAGTTGGGACATGCTATTTATACCCGGAAGGGAGTGAGGCACTGGAAAAGACGGATTTTAAGAAGCTGGCAAGACTATTTGGACAGATGGCAGCAGCAGGGACACAGGCAGATTACAATGGAATTATGATTGCACGAAATGATTCAGATGTCATTGGGATGATAGAATATCTGTTTAAAGGTCGATTTTACAAGCTGGTGACTCAAGTGACTGAGCGTATCAGTATCAATGGTGGGTACTATGGAAAATTAAATCCGTCCGGAACTACGATTGAGCAGGTTATGGGATTGGAAGATCGGCAGAAGATTAACCGTCTAAGGGAAATGAATGGCGGAAAAATCGAACTGGAATGGCTCAGATGGGCGGAAAAATCCGGGAAGAAACTTTCAGAGAAATTTATGGCTTTTGTGTCAGCAGAAGATCTTGGAATAGTGTATACATATTTCATCAAGGATCAAATGACGCCAGAGCAGATCATGAATTATGTACTTAAGCAGCGAGAAATAAGCTACAAAGGAAAATCTGCGAAATCAATCCTGAATCAGTGGGAAGACTACCTGTCTATGAGTAAGAGGCTTGGCAAAGACATCACGGATGAGATGGTTTATCGGCCGCGTGAGCTGAAACGCCGCCACAACGAGGCTGTAGAAGCCATCAGGCATATTGAGATGATCGAAGCAATGAAACGTGATACTGAGATGAAGGAGCGTCGTGCACGGGAACTTAGGGAGAAGTATCCGGGTGCAGAGGAAATACTGGAGGAGATTGCACCACGGTATGAGTATGAGAACACCGAGTACAAGATCATCGTTCCGCAGCATCTCACCGACATTATGTCAGAGGGAAATGCGCTGCATCACTGTGTAGGCAGTACAGATCGATATTTCGAACGCATTCGGGATCAGGAGACATATATCTGTTTCCTACGCCGCCAAGAAGAGCCGGATGTGCCATTTTATACGATCGAAGTGGAGCCAGGCGGCACGATCCGCCAGCACCGCGGAATGTACGACGAGGAGCCAAACATTGAGGAGATTCGGGGATTTCTTCGGGAATGGCAACGAGAACTTAAGAAACGCCTGCGTAACAAAGACTGGCAACTGGCGGCAGCGAGCAAGATCAAGAGGGAAAGAAACCTGGAAGAACTTAGAAAGGCTAATAACGAGAGAGTCCTGAAGGGACTCGCAGAAGATTTTATGGAGGCGGTGTAGAAGATGGAGATTGCAGAAAGAGAGAATAGTGAGGTTAAGACTACTGTTTCATATAGAGAACTGAAGATTGCAATGGATTCCGAGATGGGCAAAGCTGCAGAGAGCTTTGTCCGGATCGGCTATCTCTTCAAGATGGCGAGGGACACGGATGTCCTTAAAGAATCCGGATACACGTCATACCTGGAATTTGCGCAGAAAGAATACTCGATGGACAAGTCCCAGGTGAGTCGTTTCATCAATATCCACACACGATTTTCCGATCCGGAGGATCCGACAAGATTGAACGAAAAATATCAGGGATTCGGATCCGCGAAATTGGCACTCATGCTGACACTTCCGGACACGATCATCGAAGAACTGACGCCGATCTTCGCGAAGAGCGATATCAAGGCGGTGAAAGAGGAACTGGATGCTGAGAGTAAGATCTCCGATCTGGAAATCATTGCAGAACAGGCAGAGACCACAAAGGAGGAGGACGGGCAGCAGGAACCGGACATCCTGCATCAGGTAGTGGATCAGCTCCTGGAAGAGGATCTGTATATGCGTATCAAGATTCGCCAGGCACTCAAGTCCACGAGAAAAGAAGCGTTGCTCCAGGAGATCCTGGCACCGGCCGGAGAAGCGATGCACTCGATCCGGATCAAGGGAGTAGGACGGCTGATGTTATCTGTCAAGGGACTGGACACAGAAATCGCATTGATCAACATTCGGAGCAATAGCAAGGATATGTATTCCTGGGATGCGCTGATCAAGGCGATAGACGATTACTGCTCCAGCCACACGGATCCGGATCCGGAGAAAAAGACTGAAGTTGCACCGGTGCAACCGACAGAAGAGCCGGAGAAGAAGAAAGAACGGAAAGTATCCAAAGTAACGAAGGCCAGAGAACCAGAAAAACTGCCAAGCCGCTCAAAGCAGGGACCGCAAGAGGAGACAGCGCCAGAAACACCGAAAACGTCGGCAAAGATCCATGACGCCGCACCTACTGAAATTGTGGAGCATGTGAAGGCTGAGGAGGAAAAACGGCAGCAGGAGTCAGTACAGACAGCAGAAAATCAGCTGGAAGGACAGATGGAAATTGCTCAATTCCCAGAATATCTTCCGTCCAACTATATCAAATGTCACGATGGCAGTNAGCATGTGCCGGCTGAGGAGGAAAAACGGCAGCAGGAGTCAGTACAGACAGCAGAAAATCAGCTGGAAGGACAGATGGAAATTGCTCAATTCCCAGAATATCTTCCGTCCAACTATATCAAATGTCACGATGGCAGTGAGGTACAGGAGAGTGAAGCTGAGCGGATCCGGGCGGAGCAGAGGCAGCATGCGGAGAATATATGTGCGCCGATATTGACTTATCTCCGTCAGCATCCAGGACTCATCCAGATGATTACGATTACGGAGGAGGGAGTTGTCATTGAGTAACAGATCTGAAAGCTTCAGTAGAGTATATCCACCGTCGGATCCACGGGGTGGAATCTATCCGCCGGAGATAGAAAGAATCAAAAAGAAAATAAAGGTTGGGGATCGAATCCCTGTAACTACCATGAAGGGATATGTGAATATGAACCCAGATGGAACGAAACCAGGGATAGCACATCGGAGGGGAACTGTGATTGCAAAGCACAAGCATTTGATTGTGCTACAGTACCCGGGAGGATTGACAGAATCCTTCAGGTGGGCGGAAATCGTGGATAAGGTAGCAATATGAAGAACTTATATATGCTGAAGAATATCCGGACCGGAACCATAGAATATGATGGGCTGTATGCCCAGGACGTGCACGATCTCATCGGTATAAATACATCCTGTGTCAGCAATTACGCAAAGCGAGGCAGTACATATAAGAGGATATGGAGAATTCTGGTATCAAACGGTGGTATATGGGATGAATATGCCAAAGATGAATGGGAGACATACAGGAAAATGGTGCTGCGGGGCATGGCAAGGGCGAAAAGAAAAGGCTGGCGTAGTTACGCAGAAATGATCCGGTATGGAGCGATAAAGAAACAGGAGGCGGAGAACAATGTCAAAGAGCATCATACAGGCGAGGACGGGGCCTGCTGACCGGGAGTGCTTACTGTGCCGGGAAGAAGCCGAGAAGCGTGGATACTATGGCGAACTGCCACACACGGGACTCCATAAACATCACTTCGTGTATGGGAGATTCGGAGCATTTAGGAAGGCGGCGGAGCATTATGGGCTGTGGGCGTATGTATGTGAAACTAGACATCACGAACATGGACCGGAAGCGCCTCATGTAAATAAAGAGGTGGACATGCACCTGAAAAGAATTGCACAGAGAGCATTTGAAGAACGATATGATCATGAGCTGTGGATGAAAGAATTTGGGAAGAACTATCTGGAGGGAGAAGATGACTAGGGCAGAGAGACGGCGCCAGGAGCGAGAGACCGGCAGCAGGGCTGTATATCAGTACACGCTGGCTCAGATCGAAGCAATCAAGCGGCAGGCGGTCGCAGATAAGAAAAAGGAGCTCAAGGCAGAGATCACGGAAGAAATAAATGAGCACATTCAGAAGGAATGGAAAAAGCGAGAAGAGCTACTGGAAGGAGGAACAGAGAGCGAGATCATGGAGAAGGTCATGTGCCTTCTCCTGGCGACCTCTGTTAATGTCTTGGTACAGAAATTTCGCTGGAAGCCGGTGGATGAAGGAAGCGATAAAAGGTCCAGCCTTATCCGATTTTCGGATGCAGTTCTTGGGGAGGTGAACAGGATCCTGGCGGACGAACAGGAAGACATACGCACATATGCAGATAAAGTGTATGAAACATGTGGAATTCGCTACGAGATACAGAGTGATGCAAATTAAGATTAGGAGGACGATGGAAAATGAAAAAGGTAATTCTCAATGGAAAGAAAATGATCGATAAGTTGGATACCCAGGATGATGATCGCGCACTCTGGGAAAGCATTTACAAACGCATGGACGGTGAGCCTGCGTATGTGCTTAAGAGTAATGCAGAGGAAGGAAAGTACGTCTTTTGTGGTCTGGTCGATGATGAAAAAAATAAGGAATTACATTATCTAATCGAGCAGGATGGCATGATCGGTAGATACATTGGAGACCGGGAGTCATTTGATGCAGACTGGGAGAATGGAGATTATGAAGTAGACGGGTGTATTTATTTAGACGCGGAAGATATTACCCAAACTGAAATTTGATTAAGGAGAACGGGATGGAAGTAAAGATAAAGCCGAGAAAGGCTACTGATCGAGGAGGCTACTACTGCATGCCACTGTACGCCAATATTCAGCATGGGAAGCCTGGATGGAGAATCACACAGTGCCCGGAGTGTGGAGCGCAGTGCTGGAGGATGCCGTTAGCGGATATTGCGGAAGAGCAGGGAGCTAAGGGATTGTGCACAATGTGCGCACTTAAGAAAGGAGTGGGGGTATGAGGACAAAGAATGAGCACAAAGCGCTCAAAAATTTGGTGCATGGAAAGCGGGAAGGGGAATACGAAGCCATGATTGCAGATCGTCGCCCTAAGAGCTGGAGCGCCGCACACCGGGCATATGATGGCATGAATATGGGTTCGAAGCATAGAGAGCAGGGAGGTGAAACCGATGGACAAGGAGATCCTGAAGCAGTACATAGATGCCTGCGAGCAGGTAAAAGAAGCGAAGACAGCCCTGTCAAAGATTAAGAAAAGCAGGAAGAGAGTTGAACAGGATCGGGTAACAGGATCCTCACATGATTTTCCCTATACAGCGAAAAGCTTTCACATTGAAGGTCTGGCATACCCAACGATAAAAGATCCGGACGAGCTGGATCGGCGGGAAGCGGTTCTTCGGGAACGGCTCAGACGGGCGGAAGAGATCAAGCAGCAGGTGGATCTTTGGATGCTTACGATTCCGCAGAGAATGCAGAGAATCATTCGTTATAAAATTTTCGAGGAGTTGTCTTGGTCGGAAGTGGCGATCCGGATGGGGCGGAAGGCAACAGCGGACAGTGTAAAGAAAGAATATCAGAGATTTATGGATGAAAAATAAAAGTTTGTCCCGAATGTCCCAAATGTCCCGACTCAAAATGTTATAGTGTAACCTGAAGCCAAAGGCATACAGCCCGGCGGCTTCCTACACCTTACTTCCTATAAAGTGCTTGACCCCATATAGTACCGGGCGGCTGGAATTCGAACCGGCCGCCAAACATCAGGACATCTCCCAGGACGGAAGGGAGCATGAGCCGTAAACCCGAGCCGCGAGTTCGATCCTCGGTGTCCTGCTTGTCTAGAAGAATTATAAACCAGTTGGACGGCGGAAACGCTATCCAGAGAGCACCTGCCGAAAGACAGGTGTTTTTCTTTGCCCATTGACATGCGGCGCGCACGTCACCAGATGGCAGACCTCCTTTAAGGGCTGCAATCGGCAGTCCTTTATGGTGACGGCGGGATCGCATTAAAAAGCGAGGTGAGTCCGGATGACGAAAAAACAGAAGATCTTTGCAGATGAATATCTGATCGACCTGAACGCCACCCGGGCTTACAAGGTCGCTTACCCCAGAGTAAAGAATGATGAGGTTGCGAGAGCGAATGGAAGCAGATTGCTAACAAATGCTAACGTTGCAGCGTATATTGAAAAGCGCATGAAAGAGAGGCAGGAACGGACACAGATCACGCAGGACATGGTCGTCAGGGAACTTGCGGCGATTGCGTTTGCCAGGTTGACAGACTACGTCAATGTTAAAGGTGGGACGGTCAAGATCGAGGACACCAGCTCTTTGACGGAATATCAGGTCAAGGCACTTGCAGGGATCAAGCAAGGAAAAAATGGAATAGAGGTAAAACTAAACGATAAGCTGAAGGCAGCAGAGCTCTTAGGTCGGCACCTGGGAATGTTCAAGGACAAGGTGGAGGTATCGGGATCCCTGGAGGCAGAGAAGTCGAAGCTGGATGATCTGCTGAAACAGATACGGGGTGATGGATCGTGAGCACAGAACGCCTTATTTTGTCGGAAAAATATAAAGCGTTTCTCAGGTGTGACGCGCCGGTAGAATTTTTGGAGGGAACCACAGCAGCAGGAAAAACAACGGTGGGACTGTTTAAGTTTATGCTGAAGGTAGCAGAGTCCCCGAAGAAGCTTCATATCCTCGCAGCCAAGGATACCGGAACTGCGGAAAAGAACATCATCAACAAGGATTTGGGGATCATTGATGATTTCGGGAGTCTGGCAGTTTATAACGGAAACGGAACCAAAGACGATAAGATTCCTCATATTCTTTTCCATGCTCCGGGCGGTGACAAGATCATTTATGTCATGGGATATGGAGACAAAAAGAAGTGGCAGAAAGCCCTTGGAGGTCAGTACGGGTGCCTGTACATCGATGAGGTCAATACATCAGATATTGATTTCGTCAGAGAGGCAGCGATGCGGTGTGACTATTTTATGGCAACGCTGAACCCGGATGATCCGTCACTTGACGTATACAAAGAATATATTAACTGCAGCCGTCCACTTCCGGAGTGGGAGGCAGAGACACCGCAGGAGATCAGAGATGAATTAAAGGAAGAGCCAAAGCCCGGATGGGTCCATTGGTTCTTTTCTTTTACCCATAATTTAGGTCTTCCGAAAGAAAAGCTGGACAAGATCCTGGCAAACACGCCGAAGGGGACGAAAATCTGGAAGAATAAGATACAGGGAATCCGGGGGAAGGCGACAGGACTGGTATTTTCGAACTTTAACCGGAAAGCCCATGTAAAGACAAAAGAGTGGGCGATGCAGTTTGTTCAGCGCCCGGAAGAAGAAAAGAAAAAAGAATTTTTTATGTATTTTTCAGTGGGGATTGATACGTCGTATTCCCAGAAATCGCCGGATACGATCGCATTGTCTTTCCTTGGGATCACCAACAAAGGCAGAGGTATCGTTCTGGCAGAGAAGGTATACAGCAATGCCGAGTTGGAAACACCGTTAGCTCCGTCAGATACCGTGCTCAACATTGTGGAATTCATGGATGGAAATCGAAAAGAGTGGGGGATGGCCAGAAATGCATTTTTAGATAATGCCGATCAGGCAACGATGCAGGAGTGGAACAAGTACAAACGCAGGAATGGCTGTGTATACGTGCTCAATGATGCCTGGAAGCAAATGGAAATCATCGACCGTATCAATGCACAGCTTGGCTGGTTTTCTTTTGATGAAGACAAGGAACCTTGTTTTTTCGTCTTGGATACGTGCCCTGTTTACATACATGAGCTGGAAGTCTACAGCTGGCGGGAAGATAAGGATAATACACCGGAGGACGGCCATGACCACATGGTGAACTCGGTACAGTATGGATGGATTCCGTACCAGAGCAAGATTTACAGGGGGTGGTAAAAATGAACTGGATTCAGAATTTTATAAAAAAGCTGTTTCGGATTGAAACGAGACGGGATAGGGAAGTGGTGATCATTGAGCCGCATACATTTCAGGCAAATGTGATCAAAAATAAATTGTGGTACCGCGGTGACTCTGCGGAGATCGAGCAGTATTTCCAGAAGACCGCAAGATGGAAAGTAGAAAAGGCAAGGTTCTGGGCAGCAGATGCACAGGGCAGTGTCCATAAAATGCATAGTGGGATCGTGACCACTGTTGTTGACCGGTACAAGGATATGGTCTTGGCAGATATGGATGAGATCTCTTTTGGAGATGATCTGGGAGCAATCAACGAGCTTTGGAAAGAGATATTCAAGGAAGAACGTCTTAATGATGTGATTGGAGAAGGAATTGCCGGTGCGCTGGCATCCGGAGATGGAGCATTTAAGATAACTGCAGATGAATGCAGCCGGTATCCGATCGTAGAGTTTTATGATGCGGAGGACGTAGATTTTGTATATGTCCACTCACAGCTGAAAGAAGTCAAGTTTTATACCGATTACAAGGATGGCAATAAAACCTTCCGGCTGGAAGAGATATACGGTCATGGATATGTCAGATACAAGCTGTATGATGAGGCAGGGAAAGAAACCGAATTAAAGAGGCTTCCGGAGACAGCACATCTTATGGACACAGGAATTCCGGGAGATCTGATGCTTGCAGTTCCGATTAAGATCTTATCATCTGTCAAATATAAGGATCGTGGAAAAGCACTATTTGACAGTAAAACCGATGTCATAGACGGTTTGGATGAGGTGATCAGCCAGTGGGCAGATGCGATCCGCATGGGACGTATTAAGCGATACATCCCGGAAAATCTCATTCCGCGAGATCCTGATACCGGAGAACTTCTTCCGGCGAATCCATTCGACAACGATTTTATTGCAATCGGAGACAATATGGCTGAAAAATCGAACCAGCAGGTGGAAGTTTCACAGCCACAGATTTCCTATGAGGCCTATGTGAGCAGCTATACGAGTTTTCTTGATATGGTTCTTCAGGGCATTATGTCACCGTCGACACTTGGAATCGATCTCAAGAAGACGGATAATGCGGAAAGCCAGAGGGAAAAAGAAAAGGTCACGCTGCATGTGCGCAATAAGATCGTAGATACATTGAATGAAGTGATTCCGGAGCTTGCCACGAAAATCATGCAGTGCCATGATGTAATGTGCATGGATGATCCCGGAGATTACAAGCCGACGGTAAAATTTGGCGAGTATGCATCTCCGGATTTTGGCACAACTGTGGATACCGTAGGAAAAGCGAAGCAGTATGGAATCATGAGCCTTGAGGCATCAGTGGAACAGCTTTATGGAGATACATGGACCGAAGAAGAGAAAGAGGAAGAAGTGACCCGCTTGAAGGCAGAGCAGGGGATTGTAGAAATGGAAGAACCGGGGGTCAATATGGCTGCCGGTTCTTTTCAGGTAAATATGGGAGGAAATAGAAATGAAGGTAAAAATCATGAACCGAATGTACCGGATGAGCCGTGAGGAGTATCAGGGGCTTCTGAAGGTGGCGAGTGATCAGGTACCATTTGGAGTGTATGCGGTTGAAAAAGACGGATATGCCGAGTTGAGAAATGATAAATGCCGGAGCGTGACTGAATTGAAAGCACTCACCCGCGGTTTTAAATCGCAGGGGTTCCGGGTGCTGGCAAATAGGCGGGTGAATGCAGATGGCGGAGAAAAACGAGTATGACATTACAGAAGCGTTCCGAAAGATCGAGGCGGAGCTGATCGACTCCATGATGCGTAACATGGACCGGCACCGGGCAGAGGAGGAGAAAGAAGGCTATGAGTGGTCAATGTGGCAGGCGGAGCAGCTGAAAGCACTGGAGAAGTACAAGAAGGAAAACCAGAAGAGATATTCCAGGCAGTTCAAGAGTATCAATGCACACATCGAGGCACTGATCCGGGAAGCGAGAGCGCGTGGGAACATGAATCAGGAGATCCGGATCCTGAAAGCAATCAAGAACGGATTTCAGGGAGCCAAGAAAGTCACACGCGGGGCAGCAGGAGAGTTTTTCAAGCTTAATGATAGAAAACTCGACGCATTGATAAAAGCAACGGTATCGGACATGGAGAAGGCTGAGACAGCAATCCTGAGGAAAGCAAACGATGACTACCGGAAGGCGATTTACAGCGCACAGGTATACGCGAACACCGGGGCCGGAACCTATGAAAAAGCGGTGGACATGGCGACGCGGGACATGCTCTCCCGGGGACTGAGCTGCGTTACGTTTTCGAATGGTGCTCAACACACCTTGAAGGACTATGCAGACATGGCGATCCGCACCGCCAGCAAGCGGGCATACCTTCAGGGAGAAGGCGAGAAACGGCAGGAATGGGGAATCACGACCGTCATTCTGGCAAAGAGAGGCGGGAACCCGTGTCCGAAGTGCCTGCCGTTCGTGGGAAAGGTCCTGATCGATGATGTGTGGAGCGGCGGCCGGTCAGACGGTGTGGATCCGGAGACAGGAAAGAGTTATCCGCTGATGAGCTATGCGATCGCCCATGGGCTGTATCATCCACGGTGCAAAGACAGCCATACGACCTATTTTCCGGGCATTTCCACAGCAGACGACAGCTGGACCAAGGAAGAACTGGAAGCCATCGACATGGAGAACAAGCAGGAAGCTGAGAAACAATATGCAGCGAGGCAGGAAGAAAAGTACACACGGCTGGAAACGTATTCTCTGGATGAGGAAAATCAGAAGCGTTATGCAGCGAGACGGGAGGAATGGAAGAAAAGACGGCAGGAAGCTCAGCAGACCGGCGAGCCGAAAAAAGAGAGTGCTCCGGACATGCAGACAATAAAGAAGGAAATCTCTGCAAAGCGGAAAGAACGGGATAACCTGAATAAGAAGATGGACGGGATCCTCGCTGAGAAGAAGGAGCTGGAAAAGAAAGTATATCTGGATCTCACCGCAACGCAGGGAGAGATGGAACGTATTCAGAAGGTTGTCGAATCTGAGAAAGAGCTTGAGAAGCAGATCAAGGCAGCGGATGAAGGAATCCGTGAGAAACAGGGCATCTACAGAAAAGCGGCGGAAGAGCGCCTGATCAGCGAAGGCATTGTTAAAGAAGCAAAGTTATTTGATCAGATGGCACCGGAGGCCGTGGATCAGATTGAGAAGACTCTGAAGCACCTGAAAGAGCGGTATGGGATTATGCCAGAAGGTATTGTGTATAATCCGTTTAAAGTTACGGATGCAACAGCAACGTATAACTGGCTGGATGATAAGATCTATTTATCCAACAAGATGCGGGATCCGGCAGAGTACCTTAAAACCGTCAAGAAGTCGGAAGAATCCCATAGAGCACACTGGGAGCATTACAATACCAAAGAAGAAGCCCGGAAGAAACTGGCAGAGGCAGAAAAAATCCTGGAAGATAGGACGATTAAGGGATATGAGAGGGAGAAAGCGGTTCTTGCCAAGGCAGAGGCTGAGATTGACCTCAATGTTTCAAGGTATGCAGTTCGCGAGAATATGTCTGATGCGCTTCTTCATGAATATGGACATTTTATCCATCGCCATGCAAATACGGACTATGTTCAGAAGAAGAACGTATTCAGAGCGAAGGAACTCGGAGGAAAAATGATCGGAAACGACTGGGGCTATGATATTAACACGGAATACTCCAGAAGTGCGAAGATCGAGGCGGCGAAGATCAGCCAGTACGCAATCGAGAATCCATATGAGACGTTCGCAGAGGGCTTTCTGGCGATGGAGAAGGGAGAAAGGATTCCGGATCGGATCGCAGAGGTCATTTCCGATGCAATGAAGGCAGCAGGAGCGAAACCCGTTGAAAATATGCGTGGCTCTGATATAATAAGGGTAAGTAAGACAACTCTTACAGCAGAACCTAATACCATAACAGAGGTCGTTGGAAAACGTGGTGGAATTGATCGGAACTATTATGGAGCTGATGGCAAGCAAAATAAGCAGATCAGCAACAATGATCATGGAAACCCGAAGAGACATCCGTATGGAAAGCATGGAGAACATGCACATGATTATATTTACGACGAAGAAGGAAAGCTGAAAGGGCGTCCGGTAAGAGAACTGACAGAACAGGAAAGAAAGGAGAATGAAGATATTATATGAGTGCAAATGAATTAAGAGACTTTATTGCAAGCTTATGTTCCCATGTCACATTCGATTTTCATGGGAAGTCATGTGGCGTTGATCCGCTTGCTCTGGATCAGATCGATTTGTGGTGTGGAGATGACACGATGACAGCAGCGTCGGTGTCAGAAGCGATGAATACCCCGTTTTTTGATGGAAAAAGCCTTAATGAGATAGCAGATAAAATCGAGAATGTAGAGTAGATCTCACCAGTAAATAAACTGGTGAGATTTTTATTTACAGTAGAGTTGCACCGGTGCAACAGCAGGAGGTAGGCATGAAAGAATATTATTATGAATTTATTGTCCCGGTTGTGATATCAATTGTAACAGTATTGGTAGTCCATGTATTATTGCCTCTGTAATGCAGGTTACGATAATAGGGCAGAGAACAGAGCATTTGAAGAATTCCCAAAATTCATGCAGACAGAATTCACTATATGATTTTCCTGGTTCCGTCAAATAAAATAAGTCGGGACAGGTGTCGTAGGGAATTTCAACCAGTAAGTTGTCCTTTAGGTTTTTGACAACCAGGACCGCTTCTCCGTCGGTGCAAATTTTGAATTTTCGAGCGAGCTCGATACCAGAATAATATTTTCCCTGGACGGTTGGAGCTGTCTTGCAGGCAGATCGGAGTAGTTTGCGGGACCGTTTTGAAAGATACATAAGCTTCACCTCACACAATCATATATGAAGAGTATAACACGCAGAAACAAATGCGTGTTATTTTTATGCGTAAAACATGTCCGGAATGACGTAAAACTACCAGAAAGGAGAGCTTGAGAATGACACAGGAACAGTTTGAAGCCCTTGGCATTGAAAAAAGCCTTGCCAAGAAAGCCGCAGATGAGTCAAAAAAAGAGCTGGAAAACTATGTGACAAAAGAGACATACGATGCTTCCGAGCAGAAATGCAAACAGCTGGAGACCGCGGCACAGGATCACGAGAAACAGCTGGAGACATTAAAGGCATCTGCGGGGGATAACGAGAAGCTGAAGCAGCAGATCGCTGATCTTCAGAATCAGAACAAGAAACAGGACGAGGACAACCAGAAAGCCATGAAGGATCTGAAGATGACTTATGCGATCCGTATGGCAGTGTCTGCATCTGCGCAGGACAGTGATCTGGTAGCTGGTCTTGTGGACCGCAATAAGCTGATTCTGGGAGATGATGGAAAGGTAACCGGTCTGGACGAACAGATCAAGAGCTTAAAGGAGAGCAAACCGTTTCTCTTTAGACAGGAAAAGCCGAATGAAAAGAAAGGCTTTTTCCGGTTAGGCGGAAAAGAAACAACTGAAGGCAACAGTGATACACACCTTAGCATGAAGGAAGCAATCGCTGCACAGCTTAAACTTGGAACAGAGGGAAAGGAGTAATTTATGGCAATTACATTAGAAGAAGCAAAAAAGAATGTGCAGGATGACCTGCAGTTAGGAGTTATCGATGAGTTCCAGAAATCGAACTGGATTCTGGAGCATATCCCGTTTGATGATGCAGTATCCCCGACCGGAGGCGGTGCGACTCCGAGTTATTCCTATACACGTTTAAAGACACAGCCTACAGCAGATTTCCGTGAGATCAATAAGGAATACACACCGTCAGAGGTTACCAGAGAGCGCCATACGGTTGAAATCAAGGTGTTTGGTGGTTCTTATGAGATTGACCGTGTGATTGCAAGCATGGGTGGTATCGTCAGTGAAGTAGAACTTCAGCAGGCTCAGAAAATCAAAGCAGCGCAGGCCCTGTTTAATGATACTTTCATTAACGGAGACAGCGGTGTGAATACAAAAGCGTTCGATGGACTGGACAAAGCACTGACCGGAAGCGATACAGAATACAATAAGGGCGGTACGATCGACCTGTCCACATCTGAGCTTATCACAAAGAATTTCCAGAATTTCCTTGATATGCTGGATGAATTCCTGACTGGTCTTGATGGAACCCCGTCCTTCATCGCTGGAAATACGAAGATGATCGCAAAGCTGAGAGCGTGTGCGAGACGTGCAAGCATGTACTCCGTGACAAATGACAACTGGGGCAATCAGGTTGAGAGCTATGGAAATATCCCGTTTGTAGATATGAAGGCAAAGCCTGGAACAAATGATGATGTTATTGCCACAGATAGTGCTGAAGGAACCACCTCTTTATTTGCTGCTCGTCTTGCTATGGATGGTTTGCATGCAGTTTCCTTTGCGGGAGTTTCCCCGGTGCAGACATGGCTTCCGGACTTCTCCACTGCTGGAGCGGTAAAGAAGGGCGAGGTAGAGATGAATGCCGCGTTGGCTCTGAAGGCGTCCAAGGCAGCAGGTGTATTCCGTGGAATCAAGGTAAAATAGGAGGAACGGATATGAAAATCTATAGTCCGAATAAAGAATACACTGGTGTTTCAGCGTCGGTGCCGTTTTGCAATGGAATGGGAGAGACAGAAGATCCTTATCTGATCAAATGGTTCAAAGATCATGGGTATAAGGTCGATGAAGAAAGCAACGCAGAGCAGAAAGGTGAGGAAACAGCAGAGATTCCGGCAGACGTAGAAGCATCTGTCACCGTAACTGGGAAGGCAGCCAAGAAGAAGGCGGGGCAGTGATATGGCATATGAGCCGTACGCAAGCAAAGAATATTATCAGAACGAATATCAAGGCAACATCGTGCCGGAGGACAAGCTTTTAAAAGCTCTCCGGCAGGCCAGCCGACACATTGATTCCCTGACCTTCAACCGGATTGCAGGTCAGGGATTTTCTAATCTTTCAAGGTTTCAGCAGGAGCTGATCCGGGAAGTAACCTGTCAGCAGGCTGATTTTGAAACAGAAAATGCAGATGAAATCGACACGATCCTGCAGAGCTATGCAATTAATGGTGTATCGGCACAGTTTGGCTCCTCATGGAACGTGATCACGGAGCAGGGAGTTGCCATGAAGCGCGATGTGTACGCTCTGTTGTGTCAGACGGGGCTGTGCTGCCGGTTAGCGAGGTGAGACGATGAAATACCCATCTTTGGTACCGAAACGGCTGTGCAAGACACCTGTGCACGTCCATCTGGAATCTGAGGAGCTCAATAACCTCGGAGAACCGAAGCATCTGTTCGATGCAGATTTGATGTGCAACTTCCAGGACCGTGCGAAGACGATCCTGACAGCTGAGAAGAAGCTGGTGCAGATCACGGGAAGCGCACTGTTCCCGGGAGACATCGCCCCGGATATGCCGACATTAAGTGGTGGGACCCTGACGGTATTTGGCGCAGAGCGCCGGATCGAGCAGGGCTGCAAGAACAGGAACCCGGATGGAACGGTGAACTTCTGCAGTATGGAGGTGGTCTGATGGAAGTGAGATCAACGGTAAAGTTAAATTGGCCGCGGATCCAGCAGCTGTCGGAGGCGGCGGTGACGGCGTTAGAGCAGACAGCAGAGGCATTGCACACGGAAGTTGTGCAGGCACAGGTTATGCCGTTCGATACAGGACATCTGGAAGAGGACGCGACGTTCGTAGATTACAGTGAGTCTGCAAATGGGAGGGTATCCATCGTATCCAGTACGCCGTATGCGCGCCGCCTCTACTATCATCCGGAATATCACTTCCAAAAGACGGAAAACCCAAATGCTGGAGGAAAGTGGTTTACACCGTGGCTTCCAGGTGGAGACAAGGCAGACTTTGCACAGAATGCCTTCAAGAGATTCTATAAGAAAGCAGGTGGTGTCTGATGCTGACATTACCGGAGATCCGGCAATGGATCGCTGAGCTGGGAATTGCGGAAGATGAGAACGTCTATATCGGCAAGCTGGACAATAAGAAACAGAAGTCGGTCGGCGTATACGGCCGTGAATCCAGCGGTCCGCCGCATACCGCACTGGGCGGTCTGGAACATACGACCTATAATACCAGACCGATCTCTCTGCTGGTCCATTGGACTAAGAGCAAGGGAGAGAGCGAAAAGGCGGCATATGGATTATTTAACAAGTTAAGAGAGATAACCAGTCTGACCATCGGAGAGACTCCGATCAGATATCTCTGCCTGATGGTGCCGGAACCTCAGGACGTGGGGACGGATGACAGCGGGATATATGAGTATGTGATCTGGCTGGATCTCATCTATCAGAGAAAGTGAGGACGAAAAAATGGCTGATACAGTAGGAAAAGTGTACCCGGTACACAACAATATTTTTAAATTCGGCACCAAAGGACAGGAGAGTCTGGACGAAAACATGGCGATGCCGTCAGACCTTGAGAACTTCTCTCCCTCCATTGATGGCACTGTGGAAGAGTGGTACGCAATGGATGCAGCCGGTTGGGCGAAAGCCGCAATGACTGGAAAAAAGCTGAGCTTTAGCTTTAAAGGCAAGAGATCCGTGGGAGATGCAGGAAACGATTATATTGCAGGACTTGCATGGAAGTTCGGACAGGACGTTATGACAAAATTCGAATGGACAATGGTCTCCGGTGCAAAGCTTTCCGGCATCGTGGTGATCAACGTCACGACTCCGGGCGGCGGCGATACTACAAATCTGGATACGTTGGAGTTTGAGGCGGTATTCTATGGAAAACCGACATTCACGGCGGCAGCAACATTATAAGGAGGAGTGAAGATGGCAAAAGTAGTAGATATTACAAATAAGCTGGAATTTGATGGAAACCCGAAGCTGAAGATCAAGGATAAGGAGATCGATGTGAACGCGGATGCGCCGACCATGTTAAAGGTCATGAACTTGGTGGGGGACGATCCGACACCGAAAGAGGTCATCACACTGTATAATCTCGTGTTCCCTGAGGAATCCAGAAAAGTACTGGATGACATGAAGCTGAATTTTGCAGACCTTATCACCGTGGTAGAAGCGGCGGTAAGCGTCATTTCAGGAGATACAGACACATCGGGAGAGCACTGACCCGTACTACGACCTGTTTGAGGACTGGGATCTGATCATTTCCAGTTTTCTCTCGCAGTACGGGTTGAGAATCCGAACAAAAGAATTTGAGACGGTATCCTGGGATGAGTTTAAGTCGCTGCTGGCCGGGCTGTCCCCGGATACCGCTTTGGGGCGTGTAGTAGCCATCCGATCCGAGACGGATAAGGAAGTGATCAAGCATTTCACGACGGATCAGCGCCGTATTTACGATGCATGGCGGGATCGTAAGGCCGATAATATGACGGAAAAGAACTATGACCGTGAGATGGCTGCTCTGGAGCAGATAATGGCTCAGATGTTTGGAGGCGGTAAAAATTGAAAAAGTAAAGCAGGAGAAAGTCCGGTGCCCATACTGTGGGCATCCGGTCAATGCAAATCGATCCGAGGACGCCGAATGCAGAGGTGTCTTTTTTAAGTGCAAGAATAAAGACTGTAAAAAAATATTTGAATTAAGAATCTAAGACGCTGTGCCGATGTGCCTGTCTTAAAAGGCAGGTGATAGGTATGGCGGCTGACAGTGTTGGTCAGATCGGGCTGGATCTGGTCGTCAATAAAGGAACATTTGAGAAGCAGATGACAGGGATCCAGGCACTTGCAAAGAAAGCAGGTGCCTCCCTGGCAGCCGCGTTCGCTGTAAAGAAGATTGTAGATTTTGGAGCAAAGTGCGTTGAACTCGGATCCGACCTTGCGGAGGTCCAGAACGTCGTCGACGTTGTGTTCCCGCGAATGAATCAGAAGATCAATGAGTTTGCAAAGAATTCCGCAGCTCAGTTTGGACTGTCGGAGACGATGGCGAAGCAGTTCACAGGAACCTTCGGGGCTATGGCGAAGGCATTTGGATTCGGTGAGCAGCAGGCGTACGAAATGGGAACGACGCTGACCGGTCTGGCGGGAGATGTAGCGTCTTTCTACAATATCAGTCAGGATGAAGCGTACACAAAGCTGAAATCGGTATTTACCGGCGAGACGGAGAGCCTGAAGGATCTGGGCATCGTCATGACGCAAACCGCATTAGACAGCTATGCTCTGGCAAATGGATTCGGCAAGACGACGGCGAAGATGTCCGAGGCTGAAAAGGTTGCCCTGCGGTATAAATTTGTGCAGGATCAGCTGACCTCTGCGGCCGGAGACTTTTCGAGAACTTCCGATGGATGGGCAAACCAGGTAAGAATCCTCAAATTACAATTTGATAGCCTGAGGGCAACGATCGGACAGGGATTGATCAATGTTCTTTCTCCGGTGCTCAAAGTGATCAACACGATCATTGGCAAATTGATGACTCTGGCAAATGCATTCAAGGCGTTTACAGAGCTGATCTCCGGAAAGAAATCCTCTGGTGGAGGAGTCTCTGCGGCGGCAGCAGGAATGGAAGCGGTTGCCGCCGCATCAGACAAAGCCGGATCCGCAGCATCCGGAGCCGGAACTGCGGCAAAGAAGGCTGCCAAGGACATGAAAGGTATGTCCACGGGAATCGATGAGCTGAACATTATCAATCCTTCGGATAGTTCTGGAAGCGGAGGCTCTGGCAGTGGAGCTGGGGACTATGGAGCCGAGGATATCGACATGGGATCCCTGGCAAAAGGAACCGATGAGATCGACAGCCGTCTGGACAATATCCAGAAGAAGATCAATGAACTTCGGCAGTCCTTTATGAATGGATTCTGGAGTGGGTTCGGTGATACAGCAGTCTTTGATGATGTTCAGAGATCTGTCGATGGGATCCGGGAGTCCGTTAAGAATATTTTTGGTGATCCGGCGGTAAAGCGGTCCGCGGATGAGTTTGCGACCACTGCGGCGAACAGCCTTGGAAAGATAGCCGGATCATTCGGATCTATCGGGATGTCGATTGCGGACAACCTTCTCGGGGGATTAGATCGGTATCTTCAGCAAAATACGGATCGAATCCGTGGATATATCGTTTCCATGTTTGATATTGGTGGCGATATTGCAGGAATAGCCGGGAATCTGTCGGCAGCAGTGGCTGAAATTTTTACAGTATTACGGAGTGGATCCGGGAAGCAGATCACGGCGGATCTCATTGGAATTTTTTCTGATGCATTTATGGGCGTTACTGCATTAGCAGGATCGTTCGGGCGTGATATTTTAGATCTTATTGCGACACCGATCATAAACAATCAGGAGAAAATCAAAGCAGCTTTCCAGGGCATTCTGGACGTGGTGCAGACCGTTACATCTGCAATCAGAACGACCTTTGCGGGCTTAATTGATTCGGTACAGAAAAAATATGATGAAAGTATCAGCCCACTCTTACAAAGCTTCAGAGATGGCATCTCGAAGCTTGCAGAGGTATTCCTGGACACATTCCAGGCGAATATTCTCCCGGTACTTCAGAATGCCGCAGATCGCTTCGCAGACTTTACTACATCGACCTTACAGCCGTTGATCGATAAGTTCCTGGAGTTTGCTGGAAAAGTAACCGAGTGCATTCAGCAGGTGTGGGAGAAAGTGCTTCAGCCGTTCCTGGCGTGGTTTATTGCGAATGTAGCGCCGAAGATTGCAAGTCACCTTGGAAAGGCGATCGATGCATTCTTTAATTTTCTCACAAATGTTGGAAAAGTGATCAGCGGAGTTCTGGATTTCCTCAACGGTCTCCTGGATTTCCTGTTAGGAGTATTTACTCTGGACTGGGAAAGGGCATGGAGCGGTGTAAAACAGATGCTGTCGGGTGCCTGGACGGCAATGAAGGCCTTGGTAACGACCGTGTTCGAGGCGATACGGTCTGTTATCGAACTGATATTAGACAGAATCAAGAATAAGTGGACGCTCACATGGAACGCGGTAAAAGCATTTGGGGAGACCTGCTGGAATGCGATAAAAGCTCTGGTAGAGAGCATCTTCACTGCAATCAGCAATAAGATTGCAGAAGCCTGGAACGCTGTAAAAGCAAAGACCGAGCAGATCTGGACCGGAATCCGCACCACGATATCGACTATTACTGATGGAATCCGGGATAAGATCACGGCGATCATGACGGCGATCAAGTCTGGAATTAGTACGGCACTGGATGGTATCAAGGAGAAGTGGAATGGTGTTTGGTCCGGGCTGAAGGAGAAGACTATCAGTATCTTCGACGGTATCTGGTCTGGAATCCGCGGTGCGATCAACAATATTCTTTCCGGTGTCGAGAAGATGGCAAACGGAGTCGTTAAGGGCGTCAACAAAATGATAGATGCTCTTAACAATCTGAGTTTTGATATACCGGACTGGGTGCCGGGAATCGGCGGAGAGAGCTTTGGACTTGATATTCCTACCATGTCCACGGTAAAACTCCCGAGACTGGCGCAGGGCGGCTTTGTGCGGGCAAATACACCGCAGCTTGCAATGATCGGTGATAACCGGCATTACGGCGAGATCGTAGCGCCGGAGGACCGCATGCAGGCGATGGTAGACCGCGCCGTGGCACTTGCATCCGGAAATAATATGAGCGACCAGTATCTGGCACTTATGGTAGATCTACTGAAGCAAATCATTAACCTCATCGAGGCGATGGACCTGACGGTCAAGATTGATGTGCGGGATATCAAGAAGAAACTGACGGAGCTGGATAAGAGGACCGGCTACACACTGAAAACGACATAAGGAGGCGGGAGCATGGCAGTGATTACGATCAACGGGCGGGAATTTCCCGCCCCCGATGTTGGAGCAAATCTTGTAGTGGCAACGAATGTCTCAGACGGAAAGAATGCCCTGGGAGAGTTCGTGGGGCAGAAAGTCGGAAGAGATCAGCATAAAGTGGATGGCTTGCAGTGGAAGTTTCTGGATGCTGAGACGTGGGCCGCAATGCTGCAGGAGTTCGATAAGTTTGTGGTGACAGCGAAGATCCCGGATATGGTACATAATGGGTTCCAGACGATCCGGATGTACCCAGGAAACCGAACGGCCACGCCGATCGAGTTTGATGCGGACGGGCTTCCGACCAGGTACCAGGACTGTAAAGTGAATATTATCGATTGCGGGGTGATCGAATAATGCAGTCAGCAAGCAACGCATATAAGGAACACATGAAGGGAAGCTTCCGGCAGCAGGGGTACATTCGTGTATCGATTGGACTCATTAACCAGGAAGCGCAGTCCTCAGCATACGTGCCGGATCACGACAATTATACCTACTACAGCAGTTTTAAAATGCCGCTTGATAACTATAAAGTGGAAGAACTGTACGCAACATGCGATCAGGACTATAGCGCTGTGGACGGCAGTATGTACTTCCTTCCCCGTACAAGGGCGGATGTGGTGTTGAACCAGGGACTTGTGAGTGAATCCCTTCTCGGTCCCATCGAGATCCGGCTCCCGGAGCTCCATGATATCAAAGGAGTCACGATTGACTTTGGAAAAGCCTATCCGGTCGATTTTATGATCGAATCAGATAATCACACTGTTACGGTAACAGGAAACACTGCAGCGGCGTTCACTACAGATGAGCTGTTTATCGGAGCGACGTACCTGAGATTTACTCCATCAAAAATGGTAAATGGACAGAGCCGGTTCCGGATCCAGCAGATCACGCTGGGAATCGGAATCTACTTCGGGAATCGCGAGATTCTATCGGCTACGAAAAAAGAGCATATCAGCCCGATTATGGAGGAACTACCGACGTTGGACATGGATCTGACGATCGACAACAAGAATCGTGCCTGGGACATTGAAAATTCGGAATCAGCAGTGAACTATCTTGAAATTGGGCAGGAGATCACGGTCTTATACGGTCAGACATTGGATGATGGATCTATAGAATGGATGCCGGGAGCCACAGCGTACCTTCGGGAGTGGTCGGCGGACGATGAAGAAATGAGTTTCACTGCATCGGACCGATTTGAAGACCTTACGGGGACGTATTATGGCGGGATCCTTCATCCGGAGGGTATCAGCCTGTACGACTTAGCGGTCGATGTGCTGGATGATGCCGGAGTGGATCGGCGTGATTACTGGCTGGACACTTACTTGAAGGATATCATGGTAGAAAATCCCATGCCTGCGGTATCTCACCGAGAGGCCTTGCAACTGATTGCGAACGCTGGGAGATGTCTTCTCTATCAGGATCGAACAGGAAAGATTTTCATGGGCTCAAGCTTCAATCCGGATGCCACAGCAAAATCGGATAATGAGACTTATTACAGCAACGCAGCCGGAGTCCTTCAGAGAGGATACAGGAGAGCCTATGCATCACCGGCGCGGGACTATACGGATGTAAGATCAACAAGATACTTTTTGCCCCGCCAGGCTTCGGAAGAAATCAGCACGGGCTACATCTCAGAACAGGTGGCAGGAGCAGATGGCACCTTCACGGAAAATCCATCTTTGGAGATCGATATGGAAGCAGGATACAAGTGCTTTGGGATCACGCTCGAATTTGGACAGAATTCCCCGAAGCAGATGATCTTCCATACATATCTGGCAGGAGTGCCGCAGGAGTCTTATACCGTTTCAAGGCTGGATGAGACGATCACCATAAACCATGAATTCCCAGAATTTGATCAGATGATCATGGAGTTCACCGAGGGAACCCCGTATAACCGTGTGATCCTCGACAATGTAATTTTCGGAGACAGCACCGATTACGAATTCCAGTACGGCGCAGAGCTGACGAAGACGCCGAAAGGCACACAGCTGGCAAAAGTACGGGAGCTACAGGTGGTGCGTACAATTTACGGTCCGAGCAGTGAAGCGGCGAAGGAACTCACTCGGGAAACGATTGCGGTGTCCGCACTGGATAACCGGTATACATTTTACTTTTCGAACGCTTCATATGACATCACATGTGAGATCACAAACGCACAGGAGGGGCAGACGGCGAAGATTGTAGAATCTGGGTGCTACTTTGCTACTGTGGAGCTTTCAGGGGTAGCAGGAGCCTGTGAGATCGTTGTATCGGGAAAAGAATACATGACTTCCCAGGCGAAAGTGAGCCGACAGCTTGGTACCACAGGATCCGTAGAAACCTGGGAGAATCCACTGGTATCTGATATTGTACATGCCGCAGATCTGGCGGACTGGATCGGGGACTACATGAAGGCGGACCGGGAATATGATCTGAGCTATCGTGGGGATCCGCGGCTTGACGCGAACGATCTGGCATATCTGGAAAACAAATATGTATCAGGGCTGTTGCTCCGAATTTACGAGCATACGCTGAATTTTAACGGAGCATTCTCCGGATCAGTAAAGGCAAGGAGGGAAATGGGATATGTGGCAGACTCCTAAGACAGATTGGAAGGCCAGTGACTTCATGAATATCGAGGATTATAACCGGATCAAGAATAATCTGAATGAACTCCGGGATATGTCCAGAGAATTGTGGAAAGAGTTTCCTTTTGAGGAGATGGGTGAGGATAAGACGTATACAGATTACGGATTTTACGCCGATGAGATCAACCGGTTTGAGGCGAATGTGGACCATATCTGTGCAGGAACATACCCGTTTGATGTGGGAGTGCGGAAAAACTATCAGGATAACCAGCCGTTCATCACATGGGAGGAGCTGAACCGGATCGAGTCGGCATGCCTCATCATGCACAATAATTTCACTGGAGCACTTGCGGGAAGAAAGTCTCTGGCATTCACGTTGGGAGGAGGTGATTTCAGATGTTAAAGACTGATTACAAGGATGATCTCTTTGAGGGAGAACGGAAATATAAAATGACAACGGATACGGAAGGGAAGGTTACATTAAAGGATGCGACCACGTACACCCAGAAAGGTACGAGCTTCGGAGCACTGGATATGAATAATACCAACACGGCAGTAAACAGGCTGTATGGGGAGAAATCAGTGACGCTGACGGAGGCAGGATGGACAAGTACACCGCCGTATGCGCAAACAATTAAGGTTGAAGGAATGCTGGATACGGACCGCCCATTTATTGAGTGTGCGGCTGATATAACATCAAAAGCAGAGAAGACAAGGCTTAGAAAAGAATGGGACAAAGTGGATCGGATTGTAACAGAAGAAGGGCAGTTTACGGCGTACTGTAATTTCGAAAAACCATCCATGGATCTGCCTCTGAAGATTAAGGGGGCATAGGAATGTGGACCATAATTGGAGGAATCCTTGCGACGGCCAGTCGGATTGATGAAGGTGGCGGAGATAAGGATCTGAATATCTATCTTACGGACAATGCAGGGGTTCAGCTGGTGGACAATGATGGAGTTTACTTGACCTGCGGAAAGGAGACAGAATGAGCGAAACAAAGACAAAAAACCTGTGTACGGTACCGGCCGCAGATCTGACGGACAGCCAGTATTTTATTGCTGAAGACGGCGGAGAACTGAAACGTATACCGAAGGCGCAGGTGGTGCTTAAAAAGTTGGAGAATATGCTTGCAACGGATACGGAGAATCTGGCAGGAGGTGGAGAGGTCACTGCTCAGGAGCTTCTTGATGCGCTTGCAGAACAGGTCGCGAACAAGCTGCTGGCGAAATCTCAGGTGGTCAATAATCTTCTGGCTACGGTGGAAGGAAATCCGCTGGATGCCACACAGGGGAAGGCGCTGAAGGATCTGATTGATACGACTAATAATAATTTGAGTAAAAGAATCGGTATTGTCGGATATAAAGGCGGATGGTTAGCTGATGCGTCATCTGAAAACAACAGGATTTTTGTTTTAAATTTTGATTCTGATAAAGGACAGGACCAAATGATTGTTTTCAAAGATCGTATTAGTGTTACATTGCGTCGAGATGGCGTCTGGCAAGAACAATACAAAGTAGCTACATTAAATGATTTATGGCCACAAAGTTCAGGCACTGAAATTATTGCCGGAACAGATATGCAAACAATAACAACTCCAGGACATTACTATTGCACAGATAATAGTACAGCTGTTTCTTTAAAAAATTGCCCGTTATCAGATGCTTTTACACTCGTCGTCTATAGGTCTGCTGGTGGATCAGCTGAAAATATTTATTACATAGCACAAGAGTATACTTCTTATCTTTGCAATAGGCGTGTTATTCAAACATATAACAAGGATAGCAAAAAATGGACAACACATGAAATTCAATTCAAATCCTAAACAGGGATGAAAACAAAACTGTATCTTGTTAGCGATGTATTATTGCCGACAACTGAGCAGTTGCCCTTTACCGAAACTGTCAACTCCTGATCTTTTGAAAAACGGTTCATAACAAATATATTTATGACTTCGTCGTTTTGAACAGTTCCGTCCCACTGGTGTTCTCCCTGAACATAAGCATTATTCACCATATAATAAAACCATGTCTTCTGTTCAGAAGATTTACACCATAATTTCCATGTTAAAATTGCGATACAGTTAAAAGGAATGGTTATACTTGCGTCATTTAATAAAGTTGTGCCAGATGGTGATAATGTTTGCGTAGATTTTAAATATTGTTCAACAAATTTAATCCCTGACTTAGAAATGTAATTAGATAGCATTGACGTCGTTGCAAGCCGATACTGTTCCTGCCATACATTATTTCTCAAAATGGTAACAGCCGCTGTGTCCTTTAAGAGCAATAATTGATTTATTGTTCCATCACTAAAACGCATAGACAACGTGCCAAATCGTTCATCAGGGGAATCATTCAAGAGATCGGCAGATGCAATATTGTCTCCAACTAATAATCTCTTACTCAAATTATTATTAACATACCATTTTCCCGGGGCCGGGGATATGGTGATGATTTTGTTGATGTCAACAAAACGATGCTTAAGCCCAGTACCATTTCGGTGATTACACCGTGATGGTTCTTTTTATTTACCCGTAGACAAGCCCATTCCAGGGCTATTTTTATGCCCATAAGGAAGGGCAGAAAGGAGTTCATATGAACAAAGATAAACTGATCCTAAAGGATGGCTCTGCCATCGAACTGGAGGCGGGAGCTTCCCTCACAGCGTTGCAGGTAATCTGCCAGTCTGCTGCTGATGTGATCACGTTATGGAAAAGACTTACTCAGGAGAACCTTCAGGAGGTTACTGTGAAGAATGGTGCAGATCTCATTGTCGGCGTTTATTCTGGAATGGTTCTTACGGAACCTCATATTCAGGCTACAGAACAGGAAGATGGCACTGTGAAGGTTCTCTTCGGTTTACGGGAGAAAACTGCCGAAGAGAAGCGTCTGGATGCCTTGGAAGAGGGACAGGCGACGCAGGATGGAGCTATCAAAGATCTTGGAGAAGCGACGAGTGACCTTGCAGAGCAGATGGAAGGGGTGGCGGAATAATGGCGAGATTTTATGGTATGCGTATCAAGGCAGGAGAAATGAAACTTGAAGATGTTCCGAAGCTTTGGAGACAAAAGACAGAGAAGTGGCTTCAGGAGAACTCGAAGGAGGGATAAAAAGTGGCAGACGCGTATTTAATTAAGCAGGGAGCCGCCGGATCAGATGAGTGCACAGCCAATCGTAAACATGTTCTTGCCCCGTATACAGCTATCACAGGAGATTCTGGAGACGATCCAACAACAGGAACAATGTTAGATCAGTCTGGCTGGAAAAAGACCTTAGCAGCAGGAGAGTCTGTAACGGTTCCGGGAGGATATCACGATGGAAAGGGAACCGTAACGGCAAAAGACCTTGCAAGCCAGACCGGTGGAACCGCGGCAGACTCAGACATAAGAAAAGGCAAGACAGCGGTGGTTAATGGTAAAACGATTACAGGAACACAGGAAGATCGCGGCGCATGGTCCAGTACGGGACTTTTAGCAGGGCAGTCTGTTACCATTCCAGCTGGAATACATAATGGATCAGGCAAAATCATCGCGGCGAGCTTGGCAAGCCAGACTGCCGGAGCAACTGTAAAACCTGAAGAAGTACCAAAAGGAAAGACCTACTGGGCAAACGGAGTATTAGAAACGGGAAAAGGGGAAACTCAATCAGCAATATCTTTTAGTGCGGCCGCTCTCTCTCATAACACGATCCGTATTAGCTGGAAAAATCCAACAAGCTGGCCGTGGGAAGGGATATTTATTCAAATGAGCACATCAGGAACTCCGGGAGCGAGCGGCGGAACAAGAGTGTATACAGGGGCAGGAAATAACCCTCATGAAAAAGGTGGAAGTAACTATGTAGATATTACAGGATTAGAACCGGTGACAAAGTATTACTTTTCATGTGTGAATTTCTACACAGGATGGCCAAATGGAACGCAGGTCAATATAGATGCGACAACTACTCATGTATATTTATATAACAGGGGAACGAACTTTGCGGAGATCGCTCTCAGCGATGAGTATGTACATAGCGGCACTACATATGTGGGAACCGAGTCTATTGTGTATGGCACAAAATTGTCATCGGGGACATTTGTAACAAAAGGCAAATGGGATCTGAGCCAGTATTCGAAAGTTATTGTAAAATTCAAGGCTACAGATGCACAATATGGGCATAATTATAATTTTTATTTCAGCATGTTCGCAAAGCCAAATTCGACTTTCACCAGTGTTGCATCTGGAGGAGTAGCGTGGACGGGAGAGGAACAAACGCTTGAAATGTCGATAAAACAGAAGACGAACGACATTCTGTATTTTGGTGCACGAAATTCAAACAGTTTGAATGGAACGTCTGGAGGCATACAGGCAGAAATCTATGAGATTTGGTTAGAATAAATTTAAAGAAAGAGAGTGGTAATCATGACAAAAACCTTCATTGATCGCTACAATGCTGTGGCTGGCTCAGTAGTGATGATTCTGACACTGATTTTTGGAACATACTGGTATGTGTTTGCAGGATATTTGCTTTGCAATATTCTGGACTGGCTTACTGGATGGTACAAGTCAAGAAGACTTGGGAAGGAAAGTAGCAAAGCGGGACTTAAAGGAGCAGTAAAGAAAGTAGGATATTGGATCATCATTGCGGTTGCATTTTTGATCCCGGCACTGTTTATCCATCTCGGGAAAGACCTCATGGGAATTGATCTGGGATTCTTGGTGCTACTTGGCTGGTTTACGCTGGCTTCGTTGCTTGTCAATGAGATCCGCAGCATCCTGGAAAATCTCGTGGAATGCGGATATAATGTGCCGGAGTTCTTGATCCGTGGTCTGGCGGTGACGGAAAAGCTAATTCATGCAGGGGTAACTATTCCAGAAGATCATGATTAGTTGCACCGGTGCAACTTCCCGGGAGGATGCCTCCGGGGCTTTTTGTTTTAAAGGAAAGGAAATGTTTATGAGAGATATTACGTTATGCCATCCGCGGCTCCAGACACTGGCCGCAGAGCTGATCAAAGAGTGCGCGAAGCAGGGGCTGCAGATTAAGATAAGTGAGACGCTACGCACCACGGCGGAGCAGGATGCCCTGTATGCTCAGGGACGCACAAAGCCAGGAAAGAGAGTAACAAATGCTCCAGGATCATCGTTCAGCTCTTATCACCAGTGGGGAACGGCCTTTGATATTTATCGAGCTGATGGGAAGGACGCTTTTTACGATAACGATGGATTTTTCGGCAAGGTCGGCGCGATCGGGATATCCATCGGCCTGGAGTGGGGAGGAAATTGGAAGTCTATCCCGGATAAACCCCATTTCCAGCTCCCAGACTGGGGCAGCAGTACCAGTGGAATCAAAAAGAAATTTAGGACCCCGGAAGAGTTCATGAAGACATGGCCAAAGGAAGAGAAAAAGACCGTCATCGCAGGATGGCAGCATGATGCAAACGGCTGGTGGTGGCAGAATGCTGATGGCAGTTATCCAAAGAATAAATGGGAAGAGCTGGAGTGGAATGGAGAAAAGCACTGGTATTACTTCGGGTCAGCAGGGTATATGCTTCACGACGATTGGAAACAGTCTGAGGGAAGATGGTATTATCTCGGATCTGATGGGGCGATGCTCACCAGCTGCATACAGGTGATTGGAAAAGAAGTATTTGCATTTGGCCAGGATGGTGGTATGCTGGAGGGCGAGATGCAGGTGAGGACAAATGATAGAGGAGCGATCATCTTGTAAAGGGGCGAAGGCGGTCTCCTGCGTAAGCAAGAGCCGCCTCCTTAAATGGTGATGGAAAATACCGAAGATAAAAACAACGATTACACAACCTCGACAATATAAACGATAATTTTTAGATTTTGTGACCGCTTTTAAAAAAAATAATAATTTGAGTAACAAATTTATAAATGTTTCCGATAAAGGGTACACTCAGCTGTCTCAGCTCATGGACGTTGGTGCATGGAGTAAGTCGTTTGTGTTTGAGATCCCATACACATCTCCAATCGNGTCAGATGAAAATAATAATTTGAGTAACAAATTTATAAATGTTTCCGATAAAGGGTACACTCAGCTGTCTCAGCTCATGGACGTTGGTGCATGGAGTAAGTCGTTTGTGTTTGAGATCCCATACACATCTCCAATCGCTCCTGCAACCAACAATACTGTTGGTATTGCCGAACGGGGAATGCTCCATGCATTTGATTATAGCGGCAAACATTTTTACTGTAATGATTCCTCGAAGGGCTGGCAAGCATCTCCATACGCGTTAAAGAGTGATTTGTTTTCACGCAACTGGATTACTAATCCAAATACTTGTACTACGCCGTTTTCTGTTGTAAACGGATGGAGTCATGATCTTGTAAATGTTCCTGATGACGCAAAAAACACTTGGAATAGCTTACAAACTACCTGGCTTTATCCTACAGATATCGGTGATTTGACAAAAGTGAGATTACAAATTCTTATAACAGGTAATAATACTGTGCACACGAGGATGTATGAAAACGGTAACTTCGAAAACTGGTCATAATTATGCCCAGTCGGACCAAGCACTATTGATGTACAGTCGAGTAAATATCCCGCCACCTTTCTCAATAATAAGTGCTTGCATATGGTTACTTGTTAAATTTCCTGTGCTGCTTGGTCCGTACTCCCATATGTTCAATAAGATTGAATACTTCCCCTTTGCGGCATCAGGAACATTAGTAATCGCAGAGTGCCATCCATTTACAAGACAAAATGGAACAGTACAAGTATTTGGATTTGTTATAGACCCTGAGCTAAACAAATCACTCTTTAAAGCAAGTGGATTCCATTTTATAGAATTCGAACCATTGTTTTGACCGATCATCACTGGCGATCCATCTCCACCTATTGCTAAAGCTCCACCACGCCAATCCGAGCTTTTCCATATAATGATTTCTGCGCCTTCATACTGTTGTGATAAGCCAAGTTCTTGCCCTACTTTGGTATTTCCATTTATGCTAAACCACACAGTCGATCCGTTCGGAATTGCTGTATAGATAGCGTTTGTTCCATCCGTTCCATTATAAGAATAACCGATATTGCACTTACTCAAATTATTATTTTTTAAATATCATAGGTTTCAGCCATGAGGTCCAGGCGAATGAGCCGGAATATTTTTTTACCAGAAAGTCTTATTTTTAGGCACTTCTCAACACTCTTGTCTTGAAAGATCCAGACATGCTAACAGCCAATATATTATCATAGGTTTCTGCATTTCGGTGGACCTGACGGCGAGATGGGTGCGTCCATGCGCTATCTCTCCCAGCGCTACTCAATGCCGTATGGGGAGCAGAAAGCGGTTCTGACGGATATCGGAACGGAGGAGCTCGCCCATCTGGAGATCGTCGCGGCGATCGTTCACCAGCTCACGAGAAACTTAACAGCGGAGGAGCTGGAAGCGCAGGGATTCGGCCCGTACTATATCGACCATGCCACAGGGATCTGGCCCCAGGCAGCCGGCGGCGTGCCGTTTAATGCCTGCGAATTCCAGTCGAAAGGTGATCCGATCACCGATCTGTTCGAGGACCTTGCTGCGGAACAGAAAGCCCGGAGCACCTACGACAACATCCTTCGTGTCGTGACAGATCCCGATGTCTGTGAACCGATCCGTTTCTTAAGGAAGCGCGAGATCGTCCATTTCCAGCGCTTCGGAGAAGCACTCCGCGGCCTCCAGGACCGGCTCGATTCCAGAAATTTCTATGCGTTCAATCCGAGCTTCGATCCGGCACCGGTGAGGGCAGGAAATTCACGGTAGAAGAATAGAAAAAGAGATCCCGTTCCTTTTCCATAAAATTTATGGGAGGAAGGGATCTCTTTTCTCGTCAAGGGTCAGACAGGACTACATCTTGCACTGGAAGGAATCACAGTCGGTACATTCCTTTTTTGTAGGATTGAGCTCATGCGTTCCTACATGGATGCGGTCTAAGGTGCAGTAATCCACATTTTCCGCATGATGCACGCAGTTATGGATCGAGCACTGGATGCTGTCGTTCTTTTCCTGATTCATCATTTCTCACCACCTTTTTCTGGGATGGTATCAGTATAACCGGACGGCAGAAAATGATGCTGGAAGAAAATGACAGGAATTTATGCGACAGTCTGGAAAAAGCCATTTGAACCGGAATCCAATAACTTAAGCATTTCCTGTTTTCTTATAGGAACCGGAAAAATATTTCATGATATCACGTCTCGTGATAATTCCGATAAAGGATTTATTGTCATCGAGTACCGGGACAAAGTTCTGCTGCATCGCCTTGTCCAGCAGATCTTCCATTTTCGCACCGGCGTTTACCGGGCTGTTGTCCTGACGGCGCTTTACTTCCATGATGGAGATCAGCTCCATATCCTTTAAACTCTGGTTCATATGGCTCTTCATGTACCAGAGCAGATCACCTTCCGTCAGCGTTCCGGCATACCGTCCTTGTTTCGTAAGGATCGGCAGGGCGGAGTAGCGGTGCGCTTCCATCAGGTCGATCGCTTCTCTCAGGTTCGCATCAGAATAGATAAATGCCACATCACTCTTTGGTGTCAGAAAAAACAGAATATTCATGTGTCTCTCCTTTAATATCCAAGATCTTCGTTGATAAATACCATTTCAACTTCCATTCCGGTACAGGGGCGTTCTAAGATCAGGATCGCGTTACAGATCCTCTCCGGACTGTTGCAGTCATAGCACTTTTTGTCATCGGACACGACGCAAGGAGTCTTCTTGTTAAAACGCGCCGCGTTCTTTGGACAGGCGATATTTCGCGCGCGATCCATTGCGGAGGACAGATCCGGCGCGATTTTATTTTTCCCGATCACATAGTATACTCGTTTCGGTCCAAATAAGCTCTCGGAAAGACGGTTTCCGGTCCCGTCGATGTTGATGATCTGGCCAGTCGCGGCAGCGGAGTTGGCACTCAGGATATATACGGTGGAATCTTTCGCCTTGATCCTTGCATCCGGTCCCTGTTCCCAGTGCCAGATCACTTCGTTGTCTTTTCCGAGGATCTCAAAGAGATTCATCTCTTTTGCGGTGATAGAGCCGCCAAAGCCGACCTTCTCGCCCTTGATCTGGTTACTCAGATAAGCGGCAGCTTCCTCCTTTGTCTCGAAATATGATGTATGAAAACGATGGTTTTCAAAGTTCTTTTTTAATACTGCGTAATCCATAAGTTCTCGATGTTCCTCCTTCGGGTACAGGCGGCAGCCGCCGCCGGGTCAGTGGCGCAAAAACCGGTCCAAAAGAAGCAGCGGATCAGCTTTTTCTTGCGTAAATAGAGTCATGATACTTCACCATGACTCGTCTATTGACATTATAGCATAAATTGTAACAAAAAGAGGGAAGAAAACATGAATTATTTGTGAAAAAAATTGAAATAAGTCATAGCGTATGGAAATAGGTTTCGGTCTGGAGCTCTTTGGATGGGTGATTTTGATATCATATTGACATTTAAAAAAATAGAATATGATGTAGGCAGCTAAGAAATGTGGTGAACTTTTCTCATGCGACGCAAAAACCCCAGAGGCTGCCACCTCTGGGGTTTTCTTGTATTAATGAAAACTATGATAGACATAAAAAAAGAAGCTGTATGGAATTCCATACAGCTTCATGACCTGTCCGGGAATCGAACCCGGGTTTACGCCGTGAGAGGGCGTCGTCTTGACCGCTTGACCAACAGGCCGGAATCGAGGCGACAAGATTCGAACTTGCGACCTCTGCGTCCCGAACGCAGCGCTCTACCAAACTGAGCCACGCCTCGATGTCTTTAAGGCTTTTTGTTTTGTGCTGTTCACCAGCGACTCGTATATAATAGCATGACCTTGAAAAAAATGCAAGCGTTTTTTTGAAAAAATTTCAATTTTTTGAAAAAAAGTTATTTCGGAGAATCTTCCGGGTTCGGGGAAATCCCAACAAAGCCTTATTTTATAAGGAAAAACAGCGATTGAAGAGCATTGGCATCGCGTCTTACAATCAGGAAGAAAAATCCCCGGAAAGTTCACAGAAACCGAAAAAATGAAAAGAAACATGAAAATTCAATTCAAAAAAAGTTGAAAAACTCTCACCGCTTTCGTGATATTCCGCGATAAGTCAGGCAAACAGATAGGAAATCATAATTTCTCGATCCACTGGTTTTCCTCTACCAGCTCGCGCAGTTCCCTCAGGCAGATCCCGATCGGGGAGTCCGGCATCACATCCTGATCTTTCCGGTAGATCGCATAGCAAGTCCTCGACGGCGGCGGATCCAGCAGGGGGATCACATGAAGCGCTTCCGGATGTACGAACATACTGAAGACCGAAGACGGAACGATCGCCCAGTAATCGGTATCCTTCAAAAGAAATTCTACCATCGCGGTCTGGTCCAGGTCGATATGGGGCGGGATCGCGGTCCCGAACCAGTAATCATGCCAGTCATTGTACTCGAGAGACCAGACAAAGTGGAGCTCTCTGGCGGGATTCAGCTCCTGCGGGGAGATCGGCGCATCCGGAATCGGAAAATTCGTCCCGCCGACAAGGACCATGTTCTCGCGGAAGACAGGGAGAAGCTCCAGATCCTTTCTGTGAAGGTTCCGATGGACAAAGCCGATATCATAGCTGTGGTCGGAGATGCTCTGGTAGATGATATGGGTTTTGCCGGTGAAGATCTTTAAGGAGAGCGGCGGTGTCATGGAAGAGAGGCGCTTGTACAGGGGCTGGAAGAGATGGGCGTTCAGACTCCCGACCGTGTGGATCGACAGGGAACGCATGTCTTCCATATAGCGGACATGGGAACTTTCCTGAAAAAGAGCGTCCATCTTGACGGCGATCTCGTAGAACCCGCGTCCGCTCGCGGTGAGTGTAAGGTTTCGCTGTCCCTGTTTGCGGAGAAAGAGCGTGGTCCCGAGTTCGGCCTCCAGGGCTTTTAATTGCTGGCTGAGAGCCGGCTGCGTCACGAAGAGGTGGCCGGCGGCCTGGTTTAGGGAACCGGTCTTTGCGATCGTCAGGAACATGCGGATATCATTCTGGTTCATGAGGCAGGTCTCCTTTCCAATATATCGACTGCTGAGATTCCAATATCTGACAGTCGGTCGTTGATTTTTCTTTCTGAAAATATGTGCATGAAAAATATGGCAGAGGTTTGAGACAGGTAAACAGTCTGCAGGTAGGCAGCCATACCTTATAAAATATTAGCGTTCGCTTATATTTTATATCAAAATCCAAACTTATTCAAGAAAATAACTATATGATACAATCGTGCTATCAAAAGAAAAGGTTACAGCTCACAGACATGGAAAAAGGAAACGGCGGATCATCAATCCATGCAGGGAATGCCGGTGAGAGGTAACAGTAAAAAACGGAAAAGCGTATCGCTCCCACACAGGAGCAAAGAAAAAACTCAAGGGGGAAATTATTATGGCATACAGAATTTTATTACCGCAGCCGATCATGGAATCCGGAAGAAAGTATCTCGAAGAAAAAGGTTATGAGATCATTGATGGGGAAGGTTTCACGGAGGATGACATCATCCGCCAGATCCCGGGATGCGATGCGATGATTGTGAGAACTGCGAAAATCACAAAGAAGATCCTGGATGCAGCCGATTCTTTAAAGGTGATCGCAAGACATGGCGCAGGTTTTGACGGCGTGGATTTAAAGGCAGCTGAGGAGAAGAACGTCATGGTCCTCTATGCGCCGACGGCAAACAGCAATTCTGTTGCGGAGACAGCGATTTTCTATATGTTATATTGTTCCAGGAACTTTAAGAAGGTTCAGGCGCTCTATAAGACCGACTACATGACTGCAAAGATGAAGATCGAGAAACATGAACTTGGCGGAAAGACACTGGGACTTATAGGCGTCGGAAACATTGGTGGACGTGTGGCGAAAAAGGCGGTATTCGGATTTGATATGAAGGTCATCGCTTTTGACCCATACGCAAAAGAACTTCCGGATTATATCCAGAGAGTGGAATCCAGGGAAGAAGTATTTAAGAACGCAGATTACGTTTCGCTCCATATTCCTGCAACACCGGAGACGGAGAAAAGTGTCGGCGCGAAGGAATTTGACCTCATGAAGCCAACCGCTTACCTGATCAACACCTCCCGCGGTGCGGTTGTCGATGAGGAAGCGCTGATCGAGGCGTTAAAGGCTGGAAAGATTGCGGGAGCCGGACTTGATGTTCTCACAAAAGAGCCGCTGGATCCGGAAAATCCGCTGCTCTCCATGGACAATGTCCTCACAGCCCCGCATATCGGCGGAGCGACGAAGGAGGCGTCATCGAGATCTTCTCTTGTATGTGCGGAGGGGATCGATGATTTCCTCTCCGGCAGACGGCCGAAGTATCCGGTGCCGCTGATGAGAGCGAAGTTGATATAAAAACCCTCAATACCCCACAAAAGGAAAAGGCGTGTGAAGAAATGAGAAATCATTTTGGGCACGTCTTTTCCTTCATTCAAAAAGACTGCCGCATTTCCGATCCTGCGGCAGCCTTAAAAGAGGGGATTTATATTGTAAATGTTTTTAAAATAAAAGGGAGGGACCGGCAGAATACTCTGCCGGTCAAGTATGAAAAAGTATATTTTGTTCCAGGCTTGCTGTCCTGTTACGCTTTATAGGATACTGGAAAAATGTGTCGAAATATTGTGTTTGATGTGAAAAAATTGTGAAATCGCTGTAGGATAGAATGCTCACCTGGAAGGAAGCTCCTTTTTTCGGGCATGAGTTTTCTGGAGTGGAAATTCCGGAGAGAAAGAAGGCGGGGAGGATCGTGCAGATCAAGACTGATAAATTTATAACAATTTCTCCCCCCAAAACAGTTGCAGGAACGTTCTAATTGGTATAAAATATAGATGTTTCTGCGATGATAGTACCAATATCAAAGCGTTAGACGGAAAGCTCCGTTCTGACCGCAGAAAATGATTGCATTTATAAAGAAGGCAGGAAGCTTCCGTTTGGAGCGGGCTCCTGCAGTCACGCAATAAAGGAGAAAAAATCATGAGCAAAAAGCCAGTAGTGTTAATGATCCTCGATGGTTACGGACTGAATAAAACACATGAAGGAAATGCGGTATATGAGGCGAAGAAGCCGGTGATGGATCGCTTAATGAAGGAGTGCCCGTTTGTGGAAGGCCAGGCCAGCGGACTTGCTGTCGGACTTCCGGAGGGCCAGATGGGAAACTCTGAGGTAGGTCACCTGAACATGGGCGCAGGCCGCATTGTTTACCAGGAACTGACAAGAATCACAAAGTCTATCCAGGACGGCGATTTCTTCAAGAACGAAGAGTTCCTCGCAGCTGTTGAGAACTGTAAGAAGAATAACTCCGCGCTGCACCTGTTTGGACTCTTATCCGACGGCGGCGTACACAGCCATATCACACATGTCTACGGACTCTTAGAGCTCGCAAAGAGAAACGGACTCGACAAGGTATTCGTTCACTGCTTCTTAGACGGCCGTGACACTCCGCCGGCATCCGGAAAGGATTTTGTCGCAGCTTTAGAGGAGAAGATGAAAGAGCTCGGCGTCGGCAAGGTGGCATCCGTTATGGGACGTTATTATGCGATGGACCGTGATAACCGCTGGGATCGTGTGGAGCTTGCGTATAAGGCACTGACAGCGGGCGAGGGCAATAAGGGAACATCCGCAACGGAACTGATCCAGGCATCCTACGATGACGGAAAGACAGATGAGTTCGTTGTTCCGGCTGTCGTGACAGGAGAAGATGGAAATGCGATCGGAACCATTAAGGACAATGATTCCGTGATCTTCTTCAACTTCCGTCCAGACCGCGCAAGAGAGATGACCCGCGCATTCTGTGATGACGAGTTTACAGGATTTGCGAGAGCGAAGAGGATCAAGACCACCTATGTATGCTTTGTTGATTACGATGAGACGATCCCGAACAAACTTGTCGCATTCAAGAAAGAGACGATCAAGAATACTCTCGGTGAGTTCCTTGCTGCCCACGGGAAGACTCAGGCGAGAATTGCTGAGACAGAGAAATATGCCCACGTTACTTTCTTCTTCAACGGCGGCGTTGAGGAGCCGAATCCGGGTGAGGACCGTATCCTCGTGAAGTCCCCGAAGGTCGCAACATATGACCTTCAGCCGGAGATGAGCGCACCGGCTGTTTGTGAGAAGCTGACAGACGCGATCCGCTCCGGAAAATATGATGTTATTATCGTAAACTTCGCAAATCCGGATATGGTAGGCCACACAGGCGTTGAGAACGCGGCGGTCAAGGCCATCGAGGCTGTCGACGAGTGCGTCGGAAAAGCAGTTGAGGCGATTAAGGAAGTCGACGGCGTAATGTTCATCTGCGCTGACCACGGAAACGCAGAGCAGCTGATCGACTACAAGACAGGCGAGCCGTGGACCGCTCACACAACAAACCCGGTTCCGTTCATTCTTGTAAACGCGGGCGAGGGCTACGGCCTCAGAGAGGGCGGCTGCCTTGCAGATATCGCTCCGACCCTGATTGAACTTATGGGAATGGAACAGCCGAAAGAGATGACTGGTAAGTCTCTGTTAGTAAGAGAGTAAGAGAACTTTGGCGCGATAAGATCATGCGAAAATAAAAACAGTTCCGGCGATATGGACAGAAGAGTCTGTATGCCGGGACTATTTTTATGTAACAGGAAATTCCGGGGAATTCCCTGTTACATAAAAAGGCATTGGCGTGCCAAAGATGTGTTATAAGAACAATTTCACAGTGTATACTTGACATAAAGAATTCTCTGACATTAAGATAAAAGAAATATTTTCGGCAGGACAAAAGGAGAAGGTTATGGAACAGGAAACAAGAATCGCAGTAGTGGGAATTATTGTAGAAAATAAAGAGGCTGTGGGGGAGGTCAACCAGATCCTTCACGATTACAGCCCGTATATTATCGGAAGAATGGGACTTCCGTACGAGAAGAAACAAGTGAACATCATCAGCGTCATCGTTGACGCCCCGTCTGACCGGATCAGTGCGCTTTCAGGGAAGCTTGGAAAGATCAAGGGGATCAGCGCGAAGGTGATGTATTCGAAGAACGGGCAGTAGGGAGAAAATATGATCGAAAAAATCAAGATCCGCGGCGCACGGGTCCATAACTTGAAAAATATTGATGTGGACGTTCCTTTAAACAAGATCGTCGCCATCGGCGGAGTCTCTGGTTCGGGAAAATCATCCCTGGCTCTGGGTGTCCTCTACGCGGAAGGTTCCAGGCGCTACTTAGAGGCGCTCTCCACCTACACGAGACGCCGTATGACCCAGGCGGCGAAGGCACAGGTGGATGAGGCACTCTATGTCCCGGCGGCGCTGGCGCTTCACCAGAGGCCTGGGATCCCGGGGATCCGCAGTACCTTCGGAACAGGAACGGAGCTTTTAACAAGAATCAGCAAGAATTCTCCCACCTCTACAGGTGGTGAGATGAATTGCTATCTCTTGCATAGTGCCATAGTTGGCATGTAAATATCAGATTATTGCACATAGCTGTGCTGTGTATTGTAAACTTCTCATATATTGATTTTTGCAGTCGTGCTATATCATCAATTCTGCATACAATGAATAAGCCTAAAGGGAAAATAGATTGCAGATCAAGCAGAACAAACGTTCTGAAATGTAATAGACAAATGATCTCATTTGTGATATAATTAAATCAGTCGAAATAGAAAGAAAGGCTGATAAATATGAGAGAACTTGACAATAATGCACATTCAGTATTTTTACTCTATTATCATCTGATCCTGGTCGTAAAGTACCGGAAAAAGGTCCTGAATGATCCGATCTCGGGTCGCGCACGAGAAATCTTTGAATGCATCGCGCCCAAATATCATATCACCCTGGAAGAGTGGAATCACGATGAGGACCATGTCCATATCATGTTCCGTGCCCATCCGAAGTCGGAACTCAGTAAATTTATCAATGCCTATAAAAGCGCCAGCAGCCGTCTGATCAAAAAAGAGTATCCGGAGATCCGGCAGAAGCTCTGGAAGGAAATGTTCTGGAGTCAGAGCTTCTGTCTTCTGAGTGCCGGCGGAGCTCCGATCGAAGTGATCCGCCAGTATATCGAGACGCAGGGGGAGAAAAAACATGAACGTAGTATACCGGTTTCGGATCTATCCCAATAAAATACAACAGGAACTGTTTGCAAAAACATTTGGATGTGTCAGGTTTGTATATAACCGAATGCTGGCAGAAAAGAAGGAATGCTATGAAAAGACCGGAAAAAACCTGAAGGTCACTCCGGCAAAATATAAGGCAGAGTTTCCATGGCTAAAAGAAGTGGACAGTCTTGCTCTGTGCAATGCCCAGCTGCATCTGCAGACTGCTTATAAAAACTTTTTCCGGGATCCATCGTTTGGATTTCCAAAATTCAAGTCAAAAAAGAATCCTGTTAAAAGCTATACCACAAACAGTGTCAATGGAAATATCCTGTTAAAAGATGGGAAGCTGAAGCTCCCAAAGGCAGGCTGGATCCGGATCCGGCAGCATCGTAAGATCCGGGAAGATGCCTGCTTGAAAGGTGCATCCGTCTGTCTGGAAGCTGATGGGCGGTATTATGTTTCTCTTCTGTATTTTTGTGAAGAAAAGCCGGTGGAAACAAGGAACATAAGGCAGGCCGTCGGACTCGATTTTTCCATGAAAGAACTATATGTAGATTCCAATGGAAAACATGCAGGTTATCCGCACTATTTCAGAAACAGCGAGGAAAAACTGGCGAAAGCGCAGAGAAAACTGAGTCATTGCCGGAAAGAAAGCAATCGTTATAAAAAACAGCAGAAAAAAGTGGCGCGGATCCATACACATATCGCTCACCAGAGAAAAGATTATTTGCATAAAGAATCAAGAAAGATAACCAATTTCTATGATATCGTATGCATCGAAGATCTGGATCTGAAGACGATGAGTGGGGAACATCATTTTGGAAAAAGTGTTCATGACAACGGTTGGAGAATGTTTACAGATTTTTTGCAGTATAAACTGGAACGGGAAGGGAAGAAGCTTGTCCGCATCGACCGCTGGTATCCCAGTTCCAGAACATGCAGCTGTTGTGGAAAAATAAAACATGATCTGAAACTGGAAGAGCGGGTATATCTTTGCAGCTGCGGAAACCGAATGGACCGTGATGAAAATGCGGCGGTCAATATCTGCCGGGAAGGGCTGAGAATATCCGGGATCATATTAGAAAAAAGCGAAAAAGCATCATAAAAAGATATCAGTCCAAAAGAACCGTGGGACACACGGGGATCGCTCGTGAATGCTTTGCCCAACGGGGCAATCGAACGAGAAGCCCCCACTTCAAGCGTGAGCTAAGTGGTGGGAGTATGTCACAAGAATATATTGGAGAGTGTTACGAGATAGCAGAGTCATCAGAAAAAATATATATTGGAAAAGAATTCCCTGATGAATTTGCAAACGCAAAAGATGCTCGTGGTTTGAAGGGGGCAAATGCAAAGGCAAAAGCTAACGCGGCACAGGCAATTAAGGAATTAATACAAATAGCAGAGAATAAATCAGAATTTCCAGATTATGGAGATAGACATGGAAATAGAGCTAAAAATGGTTGGTATCGTTATGATGTACGATTTGGTCTGCCTGTTTACGAAGAAAATGGCACCTTGATTCGCTATAATATTTTCTCAGCAAGAATGCTTGTGCGGCACGATGCAGATGGAAAAATGTATCTTTATGATATTTTGCGCACAAAAAAAGAAGCGAGCAACCCGCTTGAGTAATAATACTGTACGGTCGCAAAACCCGCTTCTTTTTTGTCATTCTAACATTGAATAAAAAAATGTCAAGGATTTATACATCTTGAGTTTCCGTCCTAAAATGAAAATTTAAATTCCACTTCTCCAAAGGGCGGTGGAGTTTACTCTTGCACAGTTGATATTTACTCATGCATACTGATATGATACTTTAATCGTCCTTCTGACAGCAGTAGAAGGAGTTTGACTATGAGTAAATATATCCCAGGCAACCAGAAGCATCTCACCATAGAGGATCGTATCTATATCCAGAATGAACTGGATAAGGGTACATCCTTTAAAGATATTGCCCGCTTTCTCTGTAAGGACCCTACTACGATTTCAAAAGAAGTGAAGGCCAGAAGAGCCTCCGATTGGTTTCACAAAGGGACTTTTCTTAATGTGAAGAACTTCTGTACCAAGCGTTTCCGTTGTAAGAAAACGAATGCCTGCAATAAGATCCTTTTTTGCGGCGTTAAATGTGCTTCCTGTCCCACCTGTAACCAGACCTGTCCGGATTTTCAAAAAGAACGCTGCAGCAAACTTGATCGGGCTCCCTACGTCTGCAATGGATGCAGTAAAAAGATCAATCATTGTACGATTGCCCACAAATATACCTACAATGCCAGGTTCGCTGACCGGAAATACCGGGAGTGTCTCAAGGATTCCAGGTCCGGAATCGCTATGACCAGACAGGAACTCCACAAAAAGGATAAGATCATCACTCCTCTGATCGATCAGGGCCAGTCTCCTTACCAGATCGTTGCAAACCATCCGGAATTGAATCTTTCCGTCCGCAGCGTTTACAACTACCTTGATATGGGACTTCTGACTGCCAGAAACGTTGATCTGAAACGTAAAGTGAAGTTTAAACCCAGAAAAGTCCATAAATCACAGATATCTGACCGCCGTGTCTTTAATGGCAGAACTTACGCTGATTTTCAACAGTTGCACCTGGAATCTTTTGTAGAGATGGACACCGTCCACTCCGCTGTTGGTTCCTCTAAAACACTGCTTACCTTCTTTTTTACAAGGGAAAAGCTGTTTCTTGCGTTCCTCATGAACCGGAATACGGAAGGATCTGTACGACTCGTTTTGGACCATTTAGAAAAGCGTTTTGGTACCTTCGATTTCCTGACTCTGTTTGAATATATACTCACCGACAGAGGCGCTGAATTCGGTGATCCTGATTCTCTCGAAACCGGTGTTACTGGTATCCAGAGAACCAACATTTATTACTGTGATCCCATGAGAAGCGGACAGAAAGGCGGCATTGAACAGGCACACACCATGCTCCGCATGATACTGCCGAAACGAACTACCTTTGAATTCCTGACTCAATGGGATGTGAATTTAATCACCAGCCACATCAACTCAACACCGCGGGAGAGTTTGAATGGGCGTACACCGTATGATGTCGCCCTGGAGGCTTTTGGGGAAGACGTCTTAAAAGCATTTCAGCTTAGGCGTATTGACCCTGACAAAGTCATCTTAACACCTAAGCTGATCCGCTATAACCACTAACCCATGAAGAAATCTGCTGTCAGACTGGAAGTAAACTTTTCACATTTTTCAAATGTGGCTGGTGGAATTTAGTCGTGCACACCGACCTCCAGCAGCTTGTTTGCCATACAGAAAAACAGAAAATTTCGCCATAGATTACTTGTATTATAGCATAGATTCCGCTTTTCTTCTTAAAAATCACTAGATTATAAGCAACTTTTAAAAGAGCGGTGGAATTTACTTTTGCACTGGAATTTACTTTTTCAAGTCAGCCTTGAGTTTCCGTACTTTTATCCACTCTCCCCTGCTTTCACAGGCTCTGCTAGAAACAACTTTCAAAAAATACCAAAACATAAGGAAGACGGAAGCTGGGACGGCACGGACAGCTGGCGCGGGCAATAAGGGAACAGCCGAAAAAGATGACTGGTAAGTCTCTGTTGGTAAGAGAGTAAGAGAACTTTGACGCAATAAGATCATGTAAAAATAAAAACAGTTCCGGCGATATGGACAGAAGTGCCTGTATGCCTATGCCGGGACTGTTTTTATGTAACAGGAAATTAAGGTAAAAGAAATCTTGCATGGCATTATTCCCGTATGATATCAAGCAGGGTGTTATCTCTGGTTTCGAACCATTTCATAAAGGCATACCATTTTTTGCCATAAGACGTATGCTTACGAATAAAAAATGCATAGACGATCATGATCACCGCTATCTCGATCATTCCGAAAACAAGTCCAAATGCGAATATATCGGTTATTTTGTTGGAATCATCATTAGAAATAACGCCTTTCAGCTGGTTTTGGTCATCTAATAATAAGGTTAATCTTCTCTGATGCGGAAAGTCTGTATCAAGATTTAATCCAAGTTTGGAGACATCATATTGATAGGAGCTGCCTTCTGTATACATTACCGTGGTTGGACTGGTTCGTACTCCACCTTTAAAAGTCGTTGCATTATAAGCTGTCAGCAATTCATTTGTCTTCAGATTCTGGATGTGATGGCTTAACAGTACAGTGCCACAACAGATAATTATGGATATAAAGATCCAGAGAAGGCAGTGAAATATCATTTTCTTAAAGGCGTTCGTTACCTTTGAATAGGTTGCATGATCTAAAGTTCTTTGCCCATAATCTAAAGCCGCTGCAACTTCATCAAAATTAATGGTAGTATGTAGAAATAAGCCCGCATTACTCATCGGTTACTCCTCCGTAGGATAGTTTTTTCTTTATTTGATACTCCCGGCTTTTGGTCCAAAATATTTTATGAAATCATTCCCTTCCGCATACAGGTAAACAGGTATGCCATAAATGCCTCTTTTGTCTCTTTTTTCTTTCGACGGCTGCAGAAAAGGCAGGAACCGTTTTTCAGACGGACAGAACCATCCTCATCCACAGAGATTACCTGTGAAAAATTGAGGAGGAGACTGCGGCCGCTCATATAAAAACGTCCGCCCTTCGGCAGCAGCGCCATTAAATCCGAAAAAGAGAGGCGCGTGGCAACATCCCCTTTTAACGTGTGGATGATCAGGCGGTGATTCTGCGTTTCCGCGTATAAAAAATCATCCAGAAGAATCCGCTGGCAGGATGACTGCCCCTGCCCAAGGACAGCCTGAATCTCAATATAAGCCGGTTCGGCCAGAAAAGTGCGGATCTCATCGAGACACCAGGCCAGTGTGTCCGCATCCACCGGCTTTAAGAGGTAGTCGAGCGGATGTACCCGGTATCCTTCAAGGGAATAATCCCGCTCATTGCTCACAAAGATAAGAGGGATCCGCGCGGCAACAGCTCGAAGCTTTTCGGCTGTTTCAATCCCGTTCAGACCGTTTTTTGCAAGCATGATATCCATAAATACAGCATTGAAAAGACCGGGGCGGAAAGCCTCTAAGAATGCTTCACCGCTCTCATAGCAGGTAAAATCAGCCATTTCTCCATGTTTCTCAAAATTCTTCTGTATTAAATTAATCAGATGCTTCTGATCGAAAACGAAATCTTCCACAATAGCAATATGCATCATAACGACAGTACTCCTTTCACCTCGATGCTTCCGAACCAATTAGGTCGAGGTTTGACCATTTGCGTCGAGGTGGTTTTCAGAAAAACACGTAATTGATATACTATTAGTATAGAAGATTATGCGAAAAATGTAAATATTGCGGGAACTTGATGATTATCCTAAATTCAAATAGAAGTGGGAGGAAAAAAGTATGAGAAAAAAATCGAAACGAATTTTAGCAGCTGCATTGTCAGCTATATTAATATGGAATACATGTGAATGGCAGCCGCAGGCATTGGCGGCCGGTTCGCTGCAGCGGATCGGGGCTGAAACGGGAGCAGATGATACTGCGGAAACAGCAGAAAAAGAATCTACATCAAAAGAATCTGTATTAAAAGCTTCTCCGTCGAATGCTTCTCTATCGAATGCGGAAGTAAAAGATAACCGTGGCGAGTCAGGTACAAACAAAGCAGAAGCGGGAGCAGATGCAGATACAGGCAAAGCAGAAGCGGGAGCAGATGCAGATACAGGCAAAGCAGAAGCGGGAGCAGATGTAGATACAGGCAAAGCAGAAGCGGGAGCAGAGTCAGGTGCAAACAAAGCAGAAGCAGGCAAAGCAGAAGCAGGTGCAAGCGGAGCAATCGCAGGAACAAACGGAGCACCAAATGGCACAGCAACAGGAGTAGAGCTAAAAACAGAGATAGAGGCGTTTCTGGAGCTGGATGAGGCCATTGCGGTGCAGAAGCTCTCTCTGGGTGCCAAAGAAAGCGATATCGTTCTTCCGGATACTCTGGAGGTTCGGATGAAGCAGAAAACTTTAGAGGATGCTCAAAAAGCAGAAGGCGAGCAGCAGATAGATGCGGAAGCTGACACCGAAAAAGAAAACTCGGAGACGGAAGCAGATGAGGATATCAGCAGGATTTCCGGCGTGACATGGAAGCTGGATATCAATGAGAGCGACTATCCGGAATTTCACGGCGGGATCTCCCCACAGGACTATTTTGAAGAATTTAACGAGGACGGAGAGCCTATCGAAACCTCCGATAAGACTTGGAATAGCTATTATGAGGCGAACCAGTACTACAACGGCTGTGCCTATGTCTACACACCGGTTCTGCCGGAGGAATATCCGGTGGGAGAGGAAGCAGAGCTGCCGGAAATCTGCGTTCTCGTAGGAGAGATGCAGCTGATGACTCTGGCAGGCGGAGAACATGATCTGAATAATCAGCCGCTGCTCATTGATAGCACGAACCAAAATGACTTTAATGGAACAACCATAACCGGCAACTATTGTCCTACCAACCGACCAGAGTTTACATATAAAGACATCAAGGGCGGTATCACAATTGATAATGTTACGGTCGATCTGACTATTAAAGATGTAACAATCAAATCTGATGGAGCCCGTGGATGGAATCTGGCTGGTATTTACCTGAAAGGCAATGCCCAGCTGAATCTGACCTTAGAAGGGAAAAACACTCTTTTGGGACTGGATGAGGGAGCCGGAATTGAGGTGGAAAAAGGGGCAACACTGGTTATTACGGAGCAGAGTAACGGAAGCCTGAAGGCAGTGGGAGGTGCCTATGGTGCCGCCGGTATCGGAGGAAAAGCCGGATCAACAGGTTACGAAGGTGCAAATGAGGAATACGGAACAGGAAAAATTATAATTAAGGGCGGAACCATCGAAGCTGTAGGTGGAGATTATCGGGTTCTTGCGTATAATTATCATGGAGGAGCCGGAATCGGAACCGGTATGTATGGAATCGGCGGAACCATTAAAATACTGGGTGGAAGGATAACCGCAGAAGGAGGAAGGGAGACAGGAGCCGGAATCGGAGGCGGAGTTGGTGGAGGTGTAGACACGATCGTGATCGGCGGGGGGAAGGGTGAAGCTCCTCATATAACCGTATCTTCTTATAAGAGTGAAGAATTAGGATATCAGGGAGCTGCCATCGGCAGCGGATGGAATGGAGTGAGTAATTTAAAATTATCCTGTGGCGATATCCGGATATTAAGTGGATCTGTTACGGTAAAGGGCGGAAATATTGGTTATGGAGTGTTAAAGGTTATTGGTGGGAATAGCATGGAAGGCGGCAGTGTCACTATTTCCGAGAAGGTGCAGCTGGAGCTGCCGCTTGAAAGCAAGATTGCTCCCCGGGGAGAATGTACCTACGGGAAAAAAACATTCCAGATCACCGCTTATGATAACCAGCTACTAGATGGAACCTATCAGGCTGACATATCCCTGTATCGGGAAAATGATACAGAAAAAGCATCTCCGGTTTATCAGACAAAGGCAGAAATGGCCGTCTCCGGATTCAGGGGAACGATATCGGATATAACCCAGTGGATGGGCTATTTCGGAAATATGAAGATGGTTGTAGCGCTGAAGCCTTCCGGCGGTGGGACAGTTAAGACGATGGAGGGAACAGTTGTTCTAAACAAAGGAATAGATGAAACCATCTCCGTCACACTTGGAGAAACCGCCTACCAGAAGACAATGGATCTGACCATCCATGATGGCCGTTTGAGGGATGGTAAGAAATATACACTGACAGCTCAAATCGGGAAAGAAGCAAGTGAAGGCGGTACCGCATCGGATGTGGTAACCTATTCATCTAAAAAAGCTTCCGGTTATCAGATAAAGACTGATAAAGTCAGCTGGTATACGCCCCTGTCCGGAGAGGTTCCGGTATCGGTTCTGGTACAGGAAGAAGGAGAGGAAGGAGAAAATAATAGCTTTAAAGTAACAGGAACCCTCACGATGAAGTCAGAGGAGGAAACGAATCTTTCCCTCACCATCGGAGAACCCCTGTACCCTGTCCGGTTCCACTTCTATTCATCAAAGGTGCAGGCAGCAGAGAATATAGTCATGACAGTCGAACGGCTGGATAGCTCTGCTTCAGAAGCTTCGGTGGAATTAAAGCAGGAAGAAGGCCAGTTTGCCTTTGACGGGAAACTGACAATCGATGCAGCAGCAGGCAATCATGCATATGCCCTGGCATATCTTCCGGCCGGAAATTACCGGTTTGTGATAAATACAGGCATCACAGAATTAGGCAGCTCCGGTGGAAGCTTTACCCTGAACAGCGAAACGGTAAAGGCTGAGGCTGCCGGAACGGATATTACTGTATTAAATGCGGCAGAGACGTTGGAGGGAGAGCTGGATCTTTCCCTTGGAAATATATCTTTTTCCGAGGAAAATGGTCAGCTGACAATTTTATATTCTAAAACAGATGGTTCCGGTCAAGTGGTTACAGCAAAGCTAATAGACCAGCCCTATGAGAAATGCTATCGGATCACTTCATCTGAGCTGGTAGAGAATTATCATCTCTCTGTGAATACCCCAGCTTCCGAGGAATTAAAGCTCGTATTAAAAAACCTTACGATTACACCGGCAGAGGCTATCGCACCGATTCAGATAAACGGAGAATCCCATGTGACTACCTATCTGGAAGGGGAAAACAAGATTTCGATTAATAAATCAGCATCTTCATCAAGGTTCACTGTTTCACCTGCCGGCATCAGTGTGGCGAAGGATGCAAAGCTTACGATTGACAGTGAGCCGGGACAGCCGGGCTCCATAGAGGTGCTCAATAATACAACGGTAGAGAAGACTGGTGCAGCAATTGGAGGAAATGGAGAGCAGGATGCAGGAATTATTCACATCAAGGGGGGAACTGTAACTGCAACTTCCACTTCTGGTTCTGACGGAGCGGCTATCGGTGCTTCGTCAGAAAAAAATGTAAAAGAAATACGGATTAGCGGAGGAGTTGTAACTGCAAAAAGTAGTGATGGTGCCGGAATCGGAACAGGAAGTGCTACGAAGGATAGAACCGGTAAAATCGTGATAGAAGGCGGAACGGTGAATGCAAGCTCGTGGAAGGGTGCCGGAATTGGAAGCGGTTCTGGATATGCCGCTGGAAGCCCAGCGATAATTGCTGAGATTGAGATTTATGGCGGAATGATTACAGCCTATTCTTATTCTGGAGCCTGCATCGGAAGTGGTAGAGACAGCTCATCGAGGGTGCTGATTGACGGCGGTACAATATGCTTAGATAATAAAGGCGTACATAGTAGGGACGCTGCTCATATTGGAAAGGGGGCGGAGAGTTCTACAAAGGCATCAACCGATGTGAAGATTATGGGTGGAACGATCCATCTGATCAATGCGGGTGCATATATAAAACGCCCTATGATTTATGGCTGGGAAAAGGCTGCAGATGGAAGAACATGGCAGAAGAATACACCAAAAGATGGGAACGGTAACCCGGTTTATTATACCATAGCGGATCTGACCGGTATCAATGAGAATAATACACTGGTTGAAAAAGCGGGTATTGAAGGAAGCTCCTACGGCTTTAAGGATGTCCGGACAGATTCCAGCGGAAAGCTCTATATGTACCTTCCGGCTTCGGAGACAGTGAAAGCCTCCTTTGGCGGTGTGGAATTTACCGGAAAGGTTGAGGAAGGCAAGGATGAGAATGTATTGGAGCGTGAACAGACTTCTATTGATTATCAAAGGGAAGTCCTGAAAAATATGGCTCTGTATGATCTCGAATATACGGCATACCCGAGGAATGTATCTTGGACAAAGATCCCGGCAGGCGGCGAGGAGACTCTGACGGGAATTCTGGATAAACCGCCGACGAGTGCGACCGAGAAGATTACTCTGTATGTGCGGAAAGCGGACGCAGGTTCCGAAGCAGCCGCAACCGAGATAAAGATTCCGGTAAGACCGAAAAAACCGGATCCGATACAGATAACAAATGTAGCGAAAGAGAGCTACTCTATCAGGGTAAAGGGACAGCCCGTTTCCGGTTATGAGTACGGAATTTCAGAATCTGCGGATGGTAAGCTTCAGTGGCAGACGGAGAAGACGTTTACGTCGCCGAAGCCGGCTAACACCTATTATATAACCCGTCGTGTGAAAGCAACAGACAGCAGTTTTGCATCGAAGCCAGCTGATCGTTTGGAGGTGACAACACCGGATGCATTACTGATCGACGGTCCCGCCGGCAAAGTATCCTTTGAAACGATGGGAACCTATGGACAGACACTTGATCAGATTCAGGTAAAGCTGGCAACGGGATTTCAGGTTGTTAATTATAGTAGATCACCGGTTTCAGGAACATGGAGGTTCAGTGTGGATCAGAGCGGAACGCCCGCTTCCTCCATTTATCCGGAGGCAAAGGGAACCACTTCATATCAGGTAGAATTTATACCTGATAAAGCATCAGAAGACCAGTATGGAGAAACTTTGACCCAAAGTGTGATTCCGGAGATATCACCGAAAGAGTTGACCGCAGTTATTACGACGCCTATCGAAAAAGACTATGACAGAAGTACCGGTATCGCATTAAAGGCAACGGTGGAGATAGAAACTCCGGGTCAGAGCTCGGGTCAGAGCTATAACATCAGCGGTCTGAAAGGAACCTTTGATGATGCCAATGCCGGAACCGGTAAGACGGTAACCATTGATTCCTCAGAGGCAAGGGTTGAGACGGGTGAGAGTGGAGTGAATCTGCAGAATTACCTTATCACATATCCAGCTCAGACCGGAACCATCCATCGGATACAGGGTTCGATTTCAATCGATCCGGAAGCATGGATTGGAGAAAAAACCTATGGAGATGACAGCTTTTCCTTGATGGGTGTGAATGTAGTGGGAGATGGAGCTCTGAAGTATGAAAGCTCCAATGAAAATGTTCTCACCGTGGATGCACAGGGACAGGTGACCATCAAAGGCACGGGTTCCGCCGATGTAAGCATCACTATGGCAAAGGGAACAAATTACCTTGGCACAAGCACACCGGCAGAGAGAAGGATCACCATTGAAAAAGGAACACTCACCCTTACCTTAACGGCTGTGAACCGGAATACCGGAGTGCAGCAGCCGGAAGGGATTCTCGGAACCTACGAGGATGATTTTGATATCATTGCAGGTATTCAGGGAGCGTATGGTGACAAGCTGCAGGGTAAGATCCGCTTCTATGATAATGGAAATCAGGTTCCGGATGCGATCTCTGTAGGGGAAGCTGGAACTGCGGTTCTCAACCTGACAAAGCCGGGAGTCGCATCCGTAGGAACGCACCGGATGACAGCCGAGTTTGATTTTGACACTTATCATGAATGGGCGGACAAATACAACACGCCTGCTCCGGCTGCGTATACCTTCGCGATCGGAAAGGTGGCTGCACCGCAGATCACTTGGCCGACGGCAGCGTCGGTGAAGGCGGGAAGTCCTCTGAGTGATTCTGCCTTATCGGGAGGAAGCACCGAATACGGAAGCTTTGCATGGAAGGATCCGGCGCAGACGGCACAGGCAGGCACCCATAGCTACGAGGTGGTATTTACACCGAATGAAGGGGCCTCCGCTCGTTATGAGATCGCAGCGATGACCGGCACGGCAGAAGTTACAGCAACGGAAGAAAAGCCGGACGAAACAGAAAAGCCTGGCGAAACGGAAAAGCCGGGAGAAACAGAAAAACCGGGAGAAACAGGCAAGCCGGGAGAAACGGGCAAACCGGGCGAAGCAGAAAAGCCGGGTGAAACGGAAAAGCCGGGAGAATCAGGCAAGCCGGGTGAAACGGAAAAGCCAGGAGAAGCAGGCAAACCGAACGAATCGAACAGAACGGATGATTCCGATGATTCGGATGAGCCGGAAAGACCGAGTCGCAACAACCCGTCCTCCGGTAAGGATAAAACCTCCGGCAGCGGTGCAGTCAGCCACGATTCAGTCAAAGGAACGATCGACAGTATAACAGGAATTATCACAGGAGAAACAAACAGCTTTGTCAATGACGGAAAGAGCCATTGGATGATGGATGAGCACGGCTGGTGGTTACGCTTTGCAGATAATACCTATCCGAAGGGAAGCGTGCGTGAATCCGGTGGTGTTTCACATTGCTGGGAGCAGATCAACGGAAAATGGTGGGCCTTTGATGAAACGGGTTATGCTAAGACAGGTTGGTTAAGAGACGAGGATTACGGCGGCTGGTTCTATATGGATCTGGAACACGGCATGCAGACCGGCTGGGTGCTTCTCGATGGAGTCTGGTACTATTTTAACCCGGTTTCCGATGGAAAGAGAGGGATTATGTACGCCGGACAAAGAACACCGGACGGATACTATGTAGATAAAAACGGTGTCTGGGACGGAAGAAACAAGCAGTAAAACGAGTTTCAAGTCGAACCTCCGTGGGACTTGGCGCGTGTACTAACTATAGAATAATCCGGAAGGGATCCGTAGGCTTGGGGAATCCTTCCGGATTTCTATTTGCATATTTCTATTTATTTATTTTCCGCGTAGTTATTTACTCGGTTTCTGAATTGTGCAAAAACGACAAAATTGACAAAAAAATATAAGCCTTTATGCGGCTTACAGGGTGTTTTTAGAGGGAAGGTGTGTCAAAGCCCCGGAAACTGTGAGTCGAAATACTGTTGCATTTCCGATACCAGTTCTCAAACATTTCGTGCCAAAAAACAACAATTCGTGTGCATTTGCTTGACATGTCGCGCGGATTATTAAATAATGAAAGCAGAGCAATAGACTTTATGAGCGTACATCAAATGTGAAAAGGAATCAGAAAGGGGCGTTGTGGTAATGAAAAATACACGAAAAGCAGCGGCGGTCTGGCTGGCCATGTCGTTGGCGATATCGACAGCTTTTGGGAATACAGCATGGGGAGAGATACATTCGGATGCAGGGAATAACCGGTGCGTCCATGTGCATACGGCAGAGTGCTACAAAGATGCAGACAAAACAGCAACTCCATCCCAGATAGGAAAGGAGCCTACGGAATGTACCCACATTTGCAGCGTAGAAAGTGGCTGTATACGGGATACAGAGAATGAAAATAATGAGAATGCCGACACGTTGGATGCTACTTCCAATACAGGCAAGGTTGATTCTGGCAAGGAGCAAGCTGGAGAAGAAGCCATAGACCGGAAGGATTCTTCTGGTAATACAGATGAGAATAAAAATTTAAACGATGTGTTATCTCAGAACGGGACAGCACCTTCTGTCAGCACGTCGTCCAATGCGAAAGATACCACAACCACGGGTGGAACCGTCACACCGGTTCCACAGACGAAGATCCTGTCATGGTCATGGCTTGATCCGGAGGAAAATCTGCTTGATGGCAGACTGGAACTCACCGGAATTACTGAGGAGGCTCAGCCATCTTTTACAGAGATCACCGAATATTTACCAACGGCCATTATTGCCCGGGTGGAAAAAGGCAAAGACGGCGAAAACGTGGAAGACGGGGAAGAAAAGAATCTGTCAATCACCAGCTGGAGCTGCCCGGAGTATGTGCAGGACGAAGAAGGCCGCTGGCCATTGGAAGGCACCTATGAGTTTAAAGCAGAGCTGCCGGAGGGGTATGAGCTGGCAGAAGGCGTGGACGCGCTGGTGGTGGAAGTGTCTGTGGTGGGAGACCAGGCGGCGGTGACGGCTGGAGAAATGAGGGCAATTCTTACAGTAATAAGGGATGGAAAAGTTGATGCCAGTGTTTATGATAATGGGGAAGACCATTTAACCAGTGCCAATATTAGTGGATTAACGTATCAGAACTTATCAAATGGTAATCATAAATTAATTCTTAATAATACAAATGTGAATTCTATTTCTATACATAGTGGAAACTGGACAATAGAATTACGAGGTAAAAATAAAGCGGAAGTAGATCGTAAATATCTTGGTACTGCTCTTTTTATTGGGCAAGGAGCAGAAGTCGTTATCACGGGCGATGGTAGCTTGACGACTGCTGGAAACCTGATTGGATCTGGCATAGATGTTGTTGGAAAATTAACAATTCAAAGAGGAACGATTAATGCAAGTGCTAATGAATATAAGGGGGGAAATAAAGCAGATGATGATAGAATAGCAGGAATTAGAGTTTCTGGAAATGGAGAATTAAATATTGTTGGGGGTTCCATAACTACAACTGGAAGTGGCCGATATGGTGTATTTGTAGGCGGTACTTTTCGGATGTCTGGTGGAGAGTTAACGGCTAATGGAGTTGGTCATCAGGCTATTTTGGTTGATGGCAGAGGTACCGCTGGAACATTTGAACTTTCAGGTGGAATAATTAGAGCAACGGAGAATAATGGTACAGGGTTTGCTGTAGCATCAGATAATGTTACGATAAAAGGCGGAAAATTAATTGCAGATCGTGTATTATTAGACAATAGAACTATGACGATTGAATCTGGAGGAACTTTAGAAGTAGATAGGTTGGGTCTCAAAGAAACTGGTAAATTAGTAAATAAAGGAAAGCTTATCGTAAATGGTGATTATGACGGCGGTGGAACTGTTGTGACTGAAGAGGGAGGAACAATCAGTGGAACTGGAAGTGTGCCAGAAGATGCAAAAAGGGATCCAGGTTCAATTAGATTCACTAAAGGTACATTAAAGCAGGAATATACGAGTGAGAAGATGGATATTCAAGGTCTCGCTGAAATTACTAAGCCAAATGAGAATGTAGAGTTGTCGTATTCGATTGATAAAGATAAAAGTGATGGAATAGGAACGATCAATTCTGGGACAGGTAAACTGACTGTTGAAAAGATAGGAACTTTCGTAATTCAGGTTACCACAGAAAAAACTGGAATCTATAAATCAGCAGAACCAGTTGAGATAACATTAACAGTTACACCAGCGAAAATTCCAGAAAGTTGGAAGCTGGAAATCAATCCAATTCGGGATGTGACATATAATGGTTCTACTGGATATAAAGTAGCTACGGTCACAGCGAAAGATATACCAAGTGATGTGAAAGTGACGTATGAATATCAGGTAGCAAGGACAACTAAGATTGATGAGTTGCCTGCCGATCAATGGCAACAAACGTGTCCTACCATTGCAAATGTAGCAGAGTCTGGTCAGCATGTATTTGTAAGGGTTATAACGGATAATTATGAACCAAAAGTGTTCTCTTCTTTTGAAACAACGGAGATTAAGAAGCGTACTTTTTCGTCCAGTGTTGCAGTAACGATTGAGCCTGATGTCCTTATTTATAATGGCAAACCCCAGATGCCCAAAATCAAGGTGTTTGAGAATTGGGATGGCGCTTTAAAAAATGAGTTGAGAGAAAATGTTGATTACAAAATATCCTATTGGGGAAAGAAAGTTTCTGGAGGAATAGGTTCAGTAATAAAGGATTCAGAAATAAAGGATGCAGGAACATATACGGTTCAGTTAATGGGAATTGGAAATTACGATAATACCACGAATGGCGCTATATTTACAATTCAGAAATCTACATTGTTTTTAAAGATTAATGGAAGCACAACGAAAGTCTACGATGGCACTGTTGGTGTTACGGATGCACAGAACTTAGCAATTCAACTTGCGATTACGAAAGAAGGAACAAGTCCTTTCGATGAGATTTATGTTGATCATGTTGAGTGGGAATACAATTATGCAGATGCGGGAAAAAGGGTTCTGACTGCTCATGACATCAAGATTGCTGGACCGAATGCAGAAAGTTACCAGTTAGAGTCAACGAGTGTAAGTGATTATGGTTGGATTGAGAAACGAGATTTCGCGTCCATGACCGTATCCGCAGCCCCGCTCACCTACAACGGTACCGAGCAGCAGCCGAAGATCAATGCTTCTGTGGAAACCGGACTTGAAAATGTAAGCCCAGACGCAACATTTACCTACTCGAAGGACGGTGTCAATTACCAGAGTGAGATCCCGGGCTTTACAGAGGCGGGAACGTATCTGGTGTATGTGAAAGCATCTATGGCGAATTTCAATGACGAAACGAAAACAGTTGCTGTGACTGTGCAGAAAGCAGCTGCTCCAACCGTATCTGCTATGTCAGAATCATACAGCTACAAAGAGACTGGCGAGAGACAGGTGGCATTGCCAGGATTTCCGGAGAACTGTGGAACCATTGGAAGTATCACGGCACAGATCATTTCCGATGAGGGACAGATCTTAGATAGTGCGGCAGTGGATGGCATGAATCTGGTACTTCGTCTGAAAGGCGGTTCTAAAAACATGGTTGGCAAGACTGCCCAGGTTGTCGTGAAGGTGGAGACTAAGAATTACGAGGATATTCAGATTCCTGTGATCGTGACTCTGACTGCAGATTCGTCTGACAGTAACTCCAACAACAACTCTGGAAATAATTCTGGCAACAATGGCTCCAATAATGGTAATTCCAATGGCAGCAATAATGGCGGTTCCAACGGCGGCAGCTCCAGTTCAGACGGGGACAGCTCCGAGTATGATGATCCGAACGAAAGTCGTGTTAAAGTAACCCCGGATCCGTCCAACAAGGTTACAAAGGACAGTCAGAAGGGCTACAGAAATGTGGAACAGGGCGTCATCACCGGCACAGCCAATCAGACCGTGAATGATGGCTACAGCCATTGGATGAAGGACGCCAAAGGCTGGTGGCTCCGCTTTAGTGACGGTACATGGCCAATGGCCGACCGCACCGGCACATATCACTGGGAGCAGATCAACGGAAAATGGTGGGCCTTTGATGAAACGGGTTATGTCAAGACAGGCTGGTTAAGAGATGAGGATTACGGCGGCTGGTTCTATATGGATCCGGAACACGGCATGCAGACCGGCTGGATGCTTCTCAATGGAGTCTGGTACTATTTTAATCCGATTTCCGATGGAAAGAGAGGGATTATGTACGCCGGACAAAGAACACCGGACGGATACTATGTAGAGGAAAACGGTGTCTGGGACGGAAGAAACAAGCAGTAAAACGAGTTTCAAGCTGAATCTCCGCGAGACTTGGCGCGTGATTCTGGTAAGAGAAGCTGATATGCTTCTATCAGAATCACTGCGTATCCTCGCGGGGAGATGCTCTTGCATTAGGTATAGAATAATCCGGAAGGGATCCGCGGGCTTTGGGAATCCTTCCGGATTTCTATTTACTTTGTCAAGCACGTAAAGAATTTTTTACTTGACAGTTCCCGTGTTTTTCATGTATGATAAGAATAGTGTGAAGAGACATTTATCGTTTTCATGCAAATGTATGTAATGACCACTCCCGCAGAACAGACTACGGAAGTTAAGCCCATCGGACAGGCGGGTCAAGCGCCGCGGGGGGGTAAGCCCACATTATTGATTTAGTTAAAAGCTCAAAATTATAAGTTGATTACTTTATAATCAGTGTTTTAAAAAAACATCATCTTGTGAATCGGTCAATAAGTGCAGGGACAATATATTTTCGATTGCAGACTTGGAGGAAAAAACGATAAAAGTCAGAGGCAGACGGGAGCGGAGTGACGCGCCCCAGACCCCAATGGAATAGAATCGTTTTGAGCAGATGATGGTTTTGGCGTCATCTGCTTTTTTTATTATTCAGATGATGCGCAATCAATAAAATGCATGAGGAACAAAACCATGGACAGAGAGAGACAAAAGAAAGCCCCGATCTATGAAGCGCTCGAGGCATTTAAAAAGAAGAGAGTTGTCCCGTTTGACGTACCGGGACATAAGAGAGGACGCGGAAATCCGGAACTTGTACAGCTTTTAGGAGAGAAATGTGTATCTTTGGACGTAAACTCGATGAAGCCGCTTGACAACCTCTGTCATCCGGTCTCCGTGATCCGTGAGGCGGAAGAGCTTGCGGCGGAGGCATTCGGAGCGGCCAGCGCCTATCTGATGGTAGGTGGAACGACATCGGCGGTCCAGAGCATGATCCTCTCGGTGGTAAAAGCCGGAGATAAGATCATACTGCCGCGAAACGTACATAAGAGCGTTATCAACGCGCTGGTGCTCTGCGGCGGAATCCCGATCTACGTAAATCCGGAGATGAACCAGAGACTCGGTATTTCACTGGGAATGCAGGTCGAAAAAGTAAAACAGGCCATCGAGGACAATCCGGACGCGGTTGCGGTGTTCGTCAACAACCCGACCTATTACGGTATCTGCTCTGATATAAAAACGATCGTACAGCTTGCCCATGCGAGGGGCATGAAGGTCCTCGCGGACGAGGCCCATGGAACCCACCTGTATTTTGGAAAGAATCTTCCGATCTCCGCAATGGCAGCGGGAGCTGATATGGCGGCGGTATCCATGCACAAGTCCGGCGGAAGCCTGACCCAGAGTTCGCTTCTTCTTTTAAATAAGGGCGTGAACACCGACTATGTGCGCCAGATCATCAACCTGACCCAGACCACAAGCGCCTCCTATCTGCTTCTTTCCAGCCTTGATATCTCAAGACGAAATCTGGCTCTCCGCGGTGAGGAATCCTTCGCGAAGGTCGTTGAGATGGCAGAGTACGCGAGACGGGAGATCAACTCCATCGGTGGTTATTATGCCTACGGAAAAGAACTGGTAAACGGGGACAGCATCTTCGATTACGATGTGACGAAGCTCTCCGTGTATACAAGAGACATCGGACTTGCGGGAATTGAGGTCTATGACCTCCTGCGCGACGAGTATGATATCCAGATCGAGTTCGGTGACATCAGCAACATTCTTGCTTACATCTCCATCGGAGATCGTATCCAGGACATCGAGCGTCTTGTTGGTGCTCTGGATGATATCGAGCGTCTCTACAAAAAAGACAGCTCCGGACTGCTCTCTGGCGAGTACATTTCTCCAAAGGTTGTTATGTCCCCGCAGAAAGCGTTCTACTCCGAGAAGGTCTCCGTTCCGGTGGAAGCGTCTTCAGGAAGAGTCTGTGCGGAGTTTGTTATGTGTTATCCTCCGGGAATCCCGATTCTGGCGCCGGGGGAGATGATCACGGACGACGTGGTCCAGTATATCCTGTATGCGAAGAAAAAGGGATGCTCCATGCAGGGAACAGAGGATCCGGCGGTGGACCATCTGATGGTGCTGGCAAACATATAGGCTTTGGCCAATACGATACAAGGAGTCACGAGATATGGAATTCTGGTTTTCAGAACTGCACACCGGAAACGTAAAGCTGTCCATCAAGATCGAAAAGCAGCTGTTTTCCGGGGAGAGTGAATATCAGCGGATCGATGTGTTCGATTCCGAGGAATTTGGAAAATTTATCTCTCTGGACGGGGAGATCGTATTCTCCGAGAAGGACGAGTTTATTTATGACGAGATGGTGACCCATGTGCCGATGGCGGTCCATCCGTGTGTGAAGGACGTACTGATCATTGGCGGCGGCGACGGCGGTGTCGCGAAAGAGCTTTTGCAGTATGACTGCGTGGAACATATCGATGTCGTGGAGACGGATGAGATGTTTGTGGAGGTTTCAAGAAAATTTTTCCCGGAGGTAGCCTGTGCCTTAGATGATCCGCGTGTCGAGGTCCACTATGATGACGGTCTGAGATTTTTAAGAAACAAGAAGGCAAAATATGACCTCATCATCAACGATTCCACAGACCCCTTCGGCCACACTGAGGGACTGTTCACGAAGGAATTCTACGGAAGCTGCTACAGCGCCTTAAAGGAAGATGGGATCATGGTCTACCAGCACGGAAGCCCATTCTACGATGAGGACGAGCTGGCCTGCCGCAGTATGCACCGCAAGGCGTTCCGCTCCTTCCCAATCAGCCGTGTGTATCAGGCGCATATTCCGACCTGTCCGTCCGGATACTGGCTCTTCGGCTTCGCTTCAAAGAAATATCATCCCATCAAGGATTTCAAGCCCCGGGAATGGGATGCATTAAATATCGAAACCTGGTATTACACGACACATCTTCACATGGGCGCATTCATGCTGCCGAAGTATGTTGAGGATCTTTTAAAAGAGGAGGAAAAATAAACATGAGCAGATTAATGATCATCGGCTGCGGAGGTGTTGCGTCCGTAGCGATCCACAAGTGCTGTCAGAACAGTGATGTATTCACAGAAATCATGATCGCAAGCCGTACCGTATCCAAGTGCGATGCCTTAAAGGAGAAACTTCAGGGAACTACAAAGACGAAGATCACGACCGCGAAAGTGGATGCTGACAACGTGGACGAGTTGGTGGCTTTAATGGAAAGCTACAAGCCGGATGCAGTGTTAAACGTTGCACTCCCGTATCAGGACCTGACGATCATGGATGCATGCTTAAAGGCCGGCGTGAACTATATCGATACCGCAAACTACGAGCCGGAGGACACCGACGATCCGACATGGCGCGCGATCTATGAGAAACGCTGCAAGGAAGAGGGCTTCACCGCATACTTCGATTATTCCTGGCAGTGGGCATATCAGGAGAAATTCAAAGAGGCTGGACTTATGGCACTCTTAGGAACAGGTTTTGACCCGGGCGTCACAAGCGTCTTCTCCGCGTATGCGTTAAAGCACTATTTCGATGAGATCCACACCATCGACATCTTAGACTGCAACGGCGGTGACCATGGTTATCCGTTCGCTACAAACTTCAACCCGGAGATCAACCTCCGTGAGGTATCCGCAAACGGTTCCTACTGGGAGAACGGCCACTGGGTAGAGACAAAGCCGATGGAGATCAAGCGTGAGTACAACTTCCCGCAGGTCGGTGAGAAGGATATGTATCTTTTACATCATGAGGAGATCGAATCCCTCGCAAAGAATATTCCGGGCGTAAAGCGCATCCGCTTCTTTATGACCTTCGGCCAGAGCTACCTGACCCATATGAAATGCTTAGAGAACGTTGGAATGCTTTCCACCTCCCCGATAAACTTTAACGGACAGGAGATCGTTCCGATCCAGTTCTTAAAGGCTCTTCTTCCGGATCCGGCATCCTTAGGTCCGAGAACCGTCGGAAAGACAAACATCGGTTGTATCTTTACCGGTGTGAAGGACGGAAAAGAGAAGACGATCTATATTTATAATGTATGCGACCACCAGGAGTGCTACAAAGAGGTTGGCTCCCAGGCCATCTCCTACACGACAGGCGTACCGGCTATGATCGGTTCCATGATGGTAGTCGACGGAACTTGGAAGGGCGCAGGCGTATTCAACGTCGAGGAGTTCGATCCGGATCCGTATATGGAAGCGTTGAACAAGTGGGGACTTCCGTGGGTTGTGGATGAGAATCCGGAGATTGTGAAATAAAATTTGAATGATTTTAAGTGCAGAAAACACCTCTGGCAGGATGTCAGGGGTGTTGCTGTATTGTGATACGGCAGTAGAAAAATGAACTTCGTTTTCTGGCAGGGTTGAAATGTGTATCAGAAACGAGTCAGTAATTGGAGAACAAGATGAAGATTAATGAATTACCAACTCCATGTTATGTGATCGATGAAAAAAAACTCAGAGAAAATCTGGAGATTTTAAAGAAAGTGAAAGACGACACCGGCTGCAAGATCCTCCTTGCCCAGAAGGCATTCTCGAACTTCTTTGAGTACCCGCTGATCGGGCAGTATCTGGACGGAACCACAGCCAGCGGTCTTTTCGAGGCAAAGCTTGGATATGAAAAAATGGGAAAGGAGAACCATGTATTTGCCCCGGCCTTCAAGGAGTCGGAGATCGGCGAGATCACCGATATCTGCGAACATCTGGTATTCAACTCCTTTTCCCAGCTTGAAAAATACGCGGACTTCTGTAAGGAAAAGGGCGTCAGTATCGGCATCCGCGTAAACCCGGAGTGTTCCACCCAGGGCGACCACGCGATCTACGATCCCTGCGCACCGGGATCCAGACTCGGCGTGACCCTGGCAAATTTCCGGGAAGATCTCGTGGAAAAGCTTGATGGGATCCATTTCCATACCCTCTGCGAGCAGAACTCGGATGATCTGGAGACGACTCTGAAGGCAGTGGAGGAAAAATTCGGAAAGTACCTGAAGCTTCCAAATATCAAATGGCTCAACATGGGCGGCGGACACCATATCACGAGAAGCGATTACGACATCGACCGTTTAGAGCGCTGCATCCGCCATATGCAGGAGACATATGATGTCACTGTTTATGTGGAACCTGGGGAAGCCGTGGCATTAAATGCGGGATATCTCGTGACGGAAGTCATGGACATTGTGGATAACGGCATCAGGACTCTGATCTTGGACGCTTCCGCCGCCTGCCATATGCCGGACGTGCTGGAAATGCCCTACCGTCCGCCGTTAAAAGACTCCGGAGAAGCAGACGAAAAGCAGTACACCTACCGTCTCTCATCAATGACCTGCCTTGCGGGTGACGTGATCGGCGACTATTCCTTCGACCACGAGATTCAGATCGGCGATAAACTCTATTTCGAGGATATGGCGATCTACTCCATGGTAAAAAACAACACCTTCAACGGCATGTGCCTTCCGTCCATCGCGCGAATGGATGAGAGTGGGGAGTGCAGTGTGGTGAAAACCTTTGGGTATGAGGAATTTGTGAGAAGACTGGGATAAAATAGAAACATGATTATAGAAAACGGGGCTGCCGCTTGCCAAAATTGGTGCGGCAGCCCCTTCTCATTATTTTCGTTTCACAACGGCTGTTTTTCCACGAAAAGCAATCCCGATTTTTATGATCGGCCGGACACCTGCATCCCGCAATTCCGTGTCGTATTTTTTCGCATCTATCTGTTGGAGTGCGCGGTCTGCCAGCGCATCCAGATCCACATGATCATCATTTGTGTGTTTGAATTCAAACAGGAATCCCGGAATTTCTTTTACTAATGGATTCAGTTGAATATCAAATCGGCCAAGCCCTGATTCTCGGTTGGAACGAATCTGGTACCTGTTTCCAAGGATCGCACATAATCCAAGCATCATGCCATGATAAAAACTTTCATTTGCCCCATCCATAGAAGAAATACTCTGCAGCATAAAACTCTCCAGCAAAGACTGAAGCTTTTTTGCATTTCCGGAGAATATCGCCTGATTGATAGAAATCGCGACGCTGTTCTGATTCGTCCGATTCAAAATTTCTTTTTCATAGACACAGGCAATCTCTTTATTTGGAATTGCAACATCACACATGAAATTTCCATCATTCTGTGGATAAATTTCTGCAACTTTTAAGTAACCCGCAACAAGAAGAAAACTATAAATCGTGTATGGATTATTCTGGATCTCCGGATAGATCACGCTGGTGTCTATATAAGTAGTGATTTTTTCACCGCAGAGCAGTTTATGAAGTCCTTCCGTTATCTCGGGAGTAGATGTCGCGATAATCTCACCAATGATTTCGTTGCTGCCGGTAGACTGCCAGAATGCCTTTGGGAAGCATTGATCGGTAATGTAATTGATCACAGACCATGGATTAAAGATTTCTGTATTACCAAATCGATATCCGTCATACCAGCTGCAGATCTCCTGATATTTATCCTCTTTTCCATAGTAGTGCAGAATTTCTTTTACTTCTTCAGTCGTAAATCCGAAATATTCACTGTAACTGTCGTCCAAAATTGAATTGGTTTTCAAATTATTCATGCCGCTGAAGATGCTTTCTTTTGCAACACGGAGAATGCCTGTGAGAAAGCCAAAAGCCAGATGTGGATTATCCTTCAGGCCGCCGGAAAAGAAATTACGCATGAAATTCACGATTTCAGGATAAAAATTGCAATGATGTCTCTGCTGGATCGGTGTATCGTATTCATCAATAATGATAATACATTCTTGTCCATAATGCTTGTGCAGCAACAGAGATAAGATTTGTAATCCCATCTGGCAGTCTACTTCATTCGCATTGTCACTGGCAAGGCGATGGTACTGTTCTTTTTCATAGATTCCAAGTGCAGTACTTTCCTCAAGTTCACTGTGCCGTATAAATTCCAGTGAAATCAGCTTACGGATCTTCTGAAATGTCTCCTGCCATGTCAGACATTTTACATCCTTAAATGTCAGGAATATGACCGGATACTTTCCCTGATGCCGGGTATAATCAGAACCACACTGCCATATCTGCTTATCCTTGAAATAAATGGAGGTGTCCTCCTGTGTTTTTTCAAAAAAGACCCGAACCATATCCATATTCAATGTTTTACCGAAACGTCTCGGACGGGTAAACAACGATACCATAGGTTTCGCATCCAGAAAATCACGGATCAGCAAGGTTTTATCTACATAATAATAGCTTGTGGTCGCCGTCTTGAAATCAGAAATCCCAATGGGCATCGGCTTTTTCTTTTCGCCTGAATCTGGCCAAACTGCATTTTCTGGAATCAGCCAGGAATGTCCCTCTTTCACAGCTCCGGAAATTTCGCCCTGCTTGCACATCTGCTGGACTCTGCGCACTGTGATTCCCATTGCTTTTGCCGCTTCCCTGCTGGACAAATAGTTCATAGAACACCTCCAAACGTAATTCTATCATAAGTATATCCTATAAAACGAAATATTACAACTCTACATTTCGCTTGCATTTCGTTTCGAACGAAATGTATAGACAGAAATGGCCGGGAGGACGATTCTGAATGAAAAAGAATGTGCCTTTTTTATGTAACAGGAAATTCCCTGTTACAATAAAAAAAGCCGAATGAACATTAATTTCATTCGGCAGTGAAGCTTTACGCGTCTTTTGTTTCCGTATTCTGTCGGTAAAGGATCATCAGTCCGCGGAGCAGAAGATCCGGGTCATAGGTGATCTTGTGGGTGCAGAGCGGTGTGATGAATCTTGCCATACCGCCGGTAGCGATGAGAGTTGCCGGTTCGCCGAGCTCTGCGGTCATGCGGTCGATAAGACCGTCAAGCATTGCGGCATTGCCGAGCATGATGCCGTTTCTCATACATTCGATGGTGTTCTTTCCGATTGCGCGTTTCGGAACATCGAAGCTGATCCTCGGAAGCTGGGCCGTATTGGAAACGAGGGAGTTTAAGGCAACCTTTACACCGGGGAGAATCACACCGCCGATGTAATTTCCATCGTGGTCCACCACATCGAGCGTTGTCGCGGTTCCCATATCCGCGATGATGATCGGTCCTTTGTATTTGGCATTTGCAGCGACAGCGGCCACGATCCGGTCACCGCCGACGGTCTTGGGGTTATCCATCTTGATGTTTAAGCCTGTCTTCATGCCGGAACCAACAAGAAGCGGTTTCTTTCCGGTGATCTTCTTTACGGCGGAAGAGATCGGCGCGTTCAGGGGCGGGACAACGGACGCCATAATGGAACCTTCGATATCATTTTTCTTTACTTTATGGATCTCCAGAATATTCTTTAAAAGGATCGCGTATTCGAGACTCGTTTTCCGGTCATCGGTGGTGATACGCTCCTCAAAATATGTTTTATTGTCGTCAAGACCTCCGACAACGATATTACTGTTTCCCATGTCGATTGCTAAAATCATTGAGAAAACTCCTTCCACAAATCTAAGTAACGTGTTATACTGTTTTTACGTGTGCAGTTGATCAAAGCTTCCGTATTTGCGGGACTTGCCAACCGTCACCGTGAATATGAGAAACATGTGAGACAGGTTCCTCATAATTTTAAAGTTCGAATTATCTTACCATAAATTGACTAAAATTACAACGGAGGATTCCAAATGTTAGCAGGAAAAACCGTACTTTTATGCGTGAGCGGCAGCATCGCTGCCTATAAAATCGCATATCTCGCCAGCGCACTGAAAAAACTGAAGGCAGATGTCCATGTGCTTATGACCCGGAATGCGACAAATTTCATCAACCCGATTACATTCGAGACATTGACCGGAAACAAATGCCTGGTGGATACGTTTGACCGGAACTTTGAGTTTTCCGTTGAACATGTTTCCCTTGCGAAGGCAGCGGACGTTGTCCTCGTTGCCCCGGCTTCCGCGAATGTGATCGCGAAGCTGGCCCATGGCCTTGCGGACGATATGCTGACGACCACGGTTCTCGCCTGTACCTGCAGGAAGATCATCAGCCCGGCGATGAATACGAGAATGTTCGAGAATCCGATCACACAGGATAACTTAAAGATTTGCGAACACTATGGAATGGAAGTGATCAGTCCGGCAAGCGGATACCTCGCCTGCGGCGATACCGGAGCGGGAAAGATGCCGGAGCCGGAGGTGCTGCTCCAGTATATCTTAAAGGAAGTCCAGTACAAGAAAGACTTAAAAGGAAAGAAGATCCTCGTGACCGCAGGCCCGACGAGGGAGGCCATCGACCCGGTGCGCTATATTACAAACCACAGTACCGGAAAGATGGGATATGCCATCGCGAAGACGGCTGCTCTCCGCGGCGCTGACGTGACTCTTGTTTCCGGACCGGCAGAGGTGGAGCCGCCGATGTTCGTAAACTTTGTTCCGGTGGTTACCGCCAAAGATATGTTTGAGGCCGTGACGAGCCGCAGTGATGAGATGGACGCGGTGATCAAGGCCGCGGCTGTCGCTGACTACCGCCCGAAGTTCGTGAATACGGAAAAAACGAAGAAGAAGGACGGGGATATGGCGATCGAACTGGAGCGCACCGACGATATCTTAAAGTGGCTTGGTGAGCACAAAAAGGACAGCCAGTTTCTTTGCGGATTTTCCATGGAAACGGAACATATGCTGGAGAATTCCAGGGCAAAATTAAAGAAGAAGAACCTCGATATGATCGTTGCTAACAATCTGAAGGTTGCCGGTGCCGGTTTCGGAACGGACACGAATGTAGTGACGATGATCCGCGAGAATAAGGAGACCGAGCTTCCGATCATGTCGAAGGAAGAGGTTGCAGGGGCAATCTTAGACGAGATCTTTGAAATTAAAAGATAGAAAATTCCAATTTTTACCAGAAAATAGAAGATTCGACCACTCAGGTGCCTTTACAGGCGAAAAACGCAAAGCAGGCACAGAGTGGTGAAGATTGCTATAAATATAACGAATTTTAGGGCTTTCTTCTTGACGAAACTCTTAAATACTGGTAAAAATTAATTGGAATAAGAGCAGCAGAAAAAAACGGCAGTCAATGAAGGACCGCGGTTCTTTTGTGCTGTCAGCAGGAAAATATTGATAGACGAAACACAAGATAGATTTGGAGGAAAATTTTTTGGCTTCATTAAATGATGAAATAAAGAGACGACGGACATTCGCGATCATTTCCCACCCGGATGCCGGTAAAACGACACTGACTGAGAAATTCCTGTTATACGGAGGCGCGATCAATCTTGCCGGAACCGTAAAGGGACGCAAAGCGACAAAGCACGCAGTCTCCGACTGGATGGAGATCGAGAAGGAGAGAGGTATCTCCGTAACATCTTCCGTACTCCAGTTCAATTACGAGGGATACTGCATCAACATCCTTGATACCCCCGGACATCAGGACTTCTCCGAGGATACTTACCGTACCCTGATGGCAGCGGACTCCGCAGTCATGGTCATCGACGGATCAAAGGGTGTCGAGGCGCAGACCATCAAACTGTTCAAAGTCTGTGTGATGCGCCATATCCCGATCTTTACCTTTGTAAACAAGATGGATCGCGAGGCGAGAGATCCGTTCGAGCTCATGAGCGAGATTGAGGAGGTTCTCGGAATCCATACCTGCCCGATCAACTGGCCGATCGGCTGCGGAAAGAGCTTCAAGGGCGTTTATGACCGCCAGACAAAGAAGATCACGACCTTCACGGCTGCCATGGGCGGACAGAAGGAAGTTGCCACAGAGACTTTCGACGTGGAGGGAACAGATGTGGATTCCGTCATCGGTTCCGATTTCCACGCTCAGTTAAGAGACGATATTGAGCTTCTCGACGGGGCAAGCGATGAGTTTGATCAGGAGCTTGTCAGCGCCGGAAAACTCTCCCCGGTATTCTTCGGATCCGCACTCACAAACTTCGGTGTCGAGACATTCCTGGAGCATTTCTTAAATATGACGACTTCTCCGCTTCCGAGAAAGACAACGACAGGCGTGATCGACCCGTTCCGGGAAGATTTCTCCGCGTTCGTATTTAAGATCCAGGCAAATATGAATAAGGCGCACCGTGACCGTATCGCTTTCATGCGCATCTGCTCCGGTAAGTTCGAGGCCGGAATGGAAGTCAACCATGTCCAGGGAGGCAAGAAGATACGTCTGACCCAGCCGCAGCAGCTGATGGCTGAGAGCCGTAAGATCATTGACGAGGCTTATGCCGGAGATATCATCGGCGTTTTCGATCCGGGTATTTTCTCAATCGGTGACACGCTCTGTACATCCAACGAGAAGTTCCAGTTTGAGGGTATCCCGACCTTTGCGCCGGAGCATTTCGCGAGAGTCCGCCAGATCGATACCATGAAGAGAAAACAGTTCTTAAAGGGTGTCAACCAGATCGCTCAGGAAGGTGCGATCCAGATCTTCCAGGAGTTCAATACCGGTATGGAGGAGATCATCGTCGGCGTTGTCGGTGTCCTGCAGTTTGAGGTCCTGACTTACCGCTTAAAGAACGAGTACAATGTCGATGTCCGTCTGGAACAGCTTCCGTTCGAGTATATCCGCTGGGTTGAGAACCCGGAGGAAGTGGATGTGGCGAAGATCCAGGGTACATCCGATATGAAGCGTATCTGCGACCTCAAGGGCAATCCGTTATTGTTATTCATCAACAGCTGGAGTGTCGGCATGGTCGAGGAGAGAAATCCGAACTTGAAACTTAGTGAATTCGGAAAGAACTAATCAAGTTTACAAAATATATCATCACAGGAACATGCGGAACCAGTTGGTTTGACTGGGAATACTGCATAGACAGGAGGAATATAAGATGAGTAAGATCGATGTTGTAAGAGCAGCCATGGTCGAGGCGATGAAAGCAAAAGATAAAGAGAGAAAGGATTCCCTTTCCATGCTTCTCTCCGCGTTAAAGAACGCGCAGATCGACAAGCGTGAAGCTCCGCTCACAGAGGATGAGGAGAACGCGATCGTAAAGAAGGAGATCAAGCAGGTCAAAGAGACGATCGATACCGCTCCGGCAGACCGCGCTGATATCATCGAAGAGGCAAAGAAGAGACTGGCTGTATATCAGGAGTTCGCTCCGGCAGATATGACCGAGGACCAGATCAGGGAGACGATTGAGAAGGTTCTCGCAGAGCTCGGAATCGAAGCTCCGACCGCAAAGGACAAAGGAAAGATCATGAAGTCCTTAATGCCGCTTGTAAAGGGAAAGGCAGACGGCAAGATCGTAAATGAGATCTTAGCTGGATTCATGAAATAAGGTAAACGAACGAAACGCCTGCGAAGCAGACAATAAAGCGCGTAAGTGCTGGTTTGTGGGCAGGCACGCAGCCAATAACTGGCGCACAGAATAAATATGGTATAAGCGGGGCTGGTTTTACGATCTCGGAAACGCCCGGGATGAGACGGTCCCGCCTGTCTGTAAAATGGGTTATAACAAAAGAAATATGGAGGCGGAAATTTATGTATAAAGAGAAGATCAGCCGGTATATTGACGCACACAGGAAAGAAATGCTGGAGGACATCGGAGCTCTTTGCCGGATCAACAGTGTGAAGGGGTCTTACCGTATCGGAAAACCTTATGGGGAAGGGTGCTCCGAGGCACTGCGTGCAGCTCTGCACATTGCGGAATGCTACGGTTTTTCCATCAACAACTATGACAACTATGTTGGAACCGTTGATATGAATGACAAAGAGGCACAGCTCGATATTCTGGCTCATCTGGACGTTGTTCCGGCCGGAGACGGCTGGACCGTTACAGAACCTTTTGAGCCGGTAGTAAAAGACGGAAAGATCTATGGCCGCGGAACCGCGGACGATAAGGGACCGGCAATTGCTGCCCTCTACGCGATGCGTGCCGTAAATGAACTTGGAATCCCGATGAAAAAGAACGTCCGCCTGATCCTTGGCACTGACGAGGAGTGCGGAAGCTCCGATATCACCCACTACTACAGTGTGGAAAAGGAAGCTCCGATGACCTTCTCCCCGGATGCGTCCTTCCCGGTGATCAATATCGAGAAAGGTCGGATCGGAGGTAATTTTACGGCAGAGTTCGAGCCGTCGGACCGTCTTCCGAAGATGGTATCCTTCCACAGCGGGACAAAGACGAATGTGGTTCCGGGCGCAGCAGAGGCATTATTTGAGGGTCTTGACGGAGATGAGACAGGGGCTCTCGCAAAGAGCATGGAAGAGGAGCTTGGAATCCGGTTCACGGTATCCTCTGAGGATGGCTGCCTGAAGATCGCTGCAGCTGGCGAAAACGGCCATGCAATGGCACCGTGGAAAGGAAAAAATGCCCTGACAGGACTCTTATCCCTGATCGAGCGTCTTCCGTTGGCGGAATGCGGACAGGTAAAGACAGTCCGCGCGTTAAACCGCCTGATGCCTCACGGTGACTGGTACGGCGAAGCGCTTGGAATCAAGATGAGCGATGAGGAGTCCGGCGAGCTGACACTGGCATTCAGCATGCTGGATATTTCTGAGAAAAGTTTAGAGGGCGAATTTGACAGCCGCTGTCCGATCTGTGCCACAAAGGAAAACACCATCGATGTGATCCGTGAAAAAATGGAAGCAGATGGAATCTCCTTCAATACAGAAGAAATGAAGCCGCCGCACCATGTACCGGCAGATTCTGATTTTGTGAAGACTCTGCTCTCCGCATATGAAAAATATTCCGGAAGAAAGGGCGAGTGTATCGCCATTGGCGGCGGAACCTATGTCCACAATTTAAAGAACGGTGTTGCCTTCGGCGCTGCCCTTCCGGAGACCGAGAACCACATGCATGGCCCGGACGAGTTCGCGGTGGTTGACGAGCTCACAATGAGTGCGAAGATCTTTGCACAGGTGATTGTGGATCTTTGCTGTTAAGAGTTTACGTGATAGAGCGTATGAAAGCGGTCTGGCTTCAGAAATGAGGTCAGGCCGTTTGTAGTTACTTGTATATTGCAAATCGTACAGTCTGCATGGTAAAATGGTGCTGGATCGCAGTGAAATAGATGCTCATAAAGTGCTGTGGAAGAAGTTCTGGCAGCATTTACAAAAAATCAGGAACATGAAGCTGAAAACGGCGCATGGAGGAAAGACAGGATGAACAAAGGATGAATTGCAGGATCATTGACATTCACACCCATATCTATCCGGTTGCCCTGGCGAGACGGGCCATGGAGGTCACCGGGCATGAAAATGATGATTTTAAGAAGCTTCCGATCAGGGAAAATCTGCTGGCGCGGATGCGGGAGGCGGGAGTGGATCTCTCCGTGAACCTGCCGGTGGTATCGAAACCACAGAATCAGGGGGAGGTAAACCGGTTCGCGAAGGAAGCGGCAAGAAAGAATATTAGCTCATTTGGCGGCCTTCATCCGGACTGTGAGAATGTGATCGAGGAGCTGGAAAAGCTGAAGGATATGGAGATGGCCGGGATCAAGTTCCATCCGCCGTTTCAGAAGGTCCATCTGGAAGATCCAAAGTATGAGGAGATGTGGAGAAAGATCAATGAGTTGGGATTTCCGGTGCTGATCCACATGGGGACGGCGAGGATTGTGCGCCCCTATGACCTTTACCCGTCGGGAATCCGGAAGATCTTAAAGTTTGCCCCGGATATCCCAATTATCATGGCGCATATGGGAAGCTTCTGCATGATGAAAAATCCCGAGGAGAATCTTGAAAATCTGCCGGAAAATGTGTTTATCGATACGGCCATGAGCGCGGAGTTGGAGGAAGCCGGGGAGTTTGAGGAGATTATCGGCAGATTCGGAACAAAACGGGTGCTCTACGGCAGTGATTTCCCCTATGGCACCCAGAAAGCCGCTATTGCGAGGATTAAGGACAGCAGCTTCACGGACAGTGAGAAAGAGGATATGCTGTGGAGAAATGCGGCGAAGATCCTGAAAACGGTGGGCAAACTGCCGGAGAATATTGAATTGTAAAGCTTCAGAAAAATTATAATTTAAGTGAAAATAATGCTGGATATTCATCTCAGGGACAAGAAATGGAGCATAGACTATAAATAGAGAGTATGACTGGTTGACGGCAGCCTGCGCGAATAACAGGTCTGCTGTTGATGGGATACATAAAATGTTTCGATTCGGGAGATGATGCCATGCGGATGAGCGAATTGAAGAGACGGGAAGTGATCAACGTCTGCGACTGCAAACGTTTAGGCTTTGTGGGTGATCTGGATGTCGATCCATGTACAGGCAGGATTCTGGCGATCATCGTGCCGGGACCGGGCTGTGTCTGCGGTTTCCTGGGACGGGAAAAAGAATTTGTGATCCCTTTTGGGGACATCTGCCAGATTGGAGATGATATTATTCTGGTCCGGGTTGAGGAGAAGAAGGATAAGCCGCCGAAACCTCCGAAGCCGGGCCCGCCACCGCCGCCAAAGCCGCCGTTTTGTCCCTGCCCGCCTCCATGTGAGCCGGGAGGAAGATGTGACTGTCCGCCGCCGTGTAATATGGATTGTGGCTGCCCTCCGCCTTGTGACCAGGAAAAAGGCGGTTATATAAAAAAGTGGCGGTAAAAAACCTGGAAGTGAGAGTTGTTTCCGGGTCGAATAGCGGGAAGATGGACATGAGATAGATTGGTATAATTAGTAGTTAATGAAGATAAGTCAGGAAAGGAACTGTAGAATGAACAAACTTCATACGATACCGGCAGCAGATGGATTCCGCATGCCGGGAGAATTTGAACCTCACAGAGGCTGCATTATGATCTGGCCAAAGCGTCCGGGAAGCTGGAACTACGGCGCGAAAAAAGCGAGAGAGGCATTTAAGCGCGTGGCATGGGCCATCGCGGAGAGCGAGGAGGTCTTTATGCTGGCGGAGCCGGACGTGGAGGAGAATGCCCGCGAGATGTTAGCGGGGAATCCGGGACACGGGATCCACGTGATCCGGATGGAGTCCGACGATGCCTGGGCGCGGGATGTGGCACCGACCTTTGTGGTGAACGGGGAAGGCGCTGTCCGTGGTATCGACTGGGAGTTCAACGCCTGGGGCGGAACCGTGGACGGACTTTACGCCCACTGGGAGAAGGACGATCTTGTGGCGGAAAAAGTCTGTGGGGAGCTTGGCTATGACTGCTATGAGGCCCACCCCTTCGTTCTGGAAGGCGGTTCGATCCATTCTGACGGAGAGGGGACGGTTCTTGTGACAGAGGCGTGTCTTCTGAGCGGAGGAAGAAATCCGGATTTCACAAAGGACGAGATCGAAAAGAAGCTCTGTGCTTACCTCGGGGCTGAAAAAGTGATCTGGCTGGAACGTGGAATCTACAATGACGAGACGAATGAACATGTGGACAACATCTGCGCGTTCGTGCGCCCGGGCGAGGTGGTCTTAGGCTGGACCGATGATGAGAAGGATCCCCAGTATGCCATGTCGAAGAGCTGTCTGGATATTTTAGAAAATGAGACGGATGCTATGGGCAGAAAAATCAAAGTTCACAAGCTTCCAATCCCAAAGACACCGATCTGTGTGACGGAGGAAGACCTCGGCGGTTATGAGTTTGAGGACGGCGAAGACACGAGAGAAGTCGGGGAACGGCTGGCAGCAAGTTATGTTAACTTCTATATTTCAAACGGCGGGGTAGTCGTGCCGCAGTTTGGGGATGAGCATGATAAGACGGCGGTGGAGATTCTTGGAACCGTCTTCCCGGAAAGAAAGATCTGCCCGATCCCGGCCAGGGATATTCTTCTCGGAGGCGGAAATATCCACTGCATCACACAGCAGATCCCGCAAGGGAGATAGGAAAGATACGACAGGAGGAAAGATAAAATGCGAAAAGTAAAAGTTGCAGCGGTACAGATGCGCTGCACAGAAAATGTAAATGAAAATATCGCGAACGCGGAACGGCTTGTAAGAAAAGCGGCGGCGGACGGTGCGCAGATCATCCTGCTGCCGGAGCTCTTTGAACGCCAGTATTTCTGCCAGGAGCGCCAGTACGAATACTATGAGTTTGCGAAGCCGGTGGAGGAGAATGATGCGGTAAAGCACTTTGCGAAAGTCGCAGAGGAGCTTTCTGTCGTTCTTCCGATCAGCTTCTATGAGAAGGACGGAAAGCGCCTGTTCAACACTGTCGCGATCCTTGATGCGGACGGAACGAACCTTGGGATCTATAGAAAGACCCATATTCCGGACGATCACTATTATCAGGAGAAATTCTATTTCACACCTGGGGATACCGGATTCAAGGCATTTAAGACCCGCTACGGCACCATCGGTGTCGGAATCTGCTGGGATCAGTGGTTCCCGGAGACCGCACGATTCATGGCGGTAAAGGGCGCGGAGCTCTTATTCTACCCGACCGCGATCGGAAGCGAGCCGATCCTCTCCGTGGACAGCATGCCGCACTGGAGACGCTGCATGCAGGGACATTCCGCATCGAACCTGATGCCGGTGATCGCGGCAAACCGCGTGGGCCTGGAAGAGGTAGAACCTTGTGAGGCGAACGGAAACCAGAAATCCGCCCTGAAATTCTACGGTTCCTCCTTCATCACGGACGGATCCGGAGAGGTGATCGAGTCCATGGACCGCGACAGCGAGGGCGTGATCACAGCGGAGTTCGACCTGGACGAGCTGGAGCGCGAGCGTTTCTCCTGGGGACTTTTCCGTGACCGCAGACCGGAGATGTACCACGAATAAAGAAAAAGAGAACAAAGGCAGATACCGATGGATTTTTCCGGGGTATCTGCCTTTCTTTATCTTGGCCGGATAGGACTAACTTTTTTTACGATGTCTAATCATTTTTGAGGAACAATCAGAATATAACCCTGATTCATACAACAGATAGAAAACATGTATGCCGGTAATTCCTCCCGATTTCTTGAAAAATAAGAAAATTTAGAGTATGATTACATGGAAAAGAATGGGTCGGGATGGATCCGGAATATAAAAAGAAGATCCCTGGATTCAAGTCCATGGGATCATGGAGGGTAAAAGAGATGGAATACACGATCGCAGCGATCTCCGGCGACGGGATCGGTCCGGAAATTGTAAGAGAGGCAAAAAAAGTTTTAGATAAAATTGGACAGAAATACGGCCATAAATTCAACTACGAGGACGTCCTCATGGGCGGAATCTCCATCGACACCTACGGGGTGCCGCTGACAGATGAGGCGCTTGAGACTGCAAAGAAGAGCGATGCCGTTCTTTTAGGCGCAGTCGGCGGAAATGTCGGAAACTCCCGCTGGTATGATGTGGCTCCGAACCTGAGACCGGAGGCAGGTCTTCTTGCGATCCGCAAAGGCTTAAATCTGTTTGCAAACATCCGCCCGGCGTACCTCTACAATGACCTTGCCGGTGCATGCCCGTTAAAGAAAGAGATCATCGGGGACGGCTTTGACATGGTCATCGTCCGCGAGCTTACAGGTGGTCTGTATTTCGGCGAGCGCCACACAGAGACGGTAGACGGTGTGGAGCAGGCAACAGATACTCTTGTATACAGTGAGAAGGAGATCCGCCGCGTAGCGATCAAGGCCTTCGAGATCGCAATGAAGAGAAAAAAGAAAGTGACGAGTGTCGATAAGGCAAACGTTCTTGATTCCTCCAGACTCTGGAGAAAAGTTGTAGCGGAAGTCGCAAAGGACTATCCGGAAGTTACACTTGAGAACATGTTAGTCGATAACTGCGCAATGCAGCTTGTCATGAATCCGCGCCAGTTCGACGTCATTTTAACTGAGAACATGTTCGGCGATATCTTATCTGACGAGGCGAGCATGATCACAGGTTCCATCGGAATGCTGTCCTCCGCAAGCTTAAACGAGAGCAAATTCGGTCTCTACGAGCCGAGCCACGGTTCCGCACCGGATATCGCAGGCAAGGACATCGCAAACCCGATCGCGACGATCCTCTCCGCAGCGATGATGCTCCGCTTCTCCTTCGACCTTGATAAGGAAGCAGATGCGATCGAAGGCGCAGTGAGAAAAGTCCTTGCGGACGGTTACCGCACTGTGGATATCATGGATGAGGGCATGAAGCAGGTTGGAACGACCGAGATGGGCAACTTGATCTGCGAGAGGATCTGAGAATGACCGGGCCCGGATTTCTCAGTGAGAGAAAAAAGGGAGAGATCACGCAGATACAGAAAGTAAAATAGAAAGAATACAGGTAACTGTTCAGTAGGTCTGGGCACTTGCTGCGCTGACCGTAATAAAACACAGGCTTGAAGGCAAAAATCCCATCGGCGAAGCCGATTTGAAATGGATTTTTGCTCGTAACTGTGAGGGTACTGAGCAGTTACGAATACAGAAAGACAGAGTACATATAAAACATATGCAGTCTGTCTTTCTTTTTTTTTACGCCAAAGTCCGCTGCTTGCGCGAGACCTTGGCGACTGTCGCGATAACAAGGGGAAACTCGCGAAGCGTGTTTTCACTTGTTACCGAATCAGGGAAGTCCGCTGCTTCTAGTGAGTAAAGATATAACTGACGTACCATAATCTTACACGATAGGGAAATGAAAATCTAACATGGTTTATCTGCTTGAGATAAAATCCGATTTTCCCAGAGAAATCTAATAAAATTCGGAACTGTCTCATCGAAATTGTAAAAAAAGAGACTAAAAAAAGAAGAAAGTTTACATAATTCCCGAAAATAAAAAATTTTATCATTGATTTGCCGGGTGACTTGTGCTAGGATATATGACAAATCAGCCCGATTCGAGGCTTCACATTGGTAGAGAAGAGACAAGGTGAAGTAATACAACGGATCATGCGACTGGGCTGGATTCGTGGCCGCCCCTTAGAGGAGAGACCATAGAGCAATCAGAGAGGGGAACAAAATTTATGAGCAGAGTTTACAACTTTTCCGCAGGTCCGGCTGTGTTGCCGGAAGAAGTATTAAAAGAAGCAGCAGCAGAAATGCTGGATTATAACGGAACCGGAATGTCCGTTATGGAGATGAGCCACCGCTCAAAAGCGTTCGAGGAGATCATCCAGACGGCAGAGCAGGATATCCGTGATCTTTTAAAGATCCCGGACAATTACAAAGTCCTGTTCTTACAGGGCGGCGCACACCAGCAGTTCGCTGCAGTTCCGTTAAACCTGTTTAAGAACCGTGTCGGCGATTACATCATCACTGGACAGTGGGCAAAGAAAGCATGGAAGGAAGCAAAGCTTTACGGAACCGCAAATGCCATCGCATCCAGCGAAGACAAGACATTCAGCTATATTCCGGACTGCTCCGATCTTCCGATCGACGAGAATGCTGACTATGTCTACATCTGCGAGAACAATACGATTTACGGAACAAAATTCCACACACTCCCGAATACAAAAGGAAAAATACTTGTCTCTGATGTCTCCTCATGTTTCCTCTCAGAACCGATGGATGTCACAAAATACGGCGTGATCTACGGAGGCGTCCAGAAAAATATCGGACCGGCCGGCGTTGTCATCGTGATCATCCGGGAAGACCTGATCCGCGAGGACGTTCTTCCGGAGACACCGACGATCATGCGCTACGATGTACAGGCGAAGGCAGGCTCTCTCTTCAATACTCCGCCGTGCTACGGAATCTATATCTGCGGCAAGGTATTCAAATGGCTGAAGAAACAGGGCGGTCTGGAAGCCATGAAAGAGAGAAATGAAAGAAAGGCAAAGATCCTCTACGATTACCTGGATCAGAGCAAAATGTTCCATGGAACAGTAAGAAAAGAGGATCGCTCGATCATGAACGTACCGTTCGTGACAGGTGACAAAGACCTCGATGCCCTGTTCGTAAAAGAGGCAGAAAAGGCCGGATTCGTGAACTTAAAAGGTCACCGCACCGTCGGCGGTATGAGAGCCAGCATCTACAATGCAATGCCGGAAGAGGGCGTTGTAAAGCTTGTAGAATTCATGAAAAAATTTGAGGCGGAGCACGCGAACGCGTAAGGCTGCCGGATCGAAAAGATTACAGGAGAGACATTATGAGAAAGATTTGCTGTTTAAATCAGATCTCCCACTACGGTACAGACCGCCTCACAGGAGATTATACATTTGTAGATGACATCAAAGATGCGGAAGGAGTCATGGTCCGCAGCGCATCCCTTCATGAGACAGAATTCCCGGAGGGACTTCAGGCGATCGCGAGAGCCGGAGCCGGAGTCAACAACATCCCGCTCGATGAGTGCGCGAAAAAGGGAATCGTCGTATTCAACACACCGGGTGCAAATAAGAACGGTGTAAAAGAGCTTGTACTTGCAGGCCTGTTCCTGACATCCAGAGACGTCATCGGCGGCGTGGAATGGTGCAGAGAGCATGCAGGTGAGGAAGATATCGCAAAGAAGATGGAAAAGAGCAAGAAAGCCTTTGCAGGAAATGAGATCAAGGGCAAAAAGCTCGGTGTCATCGGACTCGGCGCGATCGGCTGCGAGGTAGCGAATGCGGCTGCAGCTCTCGGAATGAAAGTATACGGATACGACCCGTTCATCTCCGTCAACGCGGCATGGATGCTGTCCCGCTCCGTAAAGCACATCATGGACGTCAACACGATCTACCAGGAGTGCGATTACATCACCGTTCATGTTCCGCTTCTGGATTCCACGAAGTATATGATCAACAAGGACGCTTTCGACCAGATGAAGGACGGCGTTGTGATCTTAAACTACGCGAGAGACCTTCTTGTCAATGACGATGACATGGAAGCGGCATTAAAGGCAGGAAAAGTAAAGAAATATATCACAGACTTCCCGAACGCAAAGACATCCGCGATGGAAGGCGTGATCGCAACCCCGCATCTCGGCGCTTCCACAGAGGAATCTGAAGACAACTGTGCAGTGATGGCTGCGGATGAGTTAAAGGATTACCTGGAAAACGGAAATATCAAGAATTCCGTAAACTACCCGGCATGCGACATGGGGGTATGCCAGGTTGCAGGAAGAATCGCCCTGCTCCACGCAAATGTTCCGAACATGATCGGCCAGATCACCTCGATCCTTGCGGCTGAGGGGATCAACATCGCGAACATGACAAACAAGAGCCGCGACAAATACGCCTACACACTTCTGGATCTTGAGGACCCGGCAAAGGCAGAGGCAGTTGCCCATCTGGAGAAGATCAGCGGAATGTATAAAGTCCGCGTGATCAAAGGCTGAAAACAGATTTACAGGTCCGATGTGTACGGATAAAAACGGAAAACGGTCTGTGATCTCATAATACTGAAAATGGTAGAAAGATCCGGTCATGGTGAGAAAACTCATCGTGACCGGATCTTTACTTGTTACGCCAAAGTCCGTAGAATCCTGCAAAAAGAGCGGTTATGCTTGCAAAAGAGGCGAATCCGCTTTATAATTCTATCATAACGCTTCCGGGTGCCGTGACCACGATCAGATGGATCAGGGCGCTTTGGAATAAAAGAGAAAGATCCAGGCCGCAGGAAGGTCTAAATGACCGGAATGGCTGCCTGCTAACACAGAACAGAAAGGAACATTGTTGTGGGAAAAGTAATTTTAACAGGAGACCGTCCGACCGGACGTCTTCATGTAGGACATTATGTAGGATCTTTGAGAAGAAGAGTGGAGCTTCAGAATTCCGGAGAGTACAGCGATATCTATATCATGATCGCTGACTCCCAGGCACTTACAGACAACGCGGATAACCCGGAGAAGGTCCGCCAGAATATTCTGGAGGTTGCCCTGGATTACCTGTCCGCAGGTCTTGATCCGGAGAAATCCACGATCTTTATCCAGTCCATGGTGCCGGAACTCTATGAGATGACCGCTTACTATATGGATATCGTTACCGTTTCCAGATTACAGAGAAACCCAACTGTAAAGAGCGAGATCCAGATGAGAAACTTCGAGGCGAGCATCCCGGTCGGTTTCTTCACCTACCCGATCAGCCAGGCTGCCGATATCACCGCATTTAAGGCAAACGTGGTCCCGGCCGGTGAGGACCAGATGCCGATGGTTGAGCAGACAAGAGAGATCGTTCACAAATTCAATACGGTATACAACACAGACGCACTCGTGATGCCGGAGATTCTTCTTCCGAGCAACGACGCATGCCGCCGTCTTCCGGGAATCGATGGAAAGGCGAAGATGAGCAAATCCTTAGGAAACTGCATCTATCTTTCCGATCCGGAGGAGGAAGTAAAGAAGAAAGTCATGTCCATGTACACAGATCCGAATCACTTAAAAGTCAGCGATCCGGGACAGGTGGAAGGAAATACCGTCTTCACATATCTCGATGCATTCTGCAAGGACGAGTACTTTGCAGAGTTCTGGCCGGATTACAAGAATCTCGACGAGGTGAAGGAACACTACTCCCGCGGCGGACTCGGCGATGTAAAGGTGAAAAAGTTCTTAAACCGTGTGCTTGAGGAAGAGCTTCGCCCGATCCGTGAGAGAAGAAAGAAATGGGAGCAGGACATCCCGGCTGTATACGAGATCTTAAAGAGCGGAAGCGAGAAGGCAGAGCGCGTGGCTGCCCAGACCTTAAAAGAGATGCGCGAGGCGATGAAGATCAACTACTTCGATGATGCGGCGCTGATCGCGGAGCAGAGCCAGAAATATAATGGCTGATCGGAGAAAAAGGAAATGAATAATGCAGATCAGCTCCACATATATTGTACCCATGGCAAAGCGGGGGTGCGTGTATGCGGGAGCTGGTACTGGAACTGATGGGGGAATACGGAAATCTTGCCGTATTCCTCCTTATTTTAGTGGAAAATCTGTTTCCTCCGATCCCTTCGGAGGTGATCCTGACATTTGGAGGTGTCATGACGACCTGCACGGACATGACGCCCAGCGGGGTGATCCTCTTCTCAACGGCCGGGTCCATGGTGGGAGCGGTCATTCTTTACGGAGCAGGGAGATTCCTTCCGGATGAGATATTTCGGAAACTGCTCTGTGGAAAGGCCGGACAGCTGCTCCATTTCAGACCGGAGGATGTCGATCTCGCGAAAGACTGGTTCCGGGATCGCGGGAAGTCTGCAGTCTTTTTGTGCAGACTGGTACCGATCGTCCGGAGCATGATCTCCATTCCCGCAGGGATCGCCAGGATGCCGGTCATCCCGTTTCTTGCTTTCACGGCGGCGGGAAGCCTTTTGTGGAATACGGTTCTCGTCTATGCAGGCAGGATCGCCGGAGATTCCTGGGAGAAGGTGTCAGCTGCGTTCGGGGTGTACTCAGATCTCTTTCTGATGGTGGCGGGAATCTCCGTCACATTTGCAGTATTGTTCCGGGGATGCGGGGAGAGAAAAAGAAGTGGATAACCCAGGGGATTTAAGACGAATGCAGGTGAACGTTGGTGCATACTCTTAGTCAGCATAAGCTGGTAGATGCGGTATTCTTGCAGAGTAAAAAATCCGGGGCGGAGAAATCCAGTAATATACAGAGAATACTGACAGATAAAATTATTTGAATAATTATATACAATACAACAATTAACTAACAATAATAAAATAAATAAAAATATTTCTAAAAACATGTTGACAAAATGGGACTTATCGCATATAATAAAGACATCAAAAAGAAAGAGAGAACAAAGCAAAGAAGACGAAAAGGTTCGTACTTAAAAGATTCTAAGTAAAGGAGGTACAGTCCACCGAACACATAAGTCTCGTTCCGTTTTTCAAATTTGAAAAATCCGGAACAAAGGAAACACACAAAACCGGGTAATTGATCGAAAAAAGATTATTTGAAATCCTTCGAGATATGACGAGAAAGTATCGAAAAGAGAAATACAATGATCGATATGAGAACAAAAAATATAAACTTTCGGAAAAAGCCGGCGGAGTGAACAAGAAAAACTTCATATAGAAACAAAATCTAATGAAAACGAGGTAAGATCCATTGGATAACGCAGAACATTAAGGTGGGTATCGAAACAGAAAAATTGATTCGGTACCCACCTTTTATGATGTTTGTATCCAGAAAGCTGCCGGTGCTGACGCTGTCATCATCAATCCTGTCGGTCTGAACTTCTACCGGCTCTCAGATCCCCTCACAGTCAAACGGCGGCGTATATTCTTCTTTGGCGCTGCTTCTTTCCTGCATGAAGCCCTCAGTGAGACCGAGATCGATGGCGGTATCAACGACCTTGTTATACTCGTAGGAGGTGATCCGGCGGTTGATCTCCGGGTAGTCCGCGCTCCTGTAAAACGGCGTGTACTGGCTCATGATACTGATGAGATACTGGTGTTCCGGGAGGTTCTCTTTGATCCAGTGCAGGAGCCGGATCGAATCATCCTTTGCTCCTGGAAGGACCATATGGCGGATGACGACGCCGCGGTCCAGCATGGACGGGCTCTTTTGATTCCAGGTAAGTCCGCCGGTGAGGCGGATCATTTCTTTTATCGCGGCGGAAGCTTTCTCAAAATAGTCCGGAGCGGCAGAGTATTTTTTTGAGAGACCGCTGTCTATGTATTTGAGATCCGGGAGCCAGATATCGACGTAGTCGGCGAGATCCCGGATCGTCTCGATCTTTTCATATCCCCCGCAGTTGAAAACAACCGGGATCTGAAGCTTTGGCTTTGCGAGATCCAGGGCACGGATGATCGACGGAGCGAACTGCGTCCCGGTCACGAGATTGATGTTTGCGGCGCCTTTTTCCTGAAGCTCCAGGAAGATATCAGAGAGCCGGGAAGCGGAGATCGTCTTTCCGTAGTTTTCATGGCTTAACTGGAAATTCTGGCAGAACACACAGCGCAGTGTACAGCCGGAGAAAAAGACGGTCCCGCTTCCGGTCGTGCCGCTGATGCATGGTTCTTCCCACATATGTAAGGCGGCTCTGGCGGCGCGCAGTTCATGTCCGGCGCCGCAGAAGCCTGTGGATACTGTCCGGTCAACATGACATTCCCTCGGACAGAGGGTGCATGACCGGTAGATGGATTCGTTTAACATAATTGTTGTACTTCTTTCTTTATTTGATCATATTTGGCTTGCAAGTTTCCGGTGCATCGAGAGAAGTTTCCGGATGCACGGATGAGTAGAAAAAATGGTTCCTGCACCACGGAGCGAAAATATCTAAACGAAAAATCCCGTATGATGCAGTTGTGAATGCATATTTTGCAGATATGGTCCGTGAAAGTCGGACTCATTTTTTTTCGTCAGGCAGATAATGGTAGAGATCCTGATAATGCTCAAGCTCTGCGTCACTCTCCGGGAGCGCCGGGATCAGACCGGTACAGTCGGTGGCGGAGCAGGACTGGATGTCGATCTCCCAGTCGGTATCAGCTGACTTATTTTTTGATGGTTCTTTCATACGATCACCTCCTGGCTGATAGTTTTCGATGGTGAGAGGGAAAACATGCAGGAAAGTAATTCATAAAAAATTTTATCATGAAAAATGCCGGCAGAACAGACGACGCTGGAGCAAATGAGTGCAGGAACCTTCTGTTACAGTGCGCGGGCATGGAGGACGCGTGTCCTGTAAGCATTCATACCGGGACAGCGTGCATTATCTGATATACGGAAGGATCACATTCCATGCACCCTTTAATTTTTCGAGCGACCACGCCGCATTCGCCGGACTCGTGGACGGCAGGGAGACGGCGGGGATCCCAGTCACGGCTTCCTGATATTTCCTGTAATAATTCCAGGAAGTCTTTCCGTTGCAGAAGATCGCCCGGATATCGGCGGTGGAGAGGATCACGGAGAGGTCGTTCGGCACGACATCGCGGATCGAACTGTCGCTGGAACCTTCGATCGAGCAGGAGGCGATCACATCCCAGAGCGCGATGCGGTGGGAGAGGAGAAAAGCCTTTTTCCCATCAATCGTGTCCGGAACCGGAACGTCCAGGACTCCGGCCAGGGTTTTCCAGAAGCGGTTCTGCGGATGATGGTAGAAAAAATGTCCTTCCCTGGATTTGACGGACGGGAAAGATCCGAGGATCAGGATCTTTGAATTCCGGTCAAATACGGGCGGGATCGGATGAATAACAGTGTTCATGATCATTTGCCTTTCAGATATGATAAAACTTTCGGACGGAACGTACATCTTGTATTGTAGCCTTTCTGAAAATTCTTGTAAACACGTAAATTTCATACTTTTTTTATTGCCTTATGGGGAAACTCAAATTATAATGATTAGGTATAACTATTTGAACAGTTACAATAGTTATAATTTTATATCACAGAATGCGGGCAGTGTCCCCAAAAGGTGATATATGCGCTAAAGAAGTGGAGAAGATAAATGGACAACAACAATCAGAACAGAAAGCGGCCCAGCGGACAGAATATCGGGGTTCTCGCCCTGATCCTCGTGATCACGCTGATCGCTGTGACCGTCATGAACAACATGGTCCGCAAAAACCAGACCCAGGAACTCGGGTATGAGGAGTTTGTGGAATACTTGAAAGAGGGAGAGATCGATACGGCGAAGATCTCCGGCAACAGGATCTATTTAACGCCAAAGACTTCTTCCACAAAGCTTTCACGTTTTATCCAGTATTATACAGTGAGAATTCCGGACTCTGAACTTGCGGAGCGTCTTTTAGACTCCAACGGAGTCCATGTGGTGGCAGAAGATACGAGTACGAGTGCCAGCATCCTGAATTTCCTGATGGGATGGGTACTTCCGTCGGCACTGATGATCGGACTTCTCTATATGATGTACAGCCGGATGGGCGGCGGAGGAATGATGGGCGTCGGAAAGAGCAACGCCAAGGTCTACGTCCAGAAGGAGACCGGAGTCACGTTCGCGGATGTTGCAGGTGAGGATGAGGCGAAGGAATCCCTTGTGGAGATCGTCGATTTCCTGCACAACCCGCAGAAATATACAAAGATCGGCGCAAAACTGCCGAAGGGAGCGCTCCTCGTGGGTCCTCCTGGAACCGGTAAAACACTGCTCGCAAAGGCGGTAGCCGGTGAGGCGCACGTTCCGTTCTACTCCCTCTCCGGTTCCGATTTCGTTGAGATGTTCGTCGGCGTGGGTGCGTCCCGTGTCCGCGACCTCTTCAAACAGGCACAGCAGTCCGCCCCGTGTATCATCTTTATCGATGAGATCGATGCGATCGGACGCAGCCGTGACAGCCGTTTCGGCGGAAATGATGAGAGAGAACAGACCTTAAACCAGCTCCTCTCCGAGATGGATGGATTTGATTCCTCCAAGGGACTTCTCGTCCTCGGAGCGACAAACCGTCCGGAGATCCTGGATCCGGCGCTTTTAAGACCGGGTCGTTTTGACCGGCGTGTCATCGTCGATAAGCCGGACCTGAAAGGCCGTGTGAGCATCCTGAAAGTACATTCGAAGGATGTGCGTCTGGATGAGACGGTAGACTTCGAGGAGATCGCCCTTGCGACTTCCGGCGCCGTCGGTGCGGACCTTGCGAATATGATGAACGAGGCAGCGATCAATGCGGTCAAGAACGGCCGTCAGGCTGTCTCCCAGAAAGATCTCTTCGAGGCAGTGGAACTTGTCCTTGTCGGTAAAGAGAAGAAAGACCGGATCCTGAGCAAAGAGGAGCGCCGGATCGTCTCCTACCATGAGGTCGGACACGCGCTTGTAACCGCTCTCCAGAAGGATGCAGAGCCGGTCCAGAAGATCACGATCGTTCCGCGAACAATGGGCGCGCTGGGATATGTGATGCAGGTTCCGGAAGAAGAGAAATTCTTAAATACGAAGAAAGAGCTCAAGGCAATGCTCGTTGTCTCTCTTGCCGGACGTGCGGCGGAGGAGATCGTCTTTGATACCGTGACGACCGGAGCGGCAAATGATATTGAACAGGCGACAAGAGTCGCAAGAGCGATGGTTACCCAGTACGGAATGTCGGATAAATTCGGTCTGATGGGTCTTGAGACGCAGGAAAACCAGTATCTGACCGGACGCACCGTGATGAACTGCGGTGATGCGACAGCTGCCGAGATCGATACGGAAGTCATGAAGATGTTAAAAGAGGCCTATGCGGAGGCGAAACGTCTTCTCTCTGAAAACAGGGATGTGATGGATAAGATCGCAGCGTTCCTGATCGAGAAAGAGACGATCACCGGCAAGGAATTCATGAAGATCTTCCGTGAGGTCAAGGGAATCCCGGAGCCGGAGGAAGGCCAGAAGGACGATCACAGCCGGATGGGCGGCGAGAGCGCTGAGACTGTTGAGTCTGCAGAGAACGGGAACAGGCAGCCGGAGATGGCAGCGGGATCTGAACAGCCGGCAGCTGAGCAGGTTCAGAATCCGGTGCAGGATGGAAACAGCGTGATGCCGCAGGATCCGGAGCAGAAGACAGCAGAAACTCAGAACGGTCAGCAGGGATCGGACAATGGTCAGGGACCGGCGGAGCTGTAACAGCCTGATCCGGATCGACAGGATTCCGCGAAATTGCAGTCGGTGGATCGAGACAACCGGAAAATGAAATACAGAGGCAGAATGATATCGGAAGATGTTGTTCTGCCTTTTCTTTTTAGACCGTATTTGGCGCTGCATTTACCTAAAAACAAAAAAGTTCATAGAAAATACAAGAATATCTGGTAGAATAAACATTGGTTTGAGTATGATAACGTTGTGACCGCGGATGTTGCTGAGCCGGAATGGGAAGCGAAGCAACGGCAAGATCCTGTTACAGTGTGCGGGCATGGAGTGTCTGTGTACTGTGACCAGAAAAGAGAGTGGATATGCAGCAGAAATATTTGAAAAAGAAAAGAGAAATTTCTAAAATCGCGGCGGGAATCCTGGCGACAGCCCTGCTCGCCTCATCAGGGCAGCCGCTTATGGCTTTCGCCTCGGAAAAGCTTCAGACGAATGACCCGTCCGCCTTGGAACAGTGGGCTTTTTTCAATGACGGTTCCTTTGCAGCGGAGGAGATGAGGAAGTATCCGGTGTATTCGGATCCGTTCGGACAGCCGACGGGGAATGCGGAGCTACTGGGAACTCTTGTGGAGGTGAAAAAGCGCCAGGCGGTATCTGGCGTGGATATCAACCTGGAGCAGGCATGGAAGACGTACGGAAACGGAAATCATGATACGATCGTCGCGATGATCGATACGGGCATCGACTACACGCATGAAGATCTGAAGGATACCCTGTGGGTGAACACGGATGAGATCCCGGGAAATGGGATCGATGACGATGGGAACGGATATGTGGACGATGTCTACGGATGGAATTTTTATAATAACAACAACCAGATCTTCACCGGGGAAGAGGACAGCCACGGGACCCACGGAGCCGGGACGATCAGTGCCGGGACGGGAAACGGGATCGGAATTGCCGGGATCGTTCCCGGAAACCGGGTGCGCGTGATGGCGCTGAAGGCACTAGGAGGCACGGACGGCGGAGGGAGCACGGCAGCAGTCATCAAGGCGATCAGGTATGCGGAGGACAATGGAGCCGTGATCTGCAACCTGAGCCTGACATCGACGGTGGATGACAAGGCGCTGTATGAGGCGATGAAGAATTCCAGTATGCTCTTTGTTGTGGCGGCAGGAAACGGAAATCCGAAGACCGGAAAGGGAGTTGACACGGATGCGATCCCGTTTTATCCGGCGGCTTATGATCTCGACAATATCATTTCTGTCGCGAATCTAAGTATCGACGGAACGCTCTCCGCAAGTTCGAACTATGGAAAGAAAACGGTGGATCTCGCGGCTCCGGGAAGCTATATCCTGAGCACAACGCCGGGAAATACATATGGTTACATGAGCGGTACTTCCATGGCGGCGCCGATGGTATCCGGTGCAGCGGCGATGGTCTATTCCTATTTTGACGGGATCGGGGTCGCAGACGTGAAGGAGATCCTGATGTCCACGGTGACGCCGATGGAGAGCCTGAAAGACGTGACGGTTTCCGGCGGAATGCTGAATGTCGGAGCGGCATTATCCTACGATATCAGCACGCTCTCAAGAAAGGGATTCCAGAACGGCGGAACGAGACCGGAAAATGGGACGGCACCTCATATCGAGATGCAGACCTCGAGCAGGAATGGAGGAAATTATCTGACTGTGCGCGTTATCGACATCGATGGGGATCTCGACAAACTTCTCTATGCAAAGGGAGAGCACACGGCGGAGGAATTTGCGAACGGGACGGTGGAAGGAACGCCGTTTACGGTGAATGACAAAGATACCGCGGCATTTCAGATCACGGAAAAAGGAACCTATACCTTTTATGCGGTCGACAAAAAAGGAAACGGAGCCGTAAAACTCGCCAGATTCGTGTCGGAGAGCGATGGGCCGGGGGCGTTTCAATAAAACTCGCCATACAAGGATGCAGGTAAGATCCTGTGGGGGAATATCTGCAAATCCCACTGCGTTATTGCAGGAAATTTTGCCGGACAGGAATGTGAAAACGAAGGAAATGAGTCAGAAAAAAATTATGGGATATGAAAAAGGAGAGAGACAGATGAGAACAAGGAGATTGGGGAAAACAGGTCTGATGGTGAGCGAGATCGGCTTTGGCGGCGAGTGGCTTGAGCGCCATCCGGAGGAAGAGAGCATCGAGCTGATCAAATATGCATCGAAAAAGGGGATCAACATCCTGGACTGCTGGATGGCGGACCCGAAATCAAGAAATATCATCGGTGAAGGGATTAAAGAGAACCGCAGCCAGTGGTTCATTCAGGGACATATCGGATCAACCTGGAAGGACAACCAGTATTTCCGCACGAGAGACATGAAATACGTTCGCCCGGCTTTTGAGGACCTTTTAAAGAGACTGCAGACCGATTACATCGATCTCGGCATGATCCACTACGTGGACTCTGAGGAAGAATGGGAGAAGATCCAGCATTCTGACTACCTGGACTATGTGATGGAATTAAAGGAAAAAGGCATCATCCGCCATATCGGAATGAGCTCCCACAACCCGAAGGTTGCGATGAAAGCGGCGGAATCCGGCTATGTGGAGATGATCCTCTTCAGCATCAATCCGGCGTTTGACATGCTGCCGGCGAGTGAAAATATCGACACAATGTTCGCGGATGAGTTTGATGCAGGGCTGAAAGGGACAGATCCGGACCGTGCAAAACTCTACAAGACATGTGAGGAGCACGATGTAGGGATCACGGTCATGAAAGGATTTGCGGGCGGAAGACTCTTCGATGCGAAACGTTCCCCGTTCGGCGTCTGTCTGACTCCGGTGCAGTGTATTCACTATGCGCTCACAAGACCGGGTGTCTGTTCCATCATGTGCGGGTATGACACGAAGGAACAGGTGGATGCGGCAGCAGGATACGAGACGGCTTCTGAGGAAGAGAAAGACTATGCGTCCGTGCTTGCGAACGCGCCGTTTCACTCCTACCGCGGGGAGTGCACCTACTGCGGACACTGCAAGCCGTGTGTCGCAAATCTGGACATTGCCATGATCAACAAATTTTATGATCTGGCGACCATGCAGCCGGAGGTCCCGGCGACGATCCAGTCCCACTATGAACTCCTGGACCATAAGGCATCTGAGTGCATCGGCTGTCATGCCTGCGAATCCCGCTGTCCGTTCGGAGTTCCGATCGCGGAGCGGATGGAGAAGACTGCGAAGTTATTTGGGTGTTAAGTGTTGACAAAACCTCTCAGGTAATTCCCTTGCGCGAACCGGGAATCGGATATATAATAAGCAGGTCCATTTCGGGCAAATACGAAAAGAGGGAAGAAAAAGCATATGTGGTTTTGGCTTGCACTGACAGCACTGTTGTGCTGGAGTGGCTCGGATCTGTTTTCAAAGATCGGCTGCCGCGGAAATGATAAGTACGCCCACTTAAAGATGGTTATTGCCGTCGGAATTGTGATGGGAGTACATGCACTTTATACGATCTTTGTAGGAGGTACGGTGGTAACATGGCATATCGCCATGGTGTATCTGCCGGTATCCCTGCTCTATATCTCGTCCATGACGCTTGGTTACATCGGTCTGAGGTACATTGAGCTTTCGATCTCCTCACCGATCTGCAACTCCTCAGGCGCTCTCGTTGCGGTGCTCTGCTTCTTAACGGGTACCCTGGACGATGCGATCGAGGGGAACATGCGTCTTGCGGTGATCGGAGCGGTGGCTCTCGTGTGCATCGGCGTGATCGGGCTTGGTATTGTTGAGTCGAGGGAAGATGATGAACTGCGCCGGGAGCGCCAGGCTGCGTCCAATTATAAGTATGCGAAGTCCTGGCTGGCGCTGTTTCTGCCGGTGGCGTACTGTCTGCTCGATGCGGCCGGTACCTTTGCGGACACCATGGTGCTCGACAAGCTCGCAGGAGAGGCGGAGGCGGCCGGAATGTTCGCAACGGCAGAGGAATGCTCTTCCTACGCTGCGTCTGCGGCAAACAGCGCCTACGAGCTGACATTCCTGTTTGCGGCTTTCTGCTGCATCATCTACGTCGGTTTCATTAAGAAACAGAAGTTCACAGCTGCCCAGGAAGGTCCGAAATATCTCGGAGCTCTCTGCGAGACAGCCGGTCAGTTCGCGTATATCTTCGCACTCTCCGACACGGTCCACGCAGCGATCTCCGCGCCGATCATCTCCGCATACTGCGTCGCGTCAGTCGTATGGAGCCGGATCTTCCTGAAAGAGAAGCTTTCCTGGAAACACTATGCGATGATCGCACTGGTTGTGGTCGGGATCGTGATGCTCGGGGTGTTTGATATCTGATCAATGTGTATGTAAGAAAGACTGCTGTTGGTGACAGATCATATTCTGCCATCGACGGCAGTTTTTTTCACCATTTTCGGTGAAACGTGGTAGAATAGGGACAGCTTGCAAAGGAGGAAACACATCATGTCATTAGAAAAAGCAAAAGCAGATCTTGATAAAAAAGGTTTTCTGGATCATGTGATCGAACTTGCAGATTCGACAGCAAAGGTCGCAGAGGCGGCGGAGGCGCTTGGCGTAGAACCGGGAATGATCGCGAAGACGATGTCATTTTTACAGGGAGACGCGCCGGTCCTGATCCTGACGGAAGGAACTGCAAAGATTGATAACCATAAATACAAAGAAACCTTTCATGTGAAGGCGAAGATGATCCCGTTTGATGAAGTGGAAGAAACGATCGGCCATGCGCCGGGCGGCGTGTGCCCGTTCGGGATCAATGACGGGATCACGGTGTATCTGGACGAGAGCTTAAAGCAGTTTACGACCGTTTACCCGGCAGCCGGAAACGACCACAGCGCGGTAAAACTCACGATCCCGGAGCTGGAGAAAGTCGCCGGTGCGAAAGGCTGGGTGGATGTATGTAAGGAGCCGGAGGAGTAGGGAAAACGGATAGTCCGGAAATCTGTACATCATGTTCAGGAAATTCATTGGAAGGCGATGAAATGCAGTTTCGCAAAAAATTCACGGAAAAAGAATTTCGCGGAATGTCAGAAAAATATAGAAAAAGAAAGAGTCATGTCATCCGACGAGAATGGCACGGCTCTTTCTTTTACGGTTACATCGAGATCCACCCAAACGCATTCGCCACGGAGCTCACAAGAATGATCGCGGCAAAGATCGGGCAGAGGTATTTGATCATGAACTGGAAGATGGCTTTCCGCTTGAACGGGTGGCCGCCCTCGGTAACTTCGTTCTCGATCTTTTCCACGCCGATGACTCTCGATACGAGCAGGCAGGTCGCGATCGCCGCGATCGGCATCATGACGGAGTTGGTCAGAAAATCAAAGAAATCAAGGAACTGCATTCCGATCACGGTAATGCCCGCCAGCGGACCATATCCGAGGCAGGAGAGTGTTCCGAGAAAGATCATGACAACGGTCATAAAGACGGTCGCTTTTTTCCGGCTCCAGTGCAGCTCATCCTCGAAGGTGGATACGGCGCTCTCGGTCAGGGCGATGGAGCTTGTGACCGCCGCAAACAGGACGAGGAGAAAGAACAGGATCCCTGTGCCTGTTCCGAATCCCATGCCCGCAAATACCTTCGGAAGTGTGATGAACATGAGGGAAGGTCCAGCCTGGAGAGTATCCGGGTCGCCGCCGGAGAAGGCAAAGACGGCCGGAATGATCATGAGTCCGGCCATGATCGCGATCGCAGTGTCAAAGATCTCAACATTTTTCGTCGAATCCTCGATCGAGGTGTCCTTTTTCATATAGGAGCCGAACGTGACGAGGATTCCCATCGCGATCGACAGGGAGTAGAACATCTGCCCCATCGCGGAGACGACGGTCATCCAGGAGAAGTTTTCGAGGTTTGGAACCAGGAAATACTTCACGCCTGCCATCGCGCCCGGTCTTGTCACGGAGTAGAACGCGATGATCACGGAGAGGATCACGAGGATCGGCATCATAAATTTTGAGACGCGCTCGATCCCGTTCCGGACACCCATGTAGATGATCACAACTGTGAACATGGTGAAGATCAGGAAGCAGATCTCCGCGGAAAACCCGTTGGAGATAAAGCCGGAGAAATAGTCGTCAGCCGCGAGTGCCTGTCCGTGTCCCAGAAGATACTCAAACAGGTATTTGATGACCCAGCCGCCGATCACGGAATAGTACGGCACGATCAGGATCGGGATCACGGCGTTGATCCAGCCGCCGGCGGACAGGAGTTTTGACTTTCCAAAGGATTCGTAGGCTCCGACCGGGCTTTTTTTCGTCATGCGCCCTAAGGAGGTCTCCGCCATGATCATCGTGTAGCCGAAGGTCAGCGCCAGGATGATATAGATCAGTAAGAAGATCCCGCCTCCGTATTTCGCGGCGAGATACGGGAAACGCCAGATGTTTCCCAGTCCCACGGATGCACCCGCCGCCGATAAGACGAAACCGAGTTTTCCGGAGAACGAACTGCGTTTATGATTCATAATATAGTCTCCTCGTGTTTTTTTCACAAATACATTTGTGCGTGTAAGAGACAGTCTATCATAGAACATGCGAAAAAGCAATTTGATCTGCGGGAGACGGTGAAAATGGAATAGAGAGGCCGCCTGTCATAGTTTCAGCACATGGAATGACAGCGGATGTGGCAAATATCAGAGGAAGGTCGGGATAACAAATTTTGGAATCTGGAATGAAAAAATTCCGTGAAACAGAACATGTATAAAAAGAGGAACATCCGGAGAATCCTATAATTTGATGGCGAAATTGATAATTTTGCGCTATAATACACTCATACCTACCGGAAAATAGGATTTAACAAAACTCAGCGGTATTCGTGACTGGAGAAAAATGAGAGATTGTCAGAGTACGGGGGCATAGATACAGAGAGGTGAAATTGTGTTAAAAGCAGAAAATTTAGTCCTCCATGTGGAGGATAACGGGACGAAAAAATGTCTCCTGGATCATATTTCTTTCCAGGTGGACGATGGAGAAATGCTGGTGATCACGGGACCGAACGGCGGCGGTAAGTCTACGCTGGCGAAGGTCCTGATCGGGATCGAGAAGGCGGAGAGCGGAAAGATCTTTTTAAATGGGGAGGATATCACGGATTACGATATCAACCACCGTGCGAATGCCGGGATCGGCTACGCGTTCCAGCAGCCGCCGAGATTTAAGGGAATGACGGTGCAGAGACTTCTCGCACTGGCAGCAGGAAGAGAAATGTCAGACGTCGAGTGCTGCAAGTTATTATCGGATGTCGGACTCTGCGCGGAGGAATATTTAAACCGCCAGATCGACGGAACGCTCTCCGGCGGCGAGATGAAACGGATCGAGATCGCGACAGTTCTTGCGAAGGAACATACCTTATGTATTTTCGATGAGCCGGAAGCCGGGATCGACCTCTGGAGCTTTTCCATGCTGATCCATAAATTCGAGGAGATCCACAAAGAGAAAAAACAGAGTCTGATCGTGATCTCCCACCAGGAGAAGATCATCAGCATGGCGGACCGGATCATGGTGATCGACGATGGAAAGATCAAGGCGGAAGGTCTCAGAGAAGATGTCCTTCCGTGCCTGAACGGTCTCGATAAATGTCATACATGTGCAGGAAAAGCGGGGGTGAGAGCGTAATGGTAGAGCTGGATCATGTAGTAGAAGAAGTATTGAAAGTCATCAATGACAATGGATTTTCCCAGAAAGGCGCTTTCAACCTGCGTCAGAACGGAACTTCCATCTGCCACGGGGACAGTGAGCACATCAAGATCAAAAAGAAGACGGACAAGCCGGGGATCGATATCTATATCGACGGCGAGACAAAGGGCGAGAAGGTCTATATTCCGGTCGTTGTCAGCGTTTCCGGCATGACGGATCTTGTATATAATGATTTTTACATCGCAGATGGCGCGGACGTGACGATCGTTGCGGGATGCGGGATCCACAACAGCGGCTGCAATGAGAGCCGTCATGACGGGATCCATACCTTCCATGTCGGAAAGAACGCGAATGTCTGTTATCAGGAAAAGCATTACGGAGAGGGAAACGGGACCGGCGGTCGTGTGCTGAATCCGGTGACGAATATCTATGTGGGAGAAAACTCCGTATTTACGCTGGATACGGCGCAAATCAAGGGCGTTGACTCTACGGTCCGCGAGACGCTTGTCGAGATGGAGAAAAACTCCAGACTGTATGTGACTGAACGCCTGATGACCGAGGGAGAGCAGACGGCGGAGTCCAACATCGAGGTCCGCTTAAACGGGGAGGAGAGCTCCGCACAGATCATCTCTAGATCCGTCGGAAAGGGAAATTCCGTCCAGACGTTCCATCCGAAGGCGGTCGGCAACAACAAGTGCCAGGCGCATATCCAGTGTGACTCGATCATCATGGACCATGCGGAGATCGGCTCGATCCCGGAGATCCGCGCGCGTGATCTCAACGCGGCAATCATCCATGAGGCGGCGATCGGAAGGATCAACGATGAGCAGTTATTAAAGCTCCGGACTCTGGGACTTACCGAGGAAGAAGCGGAGAACGTGATCATCGAGAATTTCCTGAATTAAACGGGAAGCTGAAGACGGGGATTTTATATAGAAAGATTTCGTACAAATCCAGATTGATAAAAAACAGGTCCGCAGGTGAAGATCACCGGTGCGGACCTGTTTGATTTACGCGAACAACGAGCCAAAGTCTGCGCTTGCGCGAGAACTTGGCGACTGTCGTGATAATAAGGGAAATATTGTTTTTTTTAGAAGTACGTCCGTCTCTTCGGCGTATTCCAGCTTCCGACAACGCGCTTTACGTTGGAGATCGTGACAAACGCGTTTGGATCTTTCGACTGGACATAGTCCATAAACTGACCATATTCCTTCTTTGTGAGGATCGCCAGGATCTCGCTCTTCTGGGCATCGCTGTAGCCGCCGGTGGCCGTGTAGACAGTGATGCCGCGCTGGAGATTCTCGATCACATAGCGGCGGAATTCATCGTTGTGTTCGGAGATCACGCACACCCGGATCTTTCCGGTGAACTCATCGATAAAGTAGTCCAGCACGAGACCGCTGAAGTAGGTCGCCAGAGCACCGATGATCACGGTCTGAAGATCGTAGGCGAAATAGGAGCTCGCGACCGTCACCATGCCGGCGATGATGATCGCCTGTCCGAGATCCAGATGGAGATATTTGTTCATGATCTTCGCGATAATATCGAGACCGCCGGATGCCGCGTTGGCGTTGAAGAGGATCGCCTGTCCGAAACAGATCACAACGATCATACCAACTACATCCAGGGCGATGTTCCCCGTCGGAGATCCCGGATCCGGGAAGGCGGTTTCAAATACGAAGAGAAGTACCGGGAGCAGGATGGAGATAAAGATGATCTTTGTCCCGAAAGTCTTATCGATAAAGAGAAACGCCAGGATGATGCAGATGATGTTTAAGATCAGAGTCATGACGGAGAGCGACAGCGGAATGAAATTTACGAGGACTACTGCGAGTCCGGTGATGCTCCCGCTGATAATGTGGTTCGGATTCATGAAAAAATAGACTCCCACGGCGATGATGAAAGTACCGAAGAAGATCGTGGAGAAATATTTTAGTTTTTCGAACATACTGTACGTCCTTTTTCTGTCAGATTTTTGCAGAGTTTTCCAAAACAGGAGACACTGTCTGCGTGTAAATCATAGAGAAAAAAGAGCGGATTGTCAAACTGGCGCTTTGCAGTGTGAGCGCTTGTATGCGGTAAAGTGCGGGATCATCCTATTTCAGTTTCCCGTACTCCTCATCAGAAACGGCCTCACACCATTCGTTGGAGTTCTCCTCGCCCGGAACTTCGATGGCGAGATGGGAGAACCAGGAATCCGGAGCGGCACCGTGCCAGTGTTTGACTTCCGCCGGAATATTGATGCAGTCGCCCGGCTTCATCTCGATGGCTTCTTTGCCTTCCTCCTGATAGTAGCCTCGTCCGGCCACGCATACAAGGATCTGTCCTCCGCCGCTCTTTGCGTGGTGGATATGCCAGTTGTTGCGGCAGCCGGGTTCGAAGGTCACATTGAATACGCCGACCTGTTTTGTGGATACCGGTGCGAGATAGCTCTGACCGACGAAGTATTTTGCAAAGGCGTCATTCGGAGCACCGATCGGGAAGATCATGGACTTTGCATGGGATCTCATGGCCTCATCCTCGTAAGGAAGGTCGCCATCATTCATCTGCCATACTTCTTTTGCAAGGTTGAAGACGGCCCAGCCCTTCGGCCAGCCGACATAGAATGCCACGTGGGTGATGATTGCGGCGATCTCTTTCTGGGTGACACCGTGTGCTTTTGCGTTCTTTAAGTGGAACACGAGGGAAGAATCCGTGATCCCGGAGGACATGAGTGCCACAACGGTGATGATACTTCTCGTCTTTACATCGATGTCCTGGTTGTTCCAGTTTTCTCCGAAGAGGACATCGTCATTAAAATGTGCGAACTGGGGAGCAAATTCACCCAGTGCGCTTCTTCCTGCTGTCTGTACAATTTTTGCCATGTTTTTTCTCCATTTCCAGATCGGCTGCAGGCTGCATGATCCTGGATCATGCCAGTCTGCAGCCGGTTTTTACTTTAATTATAAGGATTTTACCCAATCAGCGATCTCCTGTCTGGAAGCTCTGTTTAAAAGCTTTCCTTCCACGATCTCTGCACCAGGTGCGGACGGTTTTAATTCTTTTACTGTGTTGCCGAATCCGCTGCCGCCGGATGTCGCGAAGAGGACGATCTTCTTGCCTGTAAAGTCGTAGGACTCAAGGAAGGTGTTCACGATTGTCGGAGCGACATACCACCAGATCGGGAAGCCGAGGATCACGGTATCATAAGCGCTCATATCGATATTTGCCGTTACGATCTCCGGTCTGAATTTCTTGTCATTCATCTCCACGCTGCTTCTGGATTTTTTGTCCATCCAGTTTAAATCTGCTGTTGTATATGCCACCTTCGGTGTGATCTCGCAGAGATCAGCGTTTCCTGCTTCTGCGATCAGTTCCGCAGTTTTCTTTGTTGTTCCGCTTGCACTGAAATATGCGACTAATTTTTTTGCCATTTGAATTACCTCCTGTGAAAACAAGTTCGCGTAAATAAAAAGGATGCAGAAAGAAGATATGGATCTTCTTATGCATCCATTGTAGTTCTAAGATTTTTAAATGTCCAATACCTATATCAAATCATGATTTATGCCTTGCAGGCATTTAACGAAATCAGAGAAGTTCCTGCATCATGAGCGGCCACAGAACTGATGATCTCGATAAATTTGTTGACCGCATGGGAGTTCGGCAGATTTCTCTGCCATGCGATCACGGTATTGGAGGTGATCTCCGGGAAGAGTTTCCGCTGAACGAGCAGGTCAGGCCGCCAGTATCTTGCCGCACCGGCGACGGATACCGGGTATCCCAGCCCGTAAAAGGCCATGACTCCGGCATTTGTTCCGAGATTGCTGGTGAATGCGATCTGGAGCTTATCGAAGTCTTTTCCGAACCAGTTTGCGATCTCACTCTGGACTCCGGTGCGCTCCGGGAGGATCAGCGGTTTCCCGAGGAGATCCTGCTTTGTGATGAAGTCTTTCCCGGCGAGCGGATCGTCCGGGCGCATCCCGACGACCCAGTGGTCACTTTCAGGGATCCGGATGTAGTCGAGACCTTCTGTATCCACGGGTTCCAGGAACATCCCGATGTCCACGAGACCTTTTTTCATCATCTCGTAGACCGTATCCGCCGTGGCGGTGTGGATCGCGATCTGTACGAGCGGATATTTTTCACGGCAGACTTTGCAGATCTCTGCCAGGATCTCGACGGCTGCGAATTCCCCGCAGCCGATCGTGATGCTGCCGTCGATGACTTCCTCGGTCCCTTTCAGCTCCTCCAGAGTCCGCTTTTCGAGATCCAGCATTTCCAGAGCGCGGCGCTTTAGGAGAATCCCCTCGTCGGTCAGGGTGATCGTCCGCCCGTTCCGGTTAAAGAGAGAAATGCCGAGCTCTTCCTCGAACGCGGCTAACTGCCTGGAGAGAGTCGGCTGGGTGATATGAAGTTGTTCAGCGGCTTTAGTGAAGCTTTGTTCTTTGGCTACCGTGAGAAAGTAGCGGAGTATTCTGAGGTCCATATAGAAATTCCTTTTTCGAGTCGTGCCTAGGATGCGTACTCGCGCGAAGATGATGGTTGTCGCAAGCAACCGTACTTGGCGCGAGAATGTGCCGAGACACCTTCTTTTTTATGATCGTGAAGATACGGAACAGTTCCGATTTTCATATGATTCTATATTAACCGGAATTCCTGCATTTGTCATCCGGGATTTTTGATCATTGTTGTCAGGGCGGGAATGTGATAAAATATGGCAAAAACGATCATTCGGGAGATGGAGGAGAGAAATTTGTTCAGGGAAATTCGGAAAAAGAAAAATGCAATTACGGCTGATGCGGCAGAATCACTTCTGGAGAAGAGCAGACGCGGCGTTCTCGCGGTAAACGGGGATGACGGTTATCCGTATGCGATCCCGGTCAACTATTTTTACGACAGAAATGAGCAGAAGATCTATTTCCATGGCGCGCGCAGGACACAAGGTCGATGCGCTGCGGGCTTCGGACAAGGTATGCTTCACGGTTTACGGAAATCAAAAAATGTCCCGGCCGAGTCCCGGCCCCGGATTTACGGTATGCGTGACAGATCTATCGGACAGAACTTGTTGGCAGAGTTTCTGCTAAAAAAACTGGCGGCGCCGCCCACAGGGGAGCAGTACCGCCAGTTTTGATTTTATTTGATAAATTATTCGATCCCAGAGCAATTACTTGGTCTCTTTGTCATCTGCAGCTGCTGTGCCAGGAGCTGTTGTCACTTCAGTAGCCGGAACAACGTTGTGAACCGGGATGACGGAGAGTACAACTGCCTCCGGATCAGTCTTTAAGTCGATGTCTTTGTTCTTTGCGATCTCGAGATCTTTCACGCGGACAGTATCGCCGACCTTCAGGCCAGCGGCATCCAGAGTCGTTGTCTCAACAAGAGCGGACGGGAATGCCTTATAAGCAATCTCGTTTAAGTCTTCCTGAAAACCACCGCCGATAACGGCTTCACGGTTCAGGATCACGATCTCAGCAGTAGAAGAAACTTTCTCATCACTTACCAGTGCCTGGAAATCGATTTCATCGATCTTTCTGGTCATGGAATTGTAATCAACTTCCTTGATCAGGACATCGTAAACCTGACCTTCGACATCAAGATTGATCTGGCCGCCTTTATGCTCTGTCTTTAAAAGACGATCAACATCCATTGCATTCATCTTTACCGGGATAGAACCTTCGATGGCATGTCCGAAAACATTGCCTGTAACAAATCCTTCTCTTCTTAATCTCTTTGCCTTAACATCCATGCTTCTTTTTTCAGCTTTTAAAGTAGTCATTTATCTTTTCCTCCAAAAATCTGATTGCCGGCAAACAACTTCTTTTGTTCTGCCGGATTCGCTTAGCAGCCCTCAGCTTTGAAAAGGGGGTTTTGTTAAGTTTGGTTGAACATTTGCTGTTCTCTTTGTTACAGCGTTAGTATAGCAGCATTTTGCAAAACAGATTAACCAAAAATGAAAAATATTTTGACAAAAATCTTAAAAATTGCACAAAAAGCGAAAGCGGGGAGGCTGTGGATGGTCAAACGGAGGAAAATGTGGTAAGATGGATGAAAGATGGAAAATCCAGTAACAGTGGAGAGGATTGAAAAAGCAGACTCCGCAGATATGAAGGAAGACCATGTTGATAATGCGCCAACAGAGCGGACTCCCTGAAAGAAGCGATGGGAGAATTGCGGCAGGAGATCCAGCGATACGGAAGCTCTGGCAGGCAGAGTGATATAGAAGAACAGAAAAACGGTGAGGTGACAGAAAAATGAGTACAGACAATCGCCCGATTGGCGTTTTGGATTCCGGACTTGGCGGGATCAGCGTGTTAAGAGAGCTGGTCAAACTGATGCCGGGAGAAGATTTTATTTATTATGGAGATTCGGCGAATGCCCCATACGGAACAAGAACGCCGGAGGAGGTCATAGACCTGACAAAAAAAGATGTGGAATTTCTGCTGGAGCGGGGCGCGAAAGCAATCGTCGTGGCCTGCAATACAGCGACAAGTGTGGCGATCAAAGAACTTCGAGCCGCATATGAGGAGATTCTTCCGGTGATCGGGATCGAACCGGCGTTAAAACCTGCGGTCAAGGCAAAGGAACATTCCAAAGTCGTCGTCATGGCAACCCCGATGACGCTGTCACAGACGAAATTTAATTCGATGATGCATATTTATGAGGACGATGCGAACATCATCAAGATGCCGTGTCCGGGACTTGTGGAATATATTGAAAGCGGCGTGCTCGATGGACCGGTTCTCGATGCTTATCTGGAAAAACAGTTTGCACCGTACGACAAAGCAGAGATCGATGCGGTCGTTCTCGGATGTACGCATTATCCGCTGATCCGTGAGGTGATCCAGAAACATCTGCCGGGAGTTTTCGTTTACGACGGCGGATTCGGGACCGCAAAGCAGACGAAAAGGCGTCTTGAGGAGCGCGGACTTCTCTCGGACCGGGAATCCGGCGGAAAAGTTGAGATCTTCAACAGCAGGAACACGGAGGAGATTCTGGAGCTGTCGAGACGGCTGCTGAATATGTGACAGCCAAAGGAAAATCTGTGATAAAGACGGTCTGAAATGTGTGCAGAAACAGTGAAATTGCTTTTGGCTTCATGATAAGTGTAAAAGCTGGATCAATATAGCAGAATCAGGTGCATGGGTAAAACATAAACGAGGGAGATCAGCTATGAAAAAGTTATTATTCATTGATGCCTGCGTCAACCGCGGCATCTCAAGGACGGAACAGCTCGCACAGACGTTGTTAAAGGAAATGAATCAGAACGGGGAGTATGAGATCGAGACTTTAAATCTTGAGGATGAAGATCTGAAACTCTTCACGGGTAAGGAGAGCGCACTCCGGGAATCGCTTACAAGAGCAGGAAATTTTGAGGGACCGCTTTTCACTTACGCGAAGCAGTTCGCGGCTGCGGACCGGATCGTTGTTGCAGCTCCGTACTGGGATTTCTCATTCCCGGCACGGATGAAATGTTATCTGGAGCAGATCTGCGTGACAGGTCTGACGTTTACATTCTCCTCCAAGGGCATTCCGGGCGGTCTGTGCCATGCAGACAGTCTCCACTATGTGACGACCAGCGGCGGATCCATCGGGGAGCTGAACCTCGGATATGAGTATCTGGAGAAGCTCTGCAAGGTCTATTACGGGATCCATGAGACCGTATGCTATACCGCTGAGGGACTCGACATCGAAGGGAACTCGGTGGAGGAGATCATGAAAGAGGCGGAAGAAAAGGCGGTTCAGAAGTACAGGGAGTTTACAAGCAGGAGCAAACTGTGACGAATCATATTCAGGAAAACGAAAAGCAGAAAGTCAGGAAATTTACGCTTGATGGCAAGCTGTGACTGAGAGAATATGAGTCTGGCATGTGTGGAGTCCCTGAAAAAGAACGATCGGTCTGTACGGGGCAGGATCGCGGACTGGATGTGCATGCGTGTAAACTAAATAAACGGATCATGATACAGGACAGTGCGTCGACAGAAATGTGGAGCACTGTCCTGTTTTGTCTGGCAGGAAATTCCGATGAAATTTCCTGATAAATAAGAAGGTACGATGTATCAATGATGCGTACTTGTGCGAAGGTGCGGATTGCTGCAGACAACTTAGCGTTAAGACTGAATGTGACGAAGCCAATTTTTTGTCTTTTTCATTTAAATTATTAGAAAAAATGAACTTTCCTCAAGGTTCCTGTCTCTATAAGACAGATGCATCAAAAAAGAGAGGAGGCAGGACATGGATGAAGAGAATATCGTGAGACGGATGATCGATGGCGACATGGAGGCATTCGGAACATTGATGGAGCAATATGAGAAGCCGGCGCTCAGAGCCGCATGGCTGATATCCGGAAATGCTGCGGACAGTGAGGACATTGTCCAGGAGACATTTACCGCCTGCTATTTAAACAGAAAGAAGCTCAGAGAGCCGGCGGCCTTTAAGACATGGTTTTACCGGATCCTCACGAGGTCGGCATGGAAGATCTGCAAAAAGACAGGGCGGGAGTGTCCGGAGGAGGAACCGGCATCCGGGCAGGAGGACACGAAACGGTCGGTCCTGGAAACCTGCATCATGAAGGAGGAGGAACGGATCCTTTTTGAGGCGGTGGAGAAGCTGCCGCCGAAACAGAAAGCGGTTCTGATCCTTTACTATTATAATGACATGCCGATCCGCGAGATCGCGAAGGTCTGCGGAGTGTTCGAGGGCACGGTGAAATCAAGACTGTACCATGCGAAGGAGCAGTTAAAGAAGGTCCTCACGCAGGAGGAAGGAGGAAAAACATGGACGATCCTATCTTAGAAGAAAGACTGAAAAAAATGTTTGAGAGCCGCGCAGGCGAAGTTCCGGATGAATCCCTGCGGGAGGTGCGGATCAGGAAACGTGTATATGAACAGATAGAAAGAGAGGAAACGCATATGAAGAGAGGATTTATGAAAAAGGCAGTGATCGCGGTGGCAGCGATCTGTGTATTTGGCAGCATGACAGCATTTGCGATCGGGAACATTGCGGGAGTGACATCGCACAGTGACCGGAGAGATGAGGTGCATACTTATGAACAGGCGTTAAAGCTTCAGGAGGAACATGGTCCGAAGGTAAATTTCCCGGAACAGTTTTCCAATGGATATACGTTCGAAAGTGCTGTCCCGGTGAAGTATGAGACGAGTGACAAGGATGGAAATAAGCTGGGCAAGGGGAGCCATCTCGACATTACTTATGGAAAAGAGGGGATGGAACCGATCACATTTTCTGCGGAAGTCGGGCTGGACGGCGGGAGCGCTCCGACGGATGTAAAGACGTGCGGGGATGGCACGGAACTTCGATTCTATAAGACGGTCAACAAATTTGTGCCGGCTAATTATGAACTCACCGAGGAGGACAAAAAGGCCCAGGAAGCGGGCAACTTTGACCTTGCTTACGGCAGTGATGAGATCGAGATCACAACCTCCTGTATGGTCGAGTGGGACATGGACGGTCAGGGGTACAGCCTGTTCAAGTTTGGCGAGGAGCTGAGCGCGGAGGAGATGTTCGCGATGGCGGAGGAGATCATCGATGCACAGTAAAGCGGTATATTTACAAATAGGGAGCGACTCGGGCAGCTTTTCATGGGTAGGGATGTTCTGAACGGAAAATGAGGTATTGAGGAAAATAAAAGAATCAGATCAATGAAAAAGCCGGTGAAATCGGGTGGAGCTACCCTGATTTCATCGGCTTTTTGTGAAATCCGGCATATCCGGGATGCAGGATCAAAAACTTGCAGAACTGTCTTGTCTGGAGAAAAACTCACGTTTGATCTGCTCCACCGGCATCTCTTTTCCGGTCCAGAGGCGGAACGCCTCGGCGCCCTGGTAGAGGAGCATGTAGGAACCGTTGAAGAACGGGTTTCCCTGATGTTTTGCCATGGAGAGGAGTCTTGTCTCACGCGGATTGTAGATGATGTCGGATACGGTGAGACCGTCCGGGAAGACGAGATCTTCCGGGACCGGGCAGGTATCCTCGTGCGGGGCCATGCCGACGGAGGTTCCGTTTGTGAGGATGGCGCTGTCTGTGAGTTCCTGTTTTAAGAGTTCAGCGTCGGAAAAATCGCAGATTTTGATCTTGCAGTCGGTGATCTTTGTAAGTTCGTCCACAGTATGTACCAGGCGGTCATAGAATCGGCTGGTCGGTCTCACGAAGACAGAGATTTCCTTTAAGCCGTCGAGTGCCGCCTGGACCAGGATCGCGGTCGCGGCGCCGCCGGCTCCGAGAAGAGTCATTTTTTTGCCGATGATGTCATAACCGGCATCTTTTACGGACTGCATGTAGCCGATGCCGTCGGTGTTATGGCCGATAAGGCGTCCGTTTTCGTTTACGACCGTGTTGACTGCGCCGATGATCCGCGCTGCGGTCGAGAGGTCGTCACAGAGGGAGACCATGAGGTTTTTGTCCGGCATTGTCAGGTTGAAACCGCGGGCACCGAGGACTTTTAAGCCGGCGATAGCGGTTGGAAGTGTTGCTTCATTTACGTCAAAGGCGAGATAGCGGTAGTCGAGACCGAGTGCTTCAAAGGATGCGTTGTGCATCATTGGGGAGATGCTGTGGGCGCAGGGACTGCCGAGAAGGCAGATCAGGGCGGTGTGGCCGGTGATCGGGGTGGGTGTCTGATGTTCCATTTTATGGGTACCTCCGGGGGATTATTTTCATTTTTTCTATTATAGCAGTGGGGATGGGGGAATGCAATGGAGAGATGAAATGCAGAATATGTTGGCGAGTGGTACGCGGTGAGATTCCGGGCAGGAGTGCGGGGATGCGGGGAGGGTTCCTCTAAGCCCCCGGGAGACTGCTAAGGGCGGAGAATCGGGGACACAACTCGCTGCGCTCAGACAAGTGTCCCCGATTCTCCAACGCAGTCACCCGCGAGCTAAGAGGAAGCCAGCTCCCCGGATCATGCACTCCTGCCCGGAAGCTCACCGCTGGGAGATATTGGGTGCTAAGAGGGATGAAAGATGCGCTGGTGGAAAGTTGCTGTTGAGATGCATTGGGAATAAGCTTTTTCAGATTATTTTGGGGAAAACTTGATGGGGGACATAGCGGCAAGGCAGGGCCTGCGGTAATCCCCGGCTTGCAGTTCTTTTTTATATCTGCTATACTTTTCTTAATGATACCTGTGAGGACAGAACGGAAATTCTGTGTGGCACGGGCGGCGAAAGAGGAGAATGTAAGGATGGCAGGACTGAAGGAGCATATTTTTCTGATTGGATTTATGGGATGTGGAAAGAGTACGAATGCGGCGCGTCTGGCGGAGATGACCGGGGCGGAGCAGGTGGAGATGGATCAGGAGATCGTGAACGGGGAACAGATGGAGATCGCGGAGATCTTTAAGGAGAAAGGTGAGCCATATTTCCGGTCACTTGAGACAGCGCTGATCCGCAGTTTTTCAGACCGGGATCCGGCGGTGATCTCGTGCGGGGGCGGAGCCGTGCTGAAGGAGGAGAATGTCCGTCTTATGAAGAAATGCGGAAAGATCGTCCTCCTCACAGCGACACCGGAGACGATCTACGGGAGGGTCAAGGACAGCACAGAGCGCCCGGTCCTGAATGGAAATATGAATCTTTCTTACATTGAGGATCTGATGGAAAAGCGTCGTCCGAAGTATGAGGCGGCCGCAGATATCACCGTTGCGACGGATGGAAAGACAGCGGAGGAGATCTGTGGGGAGATCCTTGGTAAGTGCGGAAAATAAAGAAGGGAGGATTTCACATGGGAAGTTACCTGAATCCGGGAAGCAAGGGATTTCAGGAGAGCCTGAATTCTGAAATTTATGTAGATAAGACAGGTCTGATCGAAAAAACGAATGCAGTTTTGGATACAAGACAAAAGTTCCTGTGTGTGAGCCGACCAAGACGTTTTGGAAAATCAATGGCAGCAGACATGCTTGCTGCTTATTATGAGCGTGGGGAAGATGCAGATTTATTATTTCGTTCGCTGAAGATCAGCAAAGCGGAATCCTATCGTGCTCATTTGAAAGATTACCATGGAAATTTACTGCTGGTGGGGATCAATTATGATAAGAGTACAAAGAAACATGAATGCGTAATCAAATCCATGAAAAAATAATGGATCGGATAAGATAAAAAAGAGACCTTCACGGTCATCCCCAAATTTTCAGAAGCTGAATATGTCAGCGGCAGAAAATTGGGAAGACAGGTGAAGGTCTCTTTTTTGTTCTCCGGGAAAATTAGATGAAACTTTCCGGAAAAAGGCAGTATGTGCCAGGAATGTGCACTTGCGAGAAGCCTGAGAATGCCGCAGGCAACCGCGCAAGGCAGAAAAATGAGAAATTCCGCCATTTGCGAAAAATGACTACGGCATCTCCGGTTTCTTCCCCAGCCGCACATCTTCCAGATATTTTTTCGTCTCCTCATCGGCGTGCAGGAAGAGGTAATTCTTCGCACTGCCGGTATGTTTTCCTTTCTCCTCGGAGATCAGCTTGCCGACGCGTTCGATCTCTTCACGGAAATCTCTTGCGGACCAGAGGATGCACCCCTGACTGCGGATAATGAGCTGGATCACGCCGTCGGAGGTTGCTACGGTGGTGCGGTAACGCCTGCCGATACGGATCGCGACTTTTTCGATGTACTGGTCTGCGGTCTCCGCTTCTTTTGTATACACAACGTGGATGTTGTGATATTTCTGAACTTTCTCGACACCGCCCGGAACCTTGTAGGCATCGAAGACAACGATGACGCAGATCTTCCGGAATCCCTGATAGTTGCTCAGGATGTCCATGAGCTTGTAACGGGCCGCATCGATATTGACGGCGGCAAGCTCACTCAGCTCGTCCCATGCAAAGATGATGTTGTAGCCGTCAACGAGAAGATATTCGTCTTCCGGCTCCTCGTTTTCTTTTGATGGTTTTACAGGAGCTGTATTTTTGGCACGGATCACGGTGCGGGAGTCATAGTCGGAGGCGAGTTTTCGCTTCGGTTCGCCGTATGTACGGGTGAAGATCGCCTGAAGCTCCTTATCATCATAGAAGGAGAGGGAGCCGTCTCCGCGGCCGCGGGAAGAGCCGGAACCTGTATTTGCAGCAACCGCTGCCTCAGAAACAGCACCAGAGGGACTGCCGGAACGAAACTTTGCACTGCGAACCTTCCCGGCCGCTACATCGGCCTCCATCGCCTGGAGCCGTTCATTTGCCTCTCTTAAATCCCGCTCCTGCGCTTCCTTCGCAAGCTGCTTTGCGAGCGGACTCTCCACATGCATATAGTTTTTCACTTCGTTCCACGGAACGACAAAGCCGGCGCCGTGGGAGCAGAAAACAGATCCTGCCGGGTCCTGAAGGTCAAAATCGAAATCATATCCGGAAGCAGCGATGACTTCCTCCGCGTTGTGGCACGGTTCATACCCGGAAAGGCTGAGCGTCAGTCTTCCGCGTCCTTTCGTGTAGGAGATCACATCCCGCTGGTAGTTCCGCATCGTGGAAACCGGCGCGGTCCCGGTGAGCAGAGCCATTGCGCCGTTCTGCTCCGGTGCGGAAAATTCACCCTGCATCCGGTCGAGGTCCGCCATCGCGCGTCCAAGATTCTCGGACGGAACCTCCAGACGGAATGCGTAGTAAGGCTCCAGGAGCACACATCCCGCCTCACAGAGTCCCTGACGGACGGCCCGGTAGGTCGCCTGGCGGAAATCGCCGCCCTCGGTATGTTTCAGGTGGGCGCGTCCTGCGATCAGCGTGATCTTCATGTCGGTGATCTCGGAACCGGTCAGGATCCCGCGGAAGCGTTTTTCTTCAAGATGCGTTAAGATCAGACGCTGCCAGTTCTTATCCAGCATATCTTCGCTGCAGTTTGCTGCAAAGACCATCCCACTTCCCTGTTCGCCCGGCTCCATCAGGAGATGGACTTCCGCATAGTGGCGGAGCGGCTCAAAATGGCCGACTCCTTCGACGGTCTTTGCGATCGTTTCTTTATATACAATATTTCCTTCCCCGAATCCGATCTCCACGCCGAAACGGTCTTTTACCTGGCTCTTTAAGATCTCCATCTGCACATCACCCATGACCTGCGCCTGGATCTCGCCGAGTGTCTCATCCCAGACGATGTGGAGCTGCGGGTCTTCTTCCTCGAGCATCCGCATGTTTTTTAGCATCGTGTGGGAATCGGTCCCGAACGGCAGCAGGATCCGGTAGGTGAGGACAGGCTCTAAAAGCGGGAGAGAACTCTCGGAGGCAGATCCGAAGACCTGCCCCGGTCTTGTATCGGAGATGCCGGTGACAGCGACGATCATTCCTGGTTCCGCTTCCTTGAGCGCCTCAAATTTTGCTCCGGAGTAGAGGCGGATCTGGTTGATCTTTTCCTCAGAATCAGTAAGAGAATCCCGGACTTTTAAACCGCCGCCGGTCACCTTGAGATGTGTCATCCGAACACCGGCTTCGTCGCGGGAGATCTTAAACACTTTTGCACCGAAATCTGCCGGATAGTCCGGACATGACGCGAATTCCCCGAATGCGGTCAGAAATTCCCGGACACCGGTAAGCTTTAAGGCAGAGCCGAAAAAGCACGGGAAGAGCTTCCTGTCGTGGATCGCTTTACGCACATCTTCTGTTTTTAAGACTCCGTCTGTCAGGTAGGAGTCCAGGAGCTCTTCGTCACAGGTGGCGATCTCCTCAAAAATCTCTTCACCGGATCTCTCATTTCCGGAACTGGACCGTGCGAAAGAGTCTACTGTCATTCCGCTTCCGGAACCGTCTGACGAAACATTTCCAAAGTCAAGAATCTCTCCGTATCCGGAAATCCCCGTAAAATCCACGATCGCCGGATCCAGCCGTTCTTTTAAGGATGCCAGGACCGCTTCTTTATCCGTCCCTTTCTGATCCATCTTATTGACAAAAATAAATACCGGGATCCGGTAGCGTTTTAAGAGTCTCCAAAGAGTTTCCGTATGTCCCTGCACTCCGTCGGCCCCGCTCACGATGAGGACCGCATAGTCGAGGACCTGCAGCGTCCGCTCCATCTCCGCGGAAAAGTCCACATGTCCCGGCGTATCAAGGAGCGTCACGGAGGCGTCGCCTAACGGAAAGACCGCCTGCTTCGAAAAGATCGTGATGCCCCGGGCGCGTTCAAGCGCGAAAGTGTCTAAAAACGCGTCCCGGTTGTCCACACGCCCCATTTTCTTTAATTTTCCTGTTTCATATAAAATTGCCTCGGACATGGTCGTCTTGCCGGCGTCGACATGTGCGAGGATCCCGATCACGAATCGTTTCATATATTATCTGGTCTGCTTTCTAAATAATTAAGATAGGAACAGTATATCAGAAATCCGTCATCCATGCAATGAGACGGAAGAACCATCGGTAAAATCCTGCTGCAGCGCGCTGACAGAGGGAGAACGATCCGGCAAAGATGCACAGAAATCCCGCAAATAGGTATATTTCCAAGTAAACCCCTTGATTTTTCCGAGCTTCTGTGGTACGATAGCTATCGATAACATAAGTAACCGGTCAAAAGAGTGGACGAAACGTCCACTCTTTCGTTTTGCATAACCGGAAAGATCCGGCAGAGAGGCGGTGGAAACCCATGGCAAGAAGAGAGGAATATGAATCCAGGGTCGAGAAGTTTTTAACCCCGATCATGGAAGAGAACAATTATGAACTGGTCGACGTGGAGTACGTGAAGGAAGCTGGTACCTGGTACCTGAGAGCGTACATCGACAAAGAGGGCGGTTTTACAGTGGATGACTGTGAGATGGTATCGAGACGTCTGAGCGACTGGCTCGATAAAGAGGACTTTATCGATGACAGCTATATCCTAGAGGTGAGCTCCCCGGGACTCGGAAGACCGTTAAAGAAAGAGAAAGACTTTAAGAGAAGTCTCGGTGAGGCGGTCGACATCAAGCTGTACCGCGCGATCGACAGACAGAAAGATTTTTCAGGGATCCTCACAGCATATGACGCGGACACCGTGACGATCCGCTACGAGGATGGTTCCGAGAGTACATTCAATAGAAAAGACATTGCCTTAATTCGTCTGGCATTCGATTTTTAATAAGGAGGATAAAAAATGAACAAGGAACTGATGGAATCGATGAACATACTCGAAAAAGAGTACAACATCAGTAAGGACACATTGCTGGAGGCCATCGAGAACTCCCTTCTCACTGCCTGCAAGAACCATTTCGGCAAGGCCGACAATGTGAAAGTCATCATTGATCCGGATGGCTGCGATTATTCCGTATATATGGAAAAAGAGGTCGTTGAGAACGTGGAGGATCCGGTCACACAGATCAGCCTCGCCGACGCAAGAATGATCGCTCCGAGACATGTCCTTGGCGACATCGTCCAGATCCCCATTGATTCCCATGATTTCGGCCGTATCGCGACCCAGAACGCGAAGAACGTGATCTTACAGAAGATCCGCGAGGAGAGCCGGAAATCCCAGTTAAGCGAGTGGCAGTGCAAGGAGAAAGAGGTCGTTACCGGTATCGTTCAGCGTTACATCGGCCGCAATGTCAGCGTAGATCTCGGAAAGATCGATGCGATCCTCCCGGAGGCTGAGCAGGTCAAAGGCGAGACCTTCCAGAGAACCGAGCGTATCAAGGTTTATATCCTGGAAGTCAAGGACAGCCCGAAAGGACCGAGAATCTCCGTATCCAGAACTCATCCGGACCTTGTGAGACGTCTGTTTGAGGCCGAGATCGCAGAGGTTCGTGACGGTACCGTTGAGATCCGTGCGATCGCCCGTGAGGCAGGTTCCAGAACAAAGATCGCAGTCAGCTCCACAGATCCGAACGTAGATCCGGTAGGCGCATGTGTCGGCTTAAACGGCGCGAGAGTCAACGCGATCGTAAATGAGCTCCGCGGTGAGAAGATCGATATCATCAACTGGGATGACAACCCGGCATTCCTGATCGAGAACGCACTGAGCCCTGCAAAGGTCATCTCCGTTGTTGCGGATGAGGACGAGAAAGAGGCACAGGTCATCGTTCCGGATTACCAGTTATCCTTAGCGATCGGTAAAGAAGGACAGAACGCAAGACTGGCTGCAAGACTGACCACCTACAAGATCGATATCAAGAGCGAGACACAGGCGAGAGAGCTTGGACTCTTCGATGATATGGACTTCGGCGAGGAAGGTTTTGAGGGCGAGTACGAGAAAGATGTAGAGCCGGCAGGAGAAGAAGCTCCGGCAGAAAATGAAGCTCCGGCAGAGGAGACTTCCGAAGCACAGGCCGAGACAGAAGAATAGGAGAGAAGGGAACGACGACAGTGAGTACAGTAAAGAAGGTTCCGCAGAGACAGTGCATCGGCTGCGGTGAAATGAAAAACAAGCGGGAGCTGATCCGGGTTTTAAAAGGTACTGACGACGTGATTTCCATCGACGCGACCGGGAGAAAAAACGGACGCGGCGCATACATCTGCCCATCCATGGCATGCTTTGAAAAGGCAGTGAAGAGCCGTGGACTGGAACGCTCCTTTAAAATGGCAATTCCAAAAGAAGTTTACGAAAGTCTGAAAAAGGAGATGGAACAGATCGATGAACAGAAATAAGGTCCTTGGACTTTTAGGACTCGCGGAGAAGGCTGGAAAGGTCAGAAGCGGCGAGTTTTCCACAGAAAAAGCGGTAAAGTCCGGAAAAGCCGGGCTGGTGATCGTGTCGGAAGAATCTTCGGACAACACGAAGAAAATGTTCCGGAACATGTGTACTTACTATAAAGTTCCGTACTTTGAGTTCGGAAACAAGGAAGAACTCGGCCACATCCTGGGAAAGCAGATGAGAGCGTCCCTGGCGGTGATCGATCCGAATTTTTCCGAGGCACTGTTGAAGCATTTTGCCGATTAGGAATGTGAAGCATCGGCAAGATCCAGTTGCGGTACACGGGCGAAAAGTGGCTGTGCACTGTAACGTGATTTGGAGGTAGCGAGCGTGAGTGAGTTTGAAAAGGATTTAGGAAAGAAAAAAGAGGGAACAGATACATTGAATCAGAATCAGGAGAATTCCACAAAGCCGGCAGTTCCGGCTGAGGGAGAAAATAATGCGCCGGCAGCACCGGCAAAGAAGAAATTTGCTGCGGTTTATCGTCCGCAGAACAGTACACAGAAGCGCCCGGCGGGAAACCGTACACAGGGCGGACAGAGACCGGCAAGACCGAACAACGGTTCCGGCATGCAGGTAAGACCGACGACAGGAAACGCACCGGCAGAAGCACCGGCAAAGACAGCCGAGACACCGGCAGCACCTGCACAGAAACAGGAGACAAAATCTGAGGCACCTGCAAAGGATCTCAGAGAGAATGTCCGTCCGCTCCCGAACCAGGGAAGAACAGACGGTCAGTCCCAGCAGAGAGAGAGCCGTCCGTTCCCGAACCGCGACGGCAATCGTGACAACCGTCAGGGCGGCTATCAGGGCAATCGCGACAATCGTCAGGGCGGTTACCAGGGCAGCAGAGACGGCAATCGTCAGGGCGGCTATCAGGGAAGAAATGATGGAAACCGCCAGGGCGGCTACCAGGGAAGAAACGACGGAAACCGCCAAGGCGGCTACCAGGGAAGAAACGACGGAAATCGCCAGGGCGGCTACCAGGGAAGAAATGATGGAAACCGCCAGGGCGGCTACCAGGGAAGAAACGACGGAAACCGCCAGGGCGGCGGCTACCAGGGAAGAAATGATGGAAACCGCCAGGGCGGCTACCAGGGAAGAAACGACGGAAACCGTCAGGGCGGCTATCAGGGAAGAAACGACGGAAATCGTCAGGGTGGTTTCCAGGGCAGAAATGACAACCGTCAGGGTGGAAACCGCGGCGGAATGGGCATGTCCAAACCGTCCTTCGATACTCCGCTTGCACAGAAGCAGCAGAATACGAAGCAGAGCAAGAATGCTTACAAGAAAGAGCATGACGCAAAGAAAGACCGCGACATGGAGATGAAAGGCAAACCAGGAAAGGGCCAGAAGGGCGTAAAAGCTCCGGTTATGCCGCAGCCGAAGAAGGAGGAGGCGAAGGTCGAGGAGATCAAGACCATCGTGATCCCGGAGGTTATCACCATCAAGGAACTCGCGGAAAAGATGAAATTACGTCCGGCTGATATCGTTAAGAAGCTCTTCTTACAGGGCACGATCGTGACGATCAACCAGGAGATCGACTTTGAGAAAGCCGAAGAGATCGCAATGGAATATGACGTTCTCTGCGAGAAAGAGAAGAAAGTCAATGTCATCGAGGAACTCTTAAAAGAGGATGAAGAGGACGAGAAGGACATGGTTCCGAGACCGCCGGTCATCTGCGTAATGGGTCATGTCGATCACGGTAAAACTTCTCTTCTCGATGCGATCCGCCAGACAAACGTTACCTCCAGAGAGGCAGGCGGCATCACACAGCACATCGGTGCTTATGTTGTAGATTACAACGGCCAGAAGATCACATTCCTCGATACACCTGGTCATGAGGCGTTCACAGCCATGCGTATGCGCGGTGCCCAGGCAACCGATATCGCGATCCTCGTAGTAGCAGCGGACGACGGTGTTATGCCGCAGACCGTTGAGGCGATCAACCATGCGAAAGCCGCAGGCGTTGAGATCATCGTTGCGATCAACAAGATCGATAAGCCGAGCGCAAACGTAGAGAGAGTAAAACAGGAATTATCCGAGTATGAGCTGATCCCTGAGGACTGGGGCGGAAATACCGTATTCGTACCGGTTTCCGCACATACAAAAGAGGGAATCCCGGAACTTCTCGAGATGATCCTTTTAACAGCAGAAGTAAAAGAGCTAAAGGCAAACCCGAACCGCCGCGCAAGAGGTCTTGTGATCGAGGCGCAGCTTGATAAGGGAAGAGGACCGGTCGCAACTGTTCTCGTACAGAAAGGTACGTTAAGAGTCGGCGACGCAGTAGCGGCAGGCTGCTGCTACGGTAAAGTCCGCGCGATGATGGACGACAAGGGCAACCGTGTCAAAGAGGCAGGTCCGTCCACTCCGGTCGAGATCCTCGGTCTCAATGACGTTCCGAACGCAGGCGAGATCTTCATCGCCCACCAGAACGAGAAAGAGGCGAGAAGCTTCGCTGAGACATTCATCGCTGAGAGCAAGAACAAGCTGATCGAAGATACAAAGGCAAAACTTTCCTTAGACGACCTGTTCTCCCAGATCAAGGCCGGAAATGTCAAGGAACTTCCGATCATCGTAAAAGCCGATGTACAGGGTTCCGTAGAGGCTGTAAAACAGAGTCTCGTAAAACTTTCCAACGAGGAAGTTGTTGTCAAAGTCATCCATGGCGGCGTCGGCGCGATCAACGAGTCCGATGTTTCCCTTGCATCCGCTTCCAACGCGATCATCATCGGTTTCAACGTTCGTCCGGACGCACAGGCGAAGTCCATCGCAGACCGCGAGAAAGTCGATATGCGTCTGTACCGTGTCATCTACCAGGCGATCGAGGATGTCGAGGCAGCCATGAAGGGTATGCTCGACCCGGTATACGAGGAGCAGGTAACCGGCCATGCGGTTGTCCGCCAGACATTCAAGGCATCCGGAGTCGGCACGATCGCTGGTTCCTATGTGCTTGACGGTAAGATCACCCGCGGAAGCAAGGCACGCATCACAAGAGACGGTGAGCAGATTTTCGAGGGACCGCTTGCATCCTTAAAGCGTTTCAAGGACGATGTGAAGGAAGTTGCAGCAGGTTACGAGTGCGGTCTTGTATTCGAGGGATTCAACGATCTCCAGGAAGACGATATGATCGAAGTTTACATCATGGTAGAGGTACCGAGATAGGTTTTAAAGAAGAGGTAATATCATGAGAAAAAACAGTGTTAAAAATATCCGGATCAACGGCGAGGTCCAGAAAGCTCTGAGCGAGATCATCCGCTCCGAGCTCAAGGATCCGCGCATTCATCCGATGACAAGCGTGGTCCAGGTCTCGGTCACACCGGACCTCAAGATCTGCAAGGCGTATATCAGCGTTCTTGCGGATGAGGAGCAGGCAAAAGATACGATCCGCGGCTTAAAGAGCGCGGAGGGCTTTATCAGGACCCAGCTCGCGAAGAAGATCAACCTCCGGAATACTCCGGAGATCTTCTTCGTGCTGGATCAGTCCATCGAGTACGGCGTCCGCATGTCAAAACTCATCGATGAGGTGACAAAGGATCTGCCGGATGAGGATGATAAGAAAGAAAACGACGACCAGTAGAAAATCTGGGGAATGATCGGAGCGGTCCGGAGGAGTATCCGGGAGCCGGCACGATCGGAACAGAAGACGCACCGCGGCTGCGGAAATGAAGCAGCCGCGGAGGATTATATGGAGGAATCCGGTCAGACGCGCGCGGCGCGGATTCTGCCGGATTTTTCTGATTACGAGGAGGCGAAAGCATTGGGAATTCTTGATGAGATGCTGGAGGGAAAGAAGAGCATCGTGATCTTAGGACATGTAAACCCGGATGGGGACTGTATCGGATCCTGCCTGGGACTTTATAATTATCTGAAGGAAAATTATGAGGGACTTGAGGTTTCGGTCTATCTGGAGAAAATGGGAGTGAAATTTTCCTATCTTTCCGGTTATAATGATGTACACACAGAATATGACGGAACAAAAACATTCGATCTTTGCATCACATCGGATGCCAGCGATGTTCCGCGCCTCGGTGCGTTCGCACCTTACCGGGAGACGGCAAAGGACACGTTCTGTATCGACCATCATATCACAAACAAAGGTCTCTGCAGGGTCAATGTGATCGAAAGCGGGGCGAGCTCCGCGAGCGAAGTGCTGTTTGGTCTCCTCGATCAGGACAAGATCAGCAAAGCGGTCGCAGAGTGCCTGTATACAGGGATTGCCCATGACACAGGCGTCTTCAAGTATTCCAACACCTCCAGGAAGACCATGGATATCGCGGGGTTCCTGATGGAGAAAGGGATCGATTTCCCGAAGATCATCGATGAGAGCTTTTTCGCAAAGACATACGGTCAGGCAAAACTTCACGGACGTGCGCTCCTCGACAGTGTCAGGATCCTCGACGACCGCTGCATCTATACTGTGGTGACAACGGATGAGTTAAAGGAATACGGGTGCACGGTCAAGGCGACGGACGGGATCGTGGACCAGCTGCGAGTCATTGAGGGCGCAGAGGTCGTATTCCTGCTCTATGAGACGGGAAATCCGGACGAATATAAGGTGAGCCTCAGGACGAACTCGGAGGTTGATGTGAGCAGGATTGCCCAGAGCTTCGGCGGCGGCGGTCATGTAAAGGCTGCAGGCTGCACGATGACAGGAAAGCCGGAGGAGATCGCAGAGAAGATCAGCGGAAAGATCAAAGAGCAGTGGGATGAAAATGCTGCTTTTCACGGGTGAAAATTTTCTGGAATGAAAATTCCGGGACCGTGTGTCCATAAGAGCGGAGGAAAGAATGTACGACGGAATTATTAACGTATATAAAGAAAAAGGATTCACCTCCCACGATGTCGTGGCGAAAATGAGAGGGATCCTCGGACAGAGAAAGATCGGTCATACAGGGACTCTTGACCCGGCGGCGGAAGGCGTTCTTCCGGTGTGTGCCGGAAAAGGAACAAAACTCTGCGATATGCTGACCGATCATGATAAGACATACCGGGCTGTTCTTCTTCTGGGAACGGAGACGGACACGGAGGATACAACGGGGACAGTGATCGGGACAAAGGACACGTCAGGACTTACAGAAAGTCAGGTCCGTGAGGCAGTCCTCTCCTTTATCGGGGATTATGACCAGGTTCCTCCGATGTATTCGGCGTTAAAAGTCGATGGAAAGAAATTATATGAACTTGCAAGAGAGGGAAAGACCGTGGAGCGGAAGGCGCGCCCGGTAAAGATCTTCGATATTCAGATCGAGACGATGGATCTCCCGGAGGTCACGATGACCGTGTCCTGCTCAAAGGGAACGTATATCCGGACCCTGTGCCATGATATCGGCGCGAAGCTTTCCGTCGGCGGATGCATGAAGGAACTGCTCCGCACGAAAGTGGGGAGATTTGAGATCAAAGACAGCCTGAAGCTGGATGATCTTCAGAAGCTGAAGGAGGAAGGGCGTCTCGGTGAGGTGGTACTTCCGGTGGAGGAAGTCTTTAAAGATCTTCCGGAGATCCGATCGGAGACGGAGGAGCTGGATAAGCTCTTAAAGAACGGAAATCCGTTCCGCAGCCGCGCGGTGAAGGATGTAACAGACGGGGACATGTTCCGCGTTTACCATTCGGATGGAACGTTTATCGGCGTATTTCGGTATGACGCGGAAAAACGGATGTACTATCCGGAGAAAATCTTTCTGGGAGGAAATTGACATGCAGTACATCGCAGAAACCAGAGAGTTTCAGATCAAAGAGAAGACAGTTGTCAGCATCGGAAAGTTTGACGGACTTCACAGAGGTCACCAGAAGCTGATGCACGAGATGCTGAAATGGAAGGAACAGGGATTTAAGATCGCCGTGTTCACGTTCGCGACGCCTCCGTGGACGCTCGTGAAGGGAAAAATGCAGACCATGATCATGACGAACCCGGAGCGCGAGATGCTCCTGGAGCAGGTCGGCGTGGATTATATCGTGGAGTACCCGTTTGACGAGGAAGTCTGCCATATGGCACCGGAACAATTTATCTCCGATATTCTTGTCGGGCGGATGAACGCCGGAGTCATTGTCTCCGGACCGGACTGCCATTTCGGATACAAAGCGGCCGGGGACTGTGCGATGCTGGAGCGGCTTTCCGGAAAGTATGGTTATCGCTATTTTATCGTGGATAAAGAGCGTGATGAGGAAGGAAAGATCATCAGCAGCACCTATATCCGGGAAATGCTGGCGGATGGAAATATCCGGAAGGCGAATGACCTGCTGGGATATTGTTATTTTGTCACCGGAAAAGTGGAGCATGGAAATGCGATCGGGCATACAAAGCTGTATCCGACGGCGAATCTGATCCCGCCGGCTGTGAAGCATCTTCCGAAGTTCGGCGTTTATGTGACGCGGGTGACTGTGGACGGAAAGGTTTACGGAGGCCTTACGAATGTAGGAGCGAAACCGACGATCTCCGGGGATAATCCGATCGGTGTGGAGACATATCTCTATGATTTTTCGGGGGATCTCTACGGAAAAGAGATGAAAGTGGAGCTCCTCGATTTTGTGAGACCGGAGATGAAGTTTGCATCGATCGACGCGCTGAAAGCGCAGCTGGATCATGATATCAGGGAGTGCAGGGAACGCTATCACTCTTTTCAGAAAAGCCATCTTGGCTGAATACAGATAAAACAGAGTCAGAAAAGGATGCGCCTGGATCTTGAAAGAAAAAAGGCAGCAGAATGACTGGAAAAGTGGAGAAGGAAAATTGGAGTTAGAAAATAAGCCGGATGGCGAGGAAAAAGGAACGTCCTGGCAGAAGCCGACGATGACATATGCGGAATTCAAAGCCCAGAAAGGAAGAAAACGGGGAAGAGACCGCGGACCTGGAATAAATAAGGATCTTGCAGTGAAGATCGCTGCCGTGTGCGGCGGCGTGGTCGTCCTCGTCGGAGCCGTTGGCGGCGGACTTTACTGGCATGAATCTTTAAAATACAAGACATGTTTTCTGCCGGGAACCATCGTTGACGGGATGGATGTGACAGAAAAGACGGCGGCGGAAGTGGAAGACGCGATCATGGAGCAGTTAAAGGGCTACAAACTCACGATCAACGGGCGTGAGGATCTCTCTGAGTCGATCACCGGGGAAGAAGTGGGACTCTACGCGGAGTTTGACGATACCCTGGCGAAGGCGATCGCGGCCCAGAAACCGATGGAGTGGGGAAAATACCGCTTCGGAAAATCCGTGAATGAGGTGAATACGGACGCGCTGATCCGATACAATGATGAGATGCTGGGCGAAGCGGTGGACAGTCTCTCCTGCATGGATAAGGAAAATATGAGAGAACCGCAGGACGCGAAGATCTCTGATTATACGTCCGGGGGCTACACGATCATCAAAGAAGATGAGGGAACGGAGCTTCTGGAGGACAAGGTGAAAGAGGCGGTGGCCGCTGCGGTCATGTCTCTGGCGGAGAGCGTGGATCTGGAGGAACAGGGATGCTATGTGTCTCCGTCCATCACTTCCGAGGACGAGGCGTTAAAGACTGCTTGTGAGACGATGAACAAGTATGTCGGGGCAAGGATCACTTATCAATTCGGTGACAAGTCTGAGACTTTGAGCGGAGATGAGATCCACAACTGGCTGACTGTGAACGGAACGAGTGTCGGAATCAATGAGGGAAAGGCGACTGAGTATGTCAAGAAGCTGGCTGCCTCTTATGATACTGCGTATAAAGCGAAGAGTCTGAAGACATCCTACGGGAAGACGGTTTCCATCACCGGCGGAAGCTACGGTTATAAGATCAATCAGGCGAAGGAGGCAGCGACGCTTGTGAGCCTGATCAAAAACGGGGAACAGACCTCGAGGGAGCCGGAGTATTCCCAGAAGGGCGCGAGCCGGACGGGGAATGATTACGGGAATACATATGTGGAGATCAACCTTACGGCACAGCATCTTTATTTCTACGTGAAGGGAAAGCTGGTGGTCCAGTCGGATTTCGTATCGGGAAATGCGGCGAAGGGCTGGAGTACTCCTGCAGGAGCATATTCGATCACTTATAAGCAGCGGAATGCGACTTTAAAGGGACAGGGATATGCGACGCCGGTATCTTACTGGATGCCGTTTAACGGAGGGATCGGTCTTCATGACGCGAACTGGAGAAAGACGTTCGGTGGGACGATCTACAAGACGAACGGTTCTCATGGATGTGTCAATCTGCCGCCGGCGGTCGCAAAGACGATCTACGAGAATATTTCGGCGGGCGATCCGGTCCTGTGCTACCATTTAGACGGTACGGAGAGTGCTTCGACGAGCGGAACGAAGAAGGATGAGACGGCGGCGACTACGGCTGCTGCGACGACGGCAGCACCGAAGACGACAGCAGCGCCGACAACGGCAGCACCGGAGACAACGGCGGCTCCTACAACAGCGGCACCGACTACGGAAGCGTCGACAACGCCTGCGGCGGGCGGTGATCAGGAGAGTGTCGGACCGGGGTTTGCGCCGGAGACGGAAGGGACGACGGAGCAGGAGGTTGGACCGGGATTTTGATGAGATAGAAGTTGCTGACGGGGGGTACGCGGTGAGCTTCCGGGCCGGGGCGCCCGGGATGCGGGGATGGTTCCTCTAAGCCTGCATGAGAATGCTAAGTGCGGAGAAAAGAGGACACAACTCGCTGCGCTCAGACAAGTGTCCTCTTTCCTCCAACGCATTCTCCTGCGGGCTAAGAGGAACCAGATCCCCGGATCAAGGCGCCCCAGCCCGGAAGCTCACCGCTGGGAATCGTCGGGAGTGTAGGTTGGGAAGGCGCTTCGCGCTTCCTGGTGGGAGATTACCAATGAAAGTAGCGGAGAGCTACTAAAATAAGCCTGAAAAAGTAGTGCAAAGCTACAAAAAGTGATTTACTTTTGCAGACAGGTATGATATACTGTCGGAGTATGCGAAAAGCGCCGACGCTCGGTCTGCGGATAACTCCAACCGGGACCTGGTGATCGGTAAGTTTTAAGAATTTTAAGGAGGAAATCACAATGATTTCAAAGGAAAAGAAAGCAGCTATTATCGCTGAGTATGGCAGAAAACCGGGCGACACAGGTTCACCGGAGGTTCAGATCGCAATTCTTACAGAGAGAATCGCTGAGCTCACAGAGCATTTAAAAGTTAACCCGAAAGATCATCACTCCAGACGTGGTCTTCTTATGATGGTTGGTCAGAGACGTGGTCTTCTTGCATACCTGAAGAAGAAAGATCTTGAAGGATACCGTGCTCTTATTGAGAAGTTAGGCATCAGAAAGTAATAGCAGACTTATGGGTGGAGCGCATGTTTTTCGTGTACTCCACCTTTGTGTTATCTAAGTAAACAAAATATTGGCAGAAGAAACGTCCGAGACCGCTAAAGTGTGCATGAGAAACATCGGAAAAATCCTGCTGCAGTGCAGGGGCATGGAGTGCCCATGGATTGTAACTCGTGTCCAGTTTAGTAGTTTCGGGTGGATGTCCGGCAGGTCCCGGCCTGTTGACGGACAGATCCATTTCGGCTTCTTCTGTCGCAAATGAATGAAAAGGAGACGAAGCCATGTTTAAGAGTTTTTCCATGGAACTTGCAGGACGTACCCTCACTGTTGAGGTTGGCCGTGTTGCAAAGCAGGCAAATGGTGCAGCTTTCATGCACTACGGCGATACAGTTGTTCTTTCTACCGCAACTGCATCTGACAAGCCGAGAGACGGAATCGATTTCTTCCCGTTAAGCGTAGAGTACGAAGAGAAATTATACTCTGTAGGAAAGATCCCGGGCGGATTCACAAAGAGAGAGGGAAAGGCATCCGAAAATGCAACCCTTACTTCCCGTGTTATCGACCGTCCGATGCGTCCGTTATTCCCGAAGGACTACAGAAACGACGTAACTCTTGACAACATTGTTATGTCTGTTGACCCGGACTGCAGCCCGGAGCTTACAGCAATGCTCGGTTCTGCGATCGCTACCTGCATTTCTGATATCCCGTTCGACGGCCCGTGCGCAATGACACAGGTTGGTTTAATTGACGGTGAGTTCATCATCAACCCGACTTCCGCACAGAAGAAGGTATCTGATCTTGCACTTACTGTTGCTTCCACAAGAGAGAAAGTAATCATGATCGAGGCCGGTGCAAAGGAAGTTCCGGAGCAGACCATGATCGATGCGATCTTCAAGGCACATGAAGTAAACCAGGAGATCATCAAGTTCATCGACCGCATCGTTGCTGAGTGCGGCAAGGAGAAGCACACTTACGAGAGCTGCGCGATCCCGGATGAGCTGTTTGCTGCGATCAAAGAGATCGTTCCGCCTGCTGAGATGGAAGAGGCTGTCTTCACAGATGAAAAGCAGAAGCGTGAGGAGAACATCCGCCAGATCACAGAGCGTCTCGAAGAGGCTTTCGCTGAGAACGAAGAGTGGCTTCCGCTTATCGGACAGGCTGTTTACCAGTATCAGAAGAAGACTGTAAGAAAGATGATCTTAAAAGACCACAAGCGTCCGGATGGCCGCCGCATCGACGAGATCCGTCCGTTAGCTGCTGAGATCGACATCCTTCCGCGTGTACATGGATCCGGTATGTTCACCCGTGGACAGACCCAGATCTTAAATGCCTGCACACTGGCGCCGCTTTCCGAGGCACAGCGTCTTGACGGTCTTGATGAGAATGAGACAACTAAGAGATATATGCACCACTACAACTTCCCGTCCTTCTCCGTAGGCGAGACAAAGCCGTCCAGAGGACCGGGACGCCGTGAGATCGGTCATGGCGCTCTTGCTGAGCGTGCTCTTGTACCGGTACTCCCGAGCGAGGAAGAGTTCCCGTACGCGATCCGTACCGTATCTGAGACGATGGAGTCCAACGGTTCCACATCCCAGGCAAGCATCTGTGCATCTACCCTGTCCCTTATGGCAGCAGGTGTTCCGATCAAGACTATGGTAGCCGGTATCTCCTGCGGTCTTGTAACAGGCGAGACAGACGATGATTACATCGTTCTTACCGATATCCAGGGTCTCGAGGACTTCTTCGGAGACATGGACTTCAAGGTTGGCGGTACTCACGAGGGTATCACAGCGATCCAGATGGATATCAAGATCCACGGTTTAACACGCCCGATCATCGAGGAGGCGATCAGACGCTGCCGTGAAGCCCGTATCTACATCATGGACAACATCATGGCTCCGGTTATCTCTGAGCCGAGAAAGACTCTGTCCAAGTATGCTCCGAAGATCACCCAGATCACGATCGATCCGGCTAAGATCGGCGATGTAGTCGGCAAGCAGGGTAAAGTGATCAACAAGATCATCGACGAGACTGGCGTTAAGATCGACATCACAGATGACGGTGCAGTCAATGTCTGCGGTACTGATCAGGAGATGATCGACAAGGCGATCGCTACGATCAAGAACATCGTGACAGATGTTGAGCCGGGCATGATCTACACAGGTAAGGTTGTCCGCATCATGGAATTCGGTGCATTCGTTGAGCTTGCTCCGAACAAGGATGGTATGGTTCACATCTCCAAGCTTTCCGACAAGCGTGTCGCTAAGGTTGAGGATGTTGTCAACATCGGCGATGAGGTTACGGTAAGAGTCGTTGAGGTTGACCGCATGGGAAGAATCAACCTGACAATGAGACCGGAGGACATGACAGCTGATCTTGAGAAGCTGACTCGTCCGGAGAGACGCGAAAGAAGCGACCGTCCGGAGAGACGTGACGACAGAAGAGGCGGACGCCGCGACGACAGACGGGAGCGTTCTGATAAGAAAGAGGATAACGAGTAATCGAAAACTGGGAAGGTAATGAACAGTTATAGAAGATCACCCGCTATATAAAACATGGGCCGCAGCCTGCAGCGTTTTGCTTTGCAGCCTGCGGCCTGTTTTCGCTTTATAGGAAAGGAGAGTATCATGACATTTACATATCCTGCTGTGTTTACAAAGAAGGAAGACGGAACCGGTTTCCACGCATTTTTCCCGGATCTGGAGATGTGTGAGGCAGATGGCGCTGACTTAGAGGACGCGATCGAGAATGCCCGTGATGCGGCGCAGAACTGGATCAGTGTGGAGCTTGAGGAGTTTGAGGGCGATCTGCCGTTCGCGACTCATGTGGATGATATTGAGCTTGCGGAGAATCAGGTTGCAAAGCAGATCATGGTGAAGATCAAGTTTCTGCCGGACAGCGACTGAGGGAAAAGAACCGGTCGTCTCTGCGCTGAAATGCAGATATGAGGTTATTTTCACGGGCAGGAAGTGCCCGTGGATTGTAACGATGTGAGAGCATCATAATTTCAGGATCCCCGGAATAGGATTGTAACAAAATCCATGATGGGGATCTTATTTTATGTTCAGACGGTTGCCAAAACGCGCGAGAAAGGTGCTTACGGTGCTGGGAGTCCTGATGGTCATTTTGGGCGGGATTGCGGCATTTACTGGATGTCAGTCCGGGGATTCGGAGGAGAAAAGGGGAGAGGATCTGGAGTTTACGGTCAGCGGGGAGGCGGATATTCCGGCGGCGCTGAAGGAGCTGATCGATAAGAAGAGGGAGAAAGCGTTTAAGCTTACATATGCGGACGGGCAGGAGATGTATATTGTGATCGGTGAGGGACCTCAGAAGGGCGGCGGGTACAGTGTGGCGGTGAAGGCGCTTTATGAGACGGATAATTCGATCGTGATCCGGACGGAGCTTCTGGGGCCGGAGGCCGGGGAGGCGAAGGGGACGGAAGAGTCGTTTCCGGTGTTGATCGTGAGGACGGAGTTTCGGGATAAGCCGGTGGTGTTTCAGTAGGATAGTTTAGCACTTTACTTTAGCAACGAATTCTGTTAAAATACTGGTAATTATTTTGGCGGATCTGCAGGCTGTCCGGAGGGGATTGTGCCGGAACGGGCTGGGTGATCTTTGATGGTTACGGATGAATGACAGAAGGAGAGGAAAAGGATGTTATTTAAGGATATCTGGCTTGATGTTAAGGCGGTGCAGGAGAGGGATCCGGCGGCCAGGAGTGCGCTGGAGGTTCTGTTGTTATATCAGGGAGTTCATGCGCTGATCTGGCATCGGATCGCTCACTGGTTCTGGACGCATAATATGCGTTTTCTTGGGCGCCTGATCTCTCAGATTGCCAGATTTTTTACTTTGATCGAGATCCATCCGGGGGCCGTTTTAGGACATGGGATTCTGATCGACCATGGATGCGGGATCGTGATCGGGGAGACTACGGTTGTCGGGGATAACTGTACGATCTATCAGGGTGTGACTCTGGGCGGCGTCGGAACCAAGAAGGGAAAGCGCCATCCGACGATCGGAAATAATGTCCTGATCGGAGCCGGAGCGAAGATCCTCGGTGCTTTTGAGGTTGGGGATAATTGTCAGATCGCGGCGAATGCGGTCCTTCTGAAGCCGCTGGAGGAGAACAGTACGGCTGCGGGAATTCCGGCGAGACAGGTGAAGAAGGACGGTCTTCCGGTGAAGGATCCGGCGAAGAAGGTCAATATGGAGCACATCTGTAAGATCCAGGACACGATCGACGAGCTGGAGCGCCGGGTGCGGGAGCTTGAAAAAGAGCTGGAAGAGGCGAAGAAGGAGCTGTAAACAGCAGGTATAAAATGTTAAACGTCATCATACAATTTCCTGAAGCATAAACTGGAAAGGTATGGTGGCGTTTTTATGATGGAACTTTTGAAGAAGCATATCCACATGAATCGTCGCCGGGGGAACGTCACGTCCCAGATGACCCTGGATGACGATTTTAATGTGCCGGATTCCATGGATGATGTGGAGGAGCTGATCATGGAAAACGGGGAGGTAAAGATCGACTCGGTGAAAAATCCCGGTGAGAAGGCGGAGGTGAGTGGAAAGCTGGAGTTTCGGATCCTGTACCGGCGTCCCGGCGGGGAACTCACGGCGCTCGCGGGCAGCATTCCGTTTACGGAGACGGTACATATGCCGGGACTTTCGGAAAATGATTATGTTCAGGCGGGATGGGAGCTGGATGATCTGAACGTGAGTCTCATCAATTCGAGAAAGCTGAATGTCAAGGCACTCGTGACGCTGAACCTCAGGGCGGACGAGATCCGGGACATGGAGGCGGCGTCCGATGCGAAGTTTGACGGTGAGGTCGAGGTATTAAAGAAGACGCTGACCGTGGCGGCGATCGCTGTGCGTCGGCGGGATACGTTCCGGGTGCGGGAGGTACTTTCAATACCGGGAAATAATCCGGATGCGGAGACTCTTTTGTGGCAGGATATGCGTCTTCAGGATGTGGAGACGAAGCCGCTCGACGGGAAGATCCATATCAACGGAGATCTTCTCGTGTTCGCAGTCTACTCGGCAGGCGGCGGGCAGATGCCGGTGCAGTGTTTTGAGGAGACTGTTCCGTTTTCCGGGGACGTGGAGCTTACGGAGTCGGCGGAGGACATGATCCCGTTTATCACGGTAAAGCTGGTGCACCGGGATCTGGAGCTGCAGCCGGATGCTGACGGGGAGATGCGGGAGATCGCCGTGGACGCGGTCATGGAGCTGGATATCAGGCTCTATGAGGAGGAAGAGGTGGAGCTTTTGAGCGACCTCTATGCTTTGGACCGGGAAGTGATCCCGGAGACAGGCACTGCATGTTTTGACACGCTGGCGGTCCGGAACCAGGTGCGGACAAAGCTCCAGGAGAAGGTGCAGCTCACCGGGCGACAGAGGATCCTTCAGGTGTGCCATGCTGACGGGGATGTGAAGATCGACGAGGTGCAGATCAGGGAGGACGGGATCCACATGGACGGGGTGCTGGAGGTCCGGCTTCTGTACCTGACGGCGGATGATCAGGCGCCTGTCGGTGCGGCGTCGGAGGTCCTGCCGTTTCATCTGATGGCAGCCGCGGACGGACTGCCGCAGGATGCGGTCTACGAGATCGCGCCGGGGATTTCCGGACTTTCCGCGGTCATGGCAGGCGGGGATGCCGTTGAGGTGAAGGCGCAGATCACGGCGGATGTGCTGGTGCTGACTCCTGTGTGTGTGCAGACTGTGGCAGCGGTGACGGAGGAGCCGCTTGATACAGAGAAGTTAAAAAAGATGCCGGGGATCATCGGATATGTGGTGAAGCCGGGAGATACGCTCTGGAAGATCGCAAGGATGTTCCACACCAGCGTGGAGCGGATCATGGAACTGAATCATCTGACGGACAGCACGATCCGGTCCGGTGACAGGCTGATCCTGGTAAAAACGGTACAGGGTTGAAATTTTTATTTTCCCCGAATGTCTGGTTGCAATTCGGGGAAAATTTTATATAATGGTATGAGTGGGATTTTTGTTACTTTTCGCGGGTAGGAATTTTCTGAACTGAAAATTCCGTATGATACCGTTATGGTCGCGGATTTTTTGCGCACGCCGGAAAGAGAAAAAAATGCTTCCGTAGCTTCCGGAACCTTTCTGATGACGCCGCATAAAATAACAGTATCACAACAGAACAGGGCATCCCGATGCTTTCATATAGATTCCGCAGGCGCTGGCTTTCGGAGGACGGTGATGGATTCCATGGTCCCATTGCCGTTTACATAATATGTAAAAAGACGGAACGCGAAGTATCGGAAGATCGTGCTGCGGTGCGCGGGCAGGGAGTGCCTGGGTACCGGAACCTGAGAAAGAGAGAACGGCAGATGAACTACACATATCTTCTGGAGTGTTCGGACGGAACGCTTTACTGCGGATGGACGAATGATCTGGAAAAGCGGGTGAACGCGCACAATTCCGGGCGCGGCGCAAAATATACGAAACCGCGGCGGCCGGTGCGGCTGGTGTGGTATGAGACGTTCGAGACGAAGGAAGAGGCGATGAGCCGGGAAGCAAAGGTAAAACAGCTTTCCCGGAAACAGAAAGAGGAGCTGGTGGCCCAGGGGCCGAATAACCGGAACACAGGGAGAAAAGATTTATGATTCATACGTTAAAAAAGAAACTGGCAAAGGTACTCTGCGGCGTGCTCGTATTTGCCCAGATGGGGACGATACAGGCGTTCGCGAGACCGGACTGGCCGTCCGATACGGGGATCGAGGCGGAAGCCGGAGCTGTCATGGACGTGGACACGGGAACGATGCTCTTCGGACAGAACAGCCATGTGGAATATTATCCGGCGAGTATCACAAAGATCCTCACGGCGCTTGTAGTGCTGGAGCATGCGGACCTTACCGATACGGTTACTTACTCGGACAAAGCGATGAACTCCGTGGAGGCGGACAGCGGAAATAAGTTAAGTCTTGTGGCTGGCGATACGATGACGGTTGAGGACTGTCTCTATGCGCTGCTTTTGGCGTCCGTGAACCAGGCGGCCAACGCGCTGGCGGAACATGTCGCGGGCAGCATCCCGGATTTCGTGGATATGATGAATGCGAAGATCGCGGAGCTGGGATGCACGGAGAGTCATTTCGCGAATCCGTCAGGACTCAACAATGATGATCAGGTCGTCACTGCGTTTGACATGATGAAGATCGCAGCTGCGGCGTACAGCAATCCGAAGCTTTTAGAGATCAGCTCCGCGAAATCATGGAAGGTCGGTGCGACCACGAACAACCCGGACGGGGTGAGTGTGAGAAATGAGCACCGCCTTGTGATCACGGAGGATACCGAGAGCCCGTACTACTGTCCGGAGGCGGTTGCCGGAAAGACAGGGTATCTTTTAAAAGCGGGAAACACACTCGTCACATACGGAGAGAAGGACGGCAGACGTGTCGTATCCGTCATCTTAAAGGGAAGTCCGAGACAGTATTTTGTGGATGGAAAGAATCTCCTGCAGTTTGGACTGAACCGTTTCCAGAACGTGGACATCGCGGAGAATGAGACAAGATATGTCACAGGAGAGGACCAGGTGGATGTCAACGGGACAAGCTATGCACCGTCTGATCTGGCGGTCCAGGCGGGAAAGAAGATCACACTCCCGAAGGATGCGAGCTTTGCGGACGCGGAGCTGAGGCTCGGTGCGGTTCCGGACGGAGCGCCGGAGGGAACGGTCGGCGTCCTGAACTATATTTATAACGAGAGAAAGATCGGATCTGCGTACCTGATGACGAAGGCGGGGGCGGAGGCGCTCGCGGCTGCGGAGGCAGCAGGCGGGACGGAGACCACGGCTGCGGAAGAACCGTCCGAAGAAAGTACGGACGCAGCGGATTCTTCATCCGACGACGGAAATACCGATGACCAGACAGAGACGGAGACCATGGGAGAAATGGATGTGACGACTGCGGCAGACGGTGAAGACGCGTCGGACCAGGCCGGAAGCGGAGATGTAAGAGCTGCATTCCCGGTGAAGATCGTCCTGATCATTGTGGGGATCCTTGCGGCAGCAGCCCTGATCGGCGGCGGTATCTGGTTCAGGATCCAGAGCAACAAGAAAGAGGCGGAAGCGGAAGCACTCCGGCGGGAAAAGAGAAGACAGCGTCTCATTGCGGAAGGCGGCGACGCGGAAGCCGAATTTAACCGGCTGCTCGAGGAGAAGCGGAAGCGGGACAAAGAGAGACGGAAACGATAAAAAGACAGGCAGGATCCGGAATATGGATCTTGTGAGGAAAAGCGCCCGGGGTAAGAAGCCGGTCTTGCATAAGAACAATAATAAAGAAGCAGAGCTTGCTGGCGAAATGCTGGCAGGCTCTGCTTTTTCTGTTTACGCGAACAACGAGCCAAAGCCCGCGCTTGCGCGAGACCTTGGCGACTGTCGCGATAACAAGGGGAAACTCGCGAAGCGTGTTTTCACTTGTTTCATTTCACAGGAAATGCCGATGGAACTTTCTATGAAACCAGGCAGGATAACCGCCAAAACAGTTCAGAATGACAAAGCAGCCGAAGTCTGCTATACTGAAAAAGGCGCGGTTTTTAGCCGCGCCGGAAATGAAAACAATAGAAATTGGTGTAGTTGGAAAGTTTGTAACTGTTCAGTAGGTCTGCGCATTTACTGCGCTGACCGTAAGAAAACATGGGTTTGAAGGCAAAAATCCCATCGGCGCAGCCGATCTGGAATGGATTTTTGCGTGTAACTTGCCATGCATCCGAAGGGAAGCTCCGGGGGAGGTTCCTGTAGGTGTGAAGGTACTGAACAGTTACGAAAATTTTATGCAGCTGCCACATATCCGTACATCATCATATAGTGGCAGAAGCTTCCGCCCATGACAAAGAGGTGGAAGATCTCGTGGGAGCCGAAGTTTTTGTGCTTTGAATTGAAGATCGGCAGTTTCAGAGCGTAGATCACGCCGCCGATCGTGTAGATGATCCCGCCGGCGAGGAGCCAGGCGAAAGCGGCAGGAGTCAGGGCTGCGACGATCTGACGGATCGCCATGACGCACACCCAGCCCATCGCGATATAGATCACGGAGGAGAACCACTTCGGGCAGTTGATCCAGAGGGCGTTGATGATGATTCCCACGATCGCGATGCCCCAGACGAGGGACAGCATCCGGTAGCCGGAACGGTTTCCGAGGACGATGAGGCATACCGGAGTGTAAGTTCCGGCGATCAGGATGAAGATCATCATGTGATCGATCTTTCGGAGAAGTTTATTGACATGCTCCGAGATATCGAAGGTGTGGTAGACCGTACTTGCGGCGTAGAGCAGGATCATACTGACGATGAACACGCTGAGCGCCTTTAAATGCATCGTCCCGGGGACGGACGCGGCTTTTACGAGAAGCGGCGCTGCGGCAGCCATAGCGGCCAGCATTGCGATAAAGTGAGTCAGCGCGCTTCCGGGATCTTTTATTTTCAGTTCCATAATCATTCCTCCAATCATGTGAATGAGTAACCTGTATTAAATACCAGAAACACGATATGTAGTTTTGAAAACTACTTATCATGTTTGAATATACTATACCACTTACGATAAAAATATGCAAGGGGAAATATTTTGATGTTAAAAGTATTATACGAGGATGACGAGATCATCGTCGTCGTAAAGCCGGCGGGAGTGGAATCCCAGGCGGCAAAACGATTCGCGCCGGATATGGTGAGTGAGGTAAAAAAACACCTGGTTATCAACAAATCATGCACACCGGGGAAGGAACCGTATGTGGGAGTTATCCACAGACTGGACAAGCCGGTTTCCGGTGTAATGGTGTACGCGAAGACGAAACGGGCAGCGGCGGCTTTGAGTGAGCAGGTTCAGAGCCATAAGATGAAAAAAATCTACACGGCAGTTGTCCACGGAAAGCCTGTGAATACGGTGGATAACTATGTGGATTATCTGGTGAAAACACCGGACGGGAATTATTCACAGGTTGTGGATAAGGGGATAACCGGAGCAAAGAAGGCGGAGCTCTCCTATGAGGTGTTAAAAACGATCGATGGGGAAGAGAATGGGATGCCCGGAAAAGGGCTGAGTCTCGTAAAAGTTGCATTAAAGACCGGAAGACATCACCAGATCCGTGTGCAGATGGCGTATCATGGAACGCCGCTTTATGGGGATATGAAGTATGGCATGGCGGCAGAAAAAAGAACATCAGCCGGAAATTTTTGCGGACAGAGAGAGTCGATCGCCCTTTGTGCATCATCACTGACTTTTTTCCATCCGGTGACAAAAAAAGAAATGACGTTTGCGATGGAACCGGCGGGCGGTGTGTTCCAGCTTTTCAGGTGATGTGACCGCCCCGGGAATGCGATTCATGGAAAAAATGGAACAGGGAACCTGTTATCAGCGCGCATAGCAGGCGGATTTTGGACCATACTATGAGCAGTACAAAGGAAGTACAGAACAGAAAACAGGTGATTCCATGGTAAGCCCTGGGAAAGACTGAAGAAATATTTTAACAAGAGCAAGTAAGTCTCACGCTTTTGCTGTGAAAAGCAATGAGCAGTGGAGGGAAACTTGCACTGAGGATCACAGGGCGGGATGCAAAGGATCCCGGTGGATTTTCCTCCCTGTGGTCCTTACGCAAAAAATGACAGATTGTCTTGCAAAATATGCTGTGATACAATGATGAAAACAGGCCAGTGAAAAATATACATATGCAGGAGGATGAAATCCATGACAGAAGATACCTTTACGATCAGAAAAGCAGCTCCGGCCGATCTTCTGAGAATCCATGAAATCTACGCGGCCGCCCGCCAGTTCATGCGTGACCACGGGAATTTCAGCCAGTGGGACGGCGAAGATGCTCCGGAGCGTCTGCTTCCGGGGGATATTGAAGCAGGAAATCTGTACGTTCTCGAGGAAGCAGGCGAGATCCATGCGGCCTTTGCTTTTATCATCGGCGCAGACCCATGCTACGCGGTGATTGAGCAGGGTGAGTGGAAATCCGATGCCCCATACGCCGCGGTACATCGTGTCGCGAGCGACGGAACCCTTCACAATGTCATCGGGCGGATCATGGATTTTGCAAAATCCAACATCTCCCATATCAGGATCGATACCCACGAACATAATAAAGTCATGCAGAAAGCCCTGGAAAAACAGGGATTTGAGAGATGCGGGATCATTTACGTTCCGGATGGAACACCGCGGATCGCGTTTGAGTGGATGAAGTGAGATTGTTCGAAGAGCGCGGGAACAGGAACGATAAAACGTAATGATACCAGGATACCGAGTAGGCCATAGAGCTTATTCGGTATCTTTTTAATATAATTGTCAACCATATAAAAACAATAGGTTGACAATACGAAAATTCTATGATAAGCTCCTTCTCAGTTCTTCTCTGTGATACCACCCGGGATCTGAGGATGGCGGCGGCTGTCCCAGAAGGTATGGGAGAGACGGGAAAAGCATGCGCATGTGCAGAAAGCTGAGACGCTCCGGATCGCTGGAGATTTCAGACATTTCAAGGAAAAATGTTCCGGATTTCCGGGACGTTCATGTATTTGAGGAGGAAATCATTTTGAAGCGTATGAAAACAAAAGACCTTGTGCTGTGCGCGATGTTTGTCGCGCTGATCGCAGTCGGGGCATTTATCAAGGTTCCTGTTCCGGTCGTTCCGTTTACCCTGCAGTTTCTGTTCACCATGCTGGCCGGGCTTCTTCTCGGCCCCGGAAACGGGGCGCTGGCGGTCGTGATCTACATCGTGCTGGGCCTGGCGGGACTCCCAATATTTACGCAGGGCGGCGGGCCTGGCTACATCTTTCAGCCGAGCTTCGGGTACATCATCGGATTTGCGGCGGCCGCTTATGTGACCGGACGGATCGCGAATGAGAAAAGTCATCCCGGCTACGGACGGCTTCTGGCAGCAAATTTCATCGGCCTTTTTATCGTCTATGCGTTCGGCATGGTCTACTATTATGTGATCAGTAATTTCGTGCTGAACACGCCGATCGGTCTGTGGCCGTTGTTTTTATACTGCTTTTTGCTGGCAGTTCCGGGGGATATCGCGCTGTGCATTCTGGCTGCGGCGATCGGAAAACGGATGATCCCGATGATCAGGGAAGGGAGACTTGGATAAGAGATGAGCAGAAATATTTTTATCACAGGCACGGGAACCGATGTCGGAAAGACGTATGTGACCGGTCTGATCGTGAAAAAGCTGAAGGAGAGCGGAGCGGACGCGGCCTACTATAAAGCGGCAATGAGCGGGAATGAGAGGCGCCCGGACGGCAGTCTGATCCCGGGGGATGCTCTTCAGGTAAAAACAATGTCGGGGATCCGTCAGCCGCTGGAGGAGATGTGTCCGTACGTCTATGAGACGGCAGTCTCCCCGCATCTGGCATCGCGGCTGGAGGGAAATCCGGTCCGGATGGAAACGGTACTGGAAAAGTTCCATGAGGTCTGTGAAAAATACGAATATGTGACCGTGGAGGGAAGCGGCGGGATCCTGTGTCCGCTCTGCTTCGATGAGGCAGATCTCCGCCTTCCGGATGTTGTAAAAGCCTGTGACCTTGGCTGTCTGATCGTTGCGGACGCGGGGCTTGGAACGATCAACGGCGTGGCTCTGACCGCATATTACCTCAAGGAACAGGGGATCGCTCTGAAGGGGATCATTTTGAACCACTACAGACAGGGAGATGTGCTCTGTGAGGACAACCGGAAAATGTGTGAATTTTATACAGGAGTTCCGGTCGTCGCGTGCGTGGCGGACGGTGACACAGAGCTTTCCATCGGGGCGGAGGAATTGAAGAACTTATATGACGATGGGAAATCATGCAGCGCAAAACAGGCGGAGCAGGAAACAAAGATGAGATAAGGAGAAGAGAAAAATGATCTGGTATCCATATGAACAATTAAAAACAATGAAGGCACCGTACGAGATCGTGGACGCAAACGGGGTATATCTCTATACAAAGGATCAGAAAATGATCGATTCCGTTTCCTCCTGGTGGAGCGTGATCCATGGATACAAGAATCCGGTCATCAACCAGGCGATCATCTCCCAGGTGGAAAAGTTTTCCCACGTCATGCTCGGCGGACTGACCCATGAGCCGGCGAGAAAACTTTCGGAAAAGCTGGCATCCTGGCTTCCGGGAGATCTTGACTACTGTTTCTTCTCGGACTCCGGCAGTGTGGCAGTCGAGGTTGCGTTAAAAATGGCGCTTCAGTACTACATGAACCGCGGGGATGAAAAGAGAACGATGATCCTGGCTCTGGAACACGCCTACCATGGAGACACTTTTAAGACGATGGAAGCTGGGGATGATGAAGATTATCATTTCGTGCTGAAGGCGTACGGGGCAAGCCCATATGTCGCCCATATCCCGACGGAGATCACGGCGCTGGAGCAGGCGTTTGAGACATATCATGACCGGCTGAACTGTGTATTGGTGGAGCCGCTCCTCCAGGGAGCCGGAGGCATGCGGATGTACGATGTATCGTTCTTAAAAAAGGCGCGGGAGCTCTGTGATCGGTACGGTGTGCTCCTGATCTTTGATGAGGTGGCGACCGGATTCGGGCGGACCGGAAACCGCTTCGTGGCGGATCTTGTCCTTCCGGACATCCTGGTTCTCGGAAAGGCTCTGACAGGCGGATATATCGGCCATGCCGCTACCGTGGCGAACCGGAAAGTATTTGAAGGGTTTTACGATGACGTTCCGGAACATGCCCTGATGCATGGGCCGACCTTCATGGGAAATGCGCTGGCCTGCAGCGCGGCTCTTGCATCGATCGAGCTGTTTGAGACGCAGAATTACATGGAGAAGATCAGAAAGATCGAGGAGATCACACGCCGCGAGATGGCAGGTTTCACAGACCCGAGGATCCGGGAAGTCCGGATCATGGGCGGATGTGTCTGCGTTGAGGTCTACGATCCGGCCGTTCTGAAAGGATATCAGGAGTATGCTTACAAGAGAGGAGTATTCAGCCGTCCATTTTTAAATTACCTCTACGCGATGGTTCCGTATGTGATCAAAGAGGAGGAACTGGTACAGGTCCTTCAGTGCATGAAGGATTGGTTTTCAAGGTAGACATGTGAGGCAGTGCGGCAGTCATGCAAGTCATGCAAAAAATTCCTGTTAAGATTTACAAAGCAGAGCCCTTATGCTATAATTTATAGTCGCGATGGACTTTTTTGCCGGAAAGCGGGAGTTGCATCGAAAAAGTGAAAATTGCGTACAGGAAAATTAAAGAAAGGCGAAGAGCCCTGCATGGAAAGGTTCTTCGAACAGGGATTAAAATAAAATGAAGCTTGGGATCGTCGGTCTGCCGAACGTAGGAAAAAGTACCTTATTTAACTCATTGACAAAGGCGGGTGCAGAATCCGCGAACTATCCGTTCTGTACTATCGACCCGAACGTGGGCGTTGTACCGGTACCGGATTTCCGTTTAAAACTTTTAACAGACCTCTATCACTCTGAGAAGACAACACCGGCTGTAATCGAGTTCGTTGATATCGCCGGTCTCGTAAAGGGCGCGTCCAAAGGTGAAGGACTTGGAAACCAGTTTCTTGCAAATATCCGTGAGGTTGACGCGATCGTTCATGTTGTCCGCTGCTTTGAGGACCCGAACGTCATCCATGTAGACGGAAGCGTTGACCCGCTCCGCGACATCGAGACGATCAACCTGGAGCTGATCTTCTCAGATATCGAGCTCATCGACCGCCGGATCGCAAAGATGGGAAAAGGCGCAGCTTCCAACAAGGCACTCGCGAAGGAATTAAATATCTTAAAGGCCGTAAAGGAACATCTTGAGAACGGCAACCTTGCAAAGAGCTTCGAGTGCGAGGACGAGGAGGAGCAGGCATTTGTCGCATCTCTCGACCTTCTCACCTGGAAACCGGTGATCTTCGCAGCGAACGTCGGTGAGGATGATCTCGCAGATGACGGTGCTTCCAACCCGCATGTACAGGCTGTCCGCAAGTTCGCGGCAGAAAACGACAGTGAGGTATTTGTCGTATGTGCCCAGATCGAGGAAGAGATTTCTGAACTCGACGATGATGAGAAGAAGATGTTCTTAGACGACCTCGGATTAAAAGAGTCCGGTCTTGACAAGCTGATCGCTGCAAGCTACCGTCTCCTTGGCCTGATCAGCTATCTGACAGCAGGAGAGAAGGAGACACGTGCATGGACCATCAAGGTTGGCACAAAAGCTCCGCAGGCAGCAGGAAAGATCCACTCCGACTTCGAGCGCGGATTCATCAAGGCAGAGGTTGTCAACTACAAGGATCTTTTAGACTGCGGTTCCTACAACGGTGCGAAGGAGAAAGGTCTTGTCCGCATGGAAGGTAAGGATTACGTGATGAAGGATGGAGATGTTGTTCTCTTCCGCTTTAACGTATAATTTTCGGCTGGATGACAGGCTTGTTATAACAGATGAAGCAGCTGCGGAAAGTCCGAAAGTTTCCTGTGCGGATTGCAAGATCACAGGAACTGAACAGTTGTTATAAAGAAATATAAGAAAAGCCATGGAATGCGTATCATGTACGATTCCATGGCTTTTTTTGATCAAAATTTGTCTCAGTCAGATAAAACTCCCACATCTTTTGGATGTTAGGTAACACCAATTTGTCTCAGCTGCGTCCAATCTCCGGCTGAGATAAACACTCCTCGAAGGCGCATATGTCTGGAAGACAATGGGGTGCACCGATCGAAACGGAGCGCAGAGCGCAATGTTCTGAAAGAAAGTTGTTGGCTTTCACTAACTGAAATGGAGAGGAGTCTGTGCTGCCTTCTTCTATCTGTGCATGATCTCCCGCACGGTGGAGACATAAAGCCGCAGCCCCGTGAGCAGGGACGACTCATCAAAATTAAAATGATCATTGTGGTGCGGAGCAGCAATATTGGAGCCGATGCACATATAAGCAGCCTTTCCGCCGTGGGACTGGACTTTTGCCATCAGGTAGGTGGCATCCTCAGAGCCGGAGAAAGCGGCTTCCTTTACATAATTGGTGATCTCCGGGACTCTCGCGGCTCCGGCCCTGATGAACGGTTCCAGCTCTGCACTGCTGTCGGCACTCGAAGCGCTGCCCATGATCTTCGTATCCACGGAGCAGTCGAACATTTCAGCGGCCCCGTTTACCGCGTTCATAGCCTTTTTCAGGACAAGCTCCTGAATAGAGGCGGTCTCCCCGCGTGTCTCAAAGCGGATCATGGCATTCGCAGGTACGACGTTTCTTCCGCTTCCGCCCTGGATCGTTCCGACGTTGATCCGGGATGCGCCTCTGGAGTCCTGGCAGGCCGTGTGCATGGCGAGAGTTGCCGAGCATGCCGCAAGAATTGCATTTTTTCCGTCCTGCGGGGACATTCCGGCATGAGCGGAGACCCCCCTAAATTCGGCATCGACCTTCGTTGTGGAGAGAAATCCTTTTGAGAGGGCGACGAGGGAACCGGTATTCCATCCCATCCCGAGGTGTCCGGTGAGAAGATAGTCCACATCATCGAGGATCCCGCCTTCCGCGATCGACTGTGCGCCGCGGACTCCTTCCTCGGCGGGCTGGAAGATGACTTTGATGGTCCCGCAAAGATCATTTTTGAGCTCATTCAACGCGATACAGGTGTGGAGTCCCAGGGATGCGTGTCCATCATGGCCGCACGCATGCATGGAGCCGTCATGGATCGAGCAGAATCCGTCTTTCACAGGCTGGCGGTCCGCATCGGTGTTCTCGGTGACATCGTTGCAGTCGATATCAAAGCGGAGTGCGAGGACAGGTCCCGGCGTTCCGGTCTCGATCACGGCGCAGAGACCGGTGAAACCGTCCATTTTTTCGATGATTTCCGGGTCGGCGCCCTCTGCAAGCGCCCGGCCGATGGCGCTTTTCCGAACGCTTTCAGACGGGTAAGCCCAGAGATAATCCTTGTTGATGATCTCTTTTCCGTATTTCACCGGGATCCCGTGTTCCTTTAACTTCTTAATAAGAAGCGCGGTGGTGCGGTATTCGAGCCAGCCGGTCTCCGCGTGTCTGTGAAGATCGCGGCGCGTCCGGATCATGGAAGGCTCATATGATTTCAGTGTATCGAGATAGGTCTGAATGTCCATGGATGTTCCTCCTTGTAAGGGGTCAAAACCTTTTGACCCCAACATCTTATGGTTTCAGTATAAAAACTTATAAAATTGATGTCAATGGAAAGTATAAAATATACCGTAACAGGATTTTGCCGATGCTTCGCATTCCGAATCGGCAAAATCCGCGGCCACAACGGTATCATACGGAATTTTCAGTTCAGAAAATTCCTACCCGCGAAAAGTAACCGGAAAGTTCCACAGGAATCGTCAACTTTTGTCGAATAAACATGAGGACTGTCTGGCGAATCTGTTTGCTTTTTGCATGTTTTCGGAGTAAAATAAAACTCACCAAAGAAATAAAGGAGAAAAAATACGATATGACAGGAGCAGATGTAAGCTTCGTTCACCTCGGGATCACGATCCCGCATATGGTGAAGAGCTTTTCGATCGGAGGGATCTCCTTCGCATACTACGGGCTGATCATCGGGATCGGTATGATCATGGGACTTCTGGTCGCCCAGTCCGACGCGAAGCGCAGGGGACAGGATCCGGATATTTATGTTGATTTCGCACTCTACGGGATTATCTTTTCCATCATCGGAGCGCGGATCTACTATGTTTTCTTTCAGTGGGGATATTACAAAGACCACCTGCTGGAGATCGTGAATTTAAGGAAAGGCGGACTTGCGATCTACGGGGGAGTGATCGCCGGGATCCTGACGCTGCTCGTATTTACGAAAAAACGCCATCTTTCCTTTTTGTCCATGGCAGACAGCGCCTGCCTCGGACTTGTAACCGGACAGATGATCGGACGATGGGGAAACTTTGTGAACTGCGAGGCCTTTGGCCGTTATACGGACTGTCTGTTTGCCATGCGGCTCAAACGTAGTATCGTGAATGAAAGCATGATCTCACAGAACCTCCTCGACCATCTGATCCTTGACAACGGGATCGAGTACATTCAGGTCCATCCGACGTTCCTCTATGAATCACTGTGGAATTTCGGACTTCTGATGTTTATGCTCTGGTTCCGCAAACGGAAAACGTTCACGGGGGAAATGCTTTGTATCTATCTTGCCGGATACGGGATCGGAAGAACATGGATCGAAGGCCTGCGGACGGATTCTCTCCTGATACCGGGTACCGGGATTGCGGTATCCCAGGCGTTATCTGTTGTGCTGGCGACGGTATCTCTTGTGGTACTGATCTACCACAGGAGAAAAGCGTTCGCCCAGAGAAAGGGAGCAAACTGATATGGAGAGCAGGGAAGAACTGGTAAATCGGATCGAAGAGGCGAGAAAACGCCTGAACGGAAGCATTGATGGAAAAGAGGCATATGATCTGATCTACCGGTATAGTGTGGAGCTTGACCGGCTGATCGAAGAGTATATGGATGCGGGATATTAAAGTCCGCAGTACATAAAAATCGAATATACACCTGATGAAATGAAAAAAGCTGTCCGGATGGGCAGCTTTTTTCATTTCATCAGGAAAATTCCTTTGCTTAGGTGTGAAATCAGTCACAGGCAGAGGGATCCGGCGCAGTTATATCCGGCACATATGGGATCTTTTCTGTGGAAAACTCTGAAAATGTCCGGTTTTACACCGTTTCCCCGGCATATGGATAACTAAAAAAGCGCACCTCCTTTTATACACGAAAAAGTGAAAAATTCCTTGCTATTTTAAAGTAAATGTACTAAGATTACATTAGAAGTGGTGGAAAGTGGATAAAAGTGGTTTAAAATGGTGGATCGGTGGATAAAAAACAGTCGCCGTCCAACGGGGAGAGTCATGTTCATAGGGGAGTACAGTCACACAATCGATGCAAAAGGTCGTCTGATCGTCCCTTCTAAATTCCGTGAGCAGCTGGGCGATGAGTTCGTTGTGACAAAGGGATTGGACGGGTGTCTCTTCGTGTACGAAAATTCCGAATGGAAATCCTTTGAAGAAAAACTCCACGCACTTCCTCTTACGAATGCCAATGCCAGAAAGTTTTCAAGATTTTTCCTGGCAGGAGCCTGCGCCTGCGAGGTGGACAGGCAGGGAAGGATCCTGATCCCTTCTGTTTTAAGAGAATTCGCACATCTGGAAAAAGACGTTGTCTTAGTTGGCGTCGGAAGCCGGATCGAGATCTGGAATAAGGCAGTCTGGAACGAGAAGAATGTCTATGATGACATGGAAGAAATTGCAGAAAATATGGAAGGTCTTGGCATATGATTTTTGAACACAAATCAGTCCTGCTGATGGAGACTGTCGACAGTCTGAACGTAAAACCGGACGGGATTTACGTGGACGGAACACTGGGCGGCGGAGGACATGCATACGAAGTATCGAGGAGACTTGGCGAAAACGGACGCCTGATCGGGATCGATCAGGACGCGGACGCGATCGCGGCTGCGACAGAGCGCCTTCTCCCATTTAAAGATAAAGTGACGATCGTCAGAAGCAACTACAAAAATATCCGGGAAGTGCTCTTTAACCTTGGAATCGAAAAGGTGGACGGCATTTACCTGGATCTTGGCGTGTCTTCCTACCAGTTAGACACGGCGGACCGTGGATTCTCCTACCGGGAGGATGCCCCGTTGGACATGAGAATGGACCAGAGAAACGATAAGACAGCAGCGGACATCGTAAACGGATACAGCGAGATGGAGCTGTATAAGATCATCCGCGATTACGGTGAGGATCGCTTTGCGAAGAATATCGCGAAGCATATCGTGAGAGAGCGGGAGATCCACCCGATCGAGACGACACTGCAGCTCGCGGAGATCATCCGCGGTGCGATCCCTGCAAAGATCCGCGCAGAGGGCGGACATCCGGCAAAACGGACATTCCAGGCGATCCGCATCGAACTGAACCATGAGCTGGATGTCTTGAACGATTCCATTGACACGATGATCGATCTCTTAAATCCGGGTGGACGCCTCTCGATCATTACGTTCCACTCTCTGGAGGACAGGATCGTAAAGACGAGATTCCGCACCAATGAAAATCCATGTATCTGCCCGCCGGACTTCCCGGTGTGCGTATGCGGAAGAAAGAGCAAAGGCCGTGTCGTGACGAGAAAACCGATCGTCCCGTCGGAAGAGGAACTGGAAGAGAACAGAAGATCAAAGAGCTCGAAGCTTCGTGTGTTTGAGAGAAGCCAGAGAGCATCGCAAAAGAAGAATCCTATATAACTGTGAAGATACTGAGCAGTTACAGCCATTTTTAGAAAGGAAGTGATGGTATGGCAGCAAGGAGATGGAGAAGAGCCCCACAGGCAACCGAATATGTAGAGGGAAATACTGTCCGCAAGATCGAGCATGCTCCGCAGTATGAGGGGCAGGAAAGAAGAAAGCAGAAGAAACGGAATTCATCCCATACCGTTACAGTTCGGAGAAATCAGGAAAAAGCGCTTCAGATGAATCTTTTTTCCGTATTACTGCTGACAGCGGCTATGATCTGCACGCTGTATATCTGTGTGAGCTATTTAAAGCTCCAGTCTTCCGTGACGGCGAGGCTGAATCACATTGAAAGCCTTGAGGAGAGCATTGAAAAGCTGAAAGGGGACAATGACGCCCTTCTTACAAGGATCAACACATCGGTGGACTTGGATTATGTGTATAAGGTAGCAACAGAGGAGCTGGGAATGGTTTATGCCAATAAGGACCAGGTCCGCTTATACAATAAGACGGAAAGCGAGTATGTAAGACAGTATGAAGACATCCCGGAACGGTAATAATAAAAGAGTTTTTACCATGAGTATGAAAGAAAAGCTGGCGGTTACGGTTCTCGTAACGACGCTGGCTTTGTTTGGTCTTGTCGTTGTTTTATACCGGATGATCAAGGATAAAAACGCAGACTACACCCAGATCGTATTGAACCAGCATTCCTCCTACGACAGCCGGACGATCCCGTACCGCCGCGGTGATATCGTGGACAGAAACGGAACGTATCTGGCGACGAGCGAGAAGGTCTACAACCTGATCCTCGACCCGAATCAGATCAACCAGGATAAGGATAACTATCTGGAGCCGACGGTGTCCGCCCTCTGCGAGGTGTTCGGGTACGACCGGGCGGACCTGATGGCTGTGATCTCCGCAAACGAGAATTCCTACTATGTGCCGTATGAGAAGCAGATCTCCGCGGATAAGAAGGAAGAATTCGAGGCAAAGAAGAAGGAACTGAACGATGCCTACGCAAAGTCGAAGGATGACAGCGGAAAGAAGGTCAAAGGTGTCTGGTTTGAGGATGAGTACCGGAGATTTTACCCGTACAACACGCTGGCCTGCAATGTGATCGGCTTTTCCTATGATAACGGAAAACAGGGAAGCGGCGGGATCGAGCAGTATTACAACGACCAGCTGACAGGAACAAACGGAAGAGAGTACGGCTATCTGGATGATGAGGCCAACATGGAGAAGGTCATCAAGTCCGCCGAGAACGGAAACACGATCGTTTCCACCATCGACGTGAACATCCAGCGCATCGTGGAAAAATATATCGATGAGTGGATGAGCGGGATCGGAAGCAAGACCGCGGCTGTCATCGCCATGGACCCGAGAAACGGCGAGATCCTTGCCATGTCCTCCAACAGGAGATTCGACCTGAATAATCCGAGAGATCTGAGCAGCGCCTACTCCCAGGAGGAGATCGCTGCCATGACGGATGAAGGCAGGATGGATGCCTGGAACCAGATGTGGAGAAACTACTGTGTAAACGATACCTATGAGCCGGGTTCCCCGGCGAAGCCGATGACAGTTGCAGCCGGTCTGGAGGAGGGCGTGATCGGACAAAACGATACATTCCTCTGTGACGGCGGACAGGATGTCGGCGGATACAGGATCAAATGTGTCAGCATCTATGGACACGGGATCCTCACGGTAGAGCAGTCCCTGATGAAATCCTGCAACGATGTCATGATGCAGATCGCGTCGAAACTTGGAATCCAGCGTTTTGCGAAGTATCAGAAACTGTTTGGTATGGGCCAGAAGACCGGGATCGATCTTCCGGGTGAGGCGTACGGACTGATCTACAATTCCGACAATATGGGACCGACGGACCTTGCGGTAAACTCTTTTGGACAGAGTTATAACTGCACGATGATCCAGATGGCAGCGGCATTCGCCTCTGTCATCAATGGCGGTTCCTACTATGAACCGCATGTGGTAAAACAGATCGTGAATGATCAGGGATCAGTCGTCAGAAAGATCGAGCCGAACCTGGTTCGGGAGACGGTATCCGAGTCCACCAGCGAATTTATCCGTCATGCACTGTTCATGACCGTCGATGACGAGGAAGGAACCGGAAAAGCGGGACGTGTTGCCGGATATAAGGTCGGCGGAAAGACAGGAACAGCGGAGAAGCTTCCGCGTTCCGCACACAACTATCTCGTATCTTTCTGCGGCTTTGCACCAGCGGATGATCCGCAGCTTCTTTTATATGTGGTCATCGATACCCCGAACCTTCCGGGAAAAGAGCAGGCGCACAGTACATTCGCTACAGAGGTTTTCCAGAAGATCATGACGGAGGCTCTTCCTTACCTGAATGTGTTCCCGGATACGGATACCGCGGCGGAGGACGCAAGTCTCGCGGACCAGAGTGAGGGGATCACGAACAACAATGAAGGCGGACTGGAGCCCGGAACAGGAGAGACTGAGGCGGAGACAGAAGCGCCGACGGACGCTGACGGAAATGTGATCCCGCAGGAGACAACACCGCAGGATGAAGTGGTCCCGTTTGATGACGGTCTCGGGCTGCCGGATGATATGCCGGCGGATACTTCCGATGGTTCAGATGCGGGCACAGCGGAAGCCCAGAGCATGGAAGCCGTTCAGGAGACGGAGACAGTGCAGGACGGAGCGGAAGAGACGATGGAGACGACGCAGGCTGCACAGTAATTCCGGTGAAGACCGGTCAGCTTATGCCTGCTGCATGAAATTACGCAAACGATAAGCCGGAGTCCGCGCAATGCGCAGGGCTCTGGCTGCTGTCACAATAATGGGGAAATGCGCGGAGCGTGTTTTGCCACATGGGGAGAAGACGATGAACAGAGAGATGGATATGGCAGAGGTTTCCGACGGAAAACTCTATGGCCTGGATGATATGGTGAAGGCGGACTGCGCCGGGTGCGAGGGCTGCCACGCCTGCTGTACCGGGATGGGGACCTCCGTGGTCCTCGATCCTTTTGACGCGTACCGCATGACAGCCGGGACCGGAAAAACGTTTGAGGCGCTTTTGGCGGGACCGCTGGAGTTAAATGTGGTGGACGGGATCATTCTCCCGAACCTTAAAATGAGCGGTGAGGAAGAGACCTGTTCTTTTCTGGACGCAAATGGACGATGCACGATCCATGCGTACCGTCCGGGGATCTGCCGACTGTTTCCTCTCGGAAGGATCTATGAGGACGGCGGATTCCGCTATTTTTTACAGGTCTACGAGTGCGCGAAGGAGACCCGCGCCAAAGTAAAAGTCAGGAAATGGATCGATATGCCGGAGCCAAAGCGCTATGACGCTTTTGTCTGTACCTGGCATTATTTTTTAAAGGATCTGGAGCGCGTGATCGGGAAAGATACGTCCGGACAGGCTGCGAAGACGATCAGCCTGTATCTGATCCGGCAGTTTTACCTGTCTCCTTATAAAAAAGAAGAGGATTTTTATCCGCAGTTTGAGGAGAGACTTACCGGGGCGAAACGGGCTCTGGCCGGATTCCTTGCGATGTAGCGGATCGAACGGGAAAGAGGAAAATGCAGACCGGAAGCTGAGAACATGGATTTTTGCGCATGATAAAACGGGAAGTCCCGTATATTAGTTACCAAGACTTTTTATTGAAAGTTTTGGAGATGGCGGAATTTCTGACATATCACAGGAAAAAAATCCTGGTCGTTTTTGTGATCTCGGCGCTCCTGATGACAGGCTTATGCGGACAGCTGGGGTTCCTGATGATCGCAAGATCGGATCATTACAGCAAAATGGCGGATGCGCTCCATGAGCGGGAGCGGACCATCAAGGCCGCCAGGGGTGAGATCGTGGACCGGAACGGGACCGTGATCGCGGCGAACCGGACGGTCTGCACGGTGTCCGTGATCCACAATCAGGTGAAGGAGCCGGAGAAAGTGATCCGGGAGCTTGCGCGGATACTGGATCTTTCCGAGGAGGAAGTCCGGAAAAAAGTGGAAAAGTGGTCTTCCAGGGAGATCATCCGGACGAATGTGGAAAAGTCGGTGGGGGACGAGATCATGAATCTCGGACTTTCCGGCGTAAAAGTCGATGAGGACTACAGGCGCTATTATCCTTACGGAAGTCTCGCATCCAAAGTTCTTGGATTTACAGGGGCGGACAATCAGGGGATCATCGGTCTGGAAGTCATGTACGAGAAATATCTGAAGGGACAGGACGGTCTGATCCTGACACTCTCAGACGCGAAAGGGACAGAACTTCAAAATGCCGCGGAGGAGCGGGTGGAACCGATCCCCGGAAATACCCTGACCGTGAGTCTGGATGTGAATATCCAGAAGTACGCGGAGCAGGCTGCATACCAGGTCATGGAGAAAAAAGGTGCAAAGGCGGTCTCCATCATCATCATGAATCCTCAGAACGGAGAGATCTACGCGATGGTGAATGCGCCGGAATTTGACCTGAACGACCCGTTTTCATTGAGCGGGGAAAGCAGCGGACTCACAGGGACAGAGCTTCAGGATGCGCGGAACAAAATGTGGAGGAACCGCTGTATCAACGATACGTATGAGCCGGGATCCACATTTAAGATCATCACAGCCGCTGCCGGACTTGAGGCCGGAGTGGTCCATCTGGACGATAAATTTTCCTGTCCGGGATTCCGGATCGTGGAGGACCGGAAGATCCGCTGCCATAAAGTCGGCGGACATGGTGCGGAGACATTCCTCCAGGGCGCGATGAATTCCTGCAATCCGGTATTCATCGACGTGGGACAGAGACTCGGCGTGGATTCGTTCTACCACTATTTTGAACAGTTCGGACTTCTCGGAAAGACCGGGATCGATCTTCCGGGCGAGGCGGCGACGATCATGCATAAAAAGGAAAATATGGGGTTAGTCGAACTTGCGACGGTTTCCTTCGGTCAGTCTTTCCAGATCACACCCATCCAGCTCATCACGACGGCCTCCTCCATCATAAACGGGGGAAGGCGGATCACACCGCACTTCGCGGTCAGCGCGGAGAGCACGGACGGGATGTTTTACAGGACATTTTCCTACCCGGAAAGGACCGGTGTCGTATCGGGATCCACGAGTGAGACCATGCGCTATATTTTAGAGCAGGTGGTAGCGGAGGGTAGCGGAAAACGAGCAAAGCTCCCGGAATACCGGATCGGCGGAAAGACGGCGACATCTGAAAAGCTCCCGAGAAGCTTAAAGAAGTATATTTCTTCTTTCCTGGGTTTCGCGCCGGCGGATGATCCTCAGGTGATTGCCTTGATCACGATCGATGAGCCGGTGGGGATCTATTACGGCGGCACGATCGCGGCTCCGGTGATCGCGGATATCTTTTCAAATATCCTGCCGTATCTGGATGTGGAAAGAGTGGATCCTGCCGATCTGGAATGAATTTTTGCGCGTGGGCGTGAAGGTACGGAACAGATACAAATTTCGATTGATTATTAAGAGAAAAGGACGTATACTATTTACGCGGCAGACCGGAAAATGTGATGAAAAACAGGCCGGTCCCGCGATATTTACATAGGAAGTATGAGGTGCAACTGGAAATATGAGGTTCAGTATGGTAAATGAGACAATCCTGGCGATCATTATCGCCTTTGCGATCAGCGCGGCGCTCTGCCCGGTGGTGATCCCTTTCCTTCACCGCCTGAAATTCGGGCAGCAGGTCCGCGATGACGGTCCGCAGAGCCATTTAAAGAAACAGGGAACTCCGACAATGGGAGGACTCATTATTCTCACGGCGACCGTGATCACATCCTTATTCTATATCAAGAGCTATCCGAGGATCATTCCGATCCTGTTCGTGACAGTCGGATTCGGGATCATCGGTTTCCTGGACGACTACATCAAAATCGTCATGAAGCGGTCGGAAGGACTGAATCCGATCCAGAAACTCATCGGTCAGTTTATCATTACCGGGATCTTCACCTATTATCTGATGACCTCCGGGGATGTGGGAACAGGAATGCTGATCCCGTTCACCGGCGGATTTGAGAACGGATATTATCTGAATCTCGGCTGGCTGTTTGTCCCGGCGGTATTCTTTATCGTTCTCGGTACAGACAACGGCGTAAACTTTACGGATGGACTCGACGGACTCTGCACGAGCGTGACGATCCTCGTAGCGACCTTCTTTACAGTGGTCGCGATCGGCGAGGACAGCGGGATCAGCCCGATCACCGGTGCGGTAGTCGGAAGTCTGTTGGGATTTTTACTGTTCAACGTATATCCGGCGAAGGTCTTTATGGGAGATACAGGTTCCCTGGCTCTCGGCGGTTTCGTGGCATCCAGCGCGTTCATGATGCAGATGCCGATCTTTATCGCACTTGTCGGTCTGATCTACCTGGTGGAGGTCCTTTCCGTGATCATCCAGGTCACATACTTTAAAAAGACCGGCGGAAAGAGGATCTTCAAGATGGCTCCGATCCACCATCACTTTGAGCTTTGCGGATGGTCAGAGACGAGAGTTGTCGCAGTATTCTCGATCATTACGGCAATCCTTTGTCTGGTTGCCTATCTGGGATTATAAACATATAGGAGGAGAAACCATGTCACAGAAAGTATTAGTTGCAGGAACAGGGATCAGCGGTATTTCCGCAGCAAAACTTCTGCTTGCCCAGGGCGGCGAAGTGGTCCTTTATGATGGAAATGAGAAACTTTCCGAAGAAAAACTGAAAGCAAAATTTGACGAAGGCGCGAAAGTGACCATCGTTCTCGGAGAACTGAAAAAGACAGATCTTGCAGGGGTAGAGTTATGCGTGATCAGCCCGGGCATCCCGCTCGAGGCACCGTTCGTTGCGGTGATCGATGAGGCGAAGATCCCGATCTGGAGTGAGATCGAGCTCGCTTACCACTGCTCAAAGGGAAAACTTGCCGCGATCACAGGCACAAACGGAAAGACAACGACGACAGCGCTCACCGGAGAGATCATGAAGAAGTTTTATAAGAGCGTATTCGTAGTAGGAAATATCGGAGATCCGTATACTGCCCACGCACTCGAGACAACCGATGAGTCCGTGACAGTCGCTGAGGTTTCCAGCTTCCAGCTCGAGACGATCATGGACTTCCATCCGAACGTGTCCGCGATCACAAACATCACTCCGGACCACCTGGACCGCCATAAGACGATGGAATGCTATATTCAGGTAAAGGAAGGAATTACAAGAAATCAGACAGAGGAAGATACCTGCGTATTAAACTACGAGGATCCGGTCCTCAGAGAGTTCGGAAAGACCTTAAAGTGCAAGGTCCTCTACTTCAGCAGCAAGGAGAAGCTCGACGAGGGCATCTTCATGGACGGCGATCTCATCATCTATCGTCATGACGGAAAGAGCGAGAAAGTCCTTGACGTCAACGAATTAAATATCATCGGAAGACATAACCATGAGAATGTGATGACAGCTGTTGCGATCGCGATCCGTTTAGGTGTCCCGATGGATATGATCCGCGAGGCGTGCAAGGAATTCAAGGCAGTCGAGCACAGGATTGAGTATGTGAGAGAACGTTTCGGCGTTACTTATTATAACGACTCCAAGGGAACAAACCCGGATGCAGCGATCCAGGCTATCAAGGCGATGCCGGGACCGACACTTCTGATCGCGGGCGGATATGATAAGCATTCCGAGTACGACGAGTGGATCGAGAGTTTTGACGGAAAAGTCCGCTATCTCGTTCTCATCGGTCAGACGAGAGATAAGATCGCTGAGTGCGCGAAGAAACATGGTATCACCGATATCATGTACGCGGAAGATATGCAGGAAGCTGTTCAGGTATGTGCTTCCTACGCAAATGCAGGCGATTATGTGCTGCTCTCCCCGGCATGCGCCAGCTGGGGAATGTTCAAGAACTTTGAGGAGCGTGGACGGATCTTTAAGGAATGCGTCAACGCCCTGTAATGGAGGCTTAGCGTGGCTCGAAAAAAGGTTCGAAAAGCCGGCGGCAGGGCACAGGCACAGAGACAGGCGGTACAGCGCCAGCAGGCAAAACGTCAGCAAATGCAGCGCCAGCAGATGTCCGGAAAGCAGGTGGAGCGCCAGCAGATCGAAAGAGAACGGGCGAAACGCCAGCAGGAAGGACAGCGCCGGGAACAGCTTCTGATGCAGCAGCGCCAGGAAATGCAGGAGAGGCAGGAGATGCTCCGCAGACAGCAGATGCAGATGCGGGGAGAGCCCGAACAGGAAGAGGAAAGACGGAAAAAGAAAGCCCGCCGCTTCTATGATTATGACCTTCTTGTGGTCATCATCTTCCTGACGGCATTCGGACTGATCATGATCTACAGCTCCAGTGCGTACAATGCGCAGGTGAGCGGGCAGCCGTCCACCTACTATATGATACGTCAGGGAGGAATCGCCGTTGTGGGATTCATCATGATGCTCATCATCTCAAAGATCGACTACCACTTTTTTGCGAAGTTTGCCGTTCCGGCAGTGGTCGTATCCTACATCTGCGAATTCCTCGTAACCTTTACTCCGCTGGGAATCGCAGTAAACGGTAAAAAAAGATGGCTGGGAACAAGATCTCTGCGTTTCCAGCCTGCAGAGCTCGTAAAGATCGTGATGATCCTGTTTCTTGCGGTTGTCATCACGAGACTTGGAAAACGGATCAATGAATGGCGCGTGTGGGGAATGCTTGCGGTGCTGCTCGGACCGCTGGCACTCTTTGTCATGCTGAACAACCTGAGTTCCGGTATCATCATCTGCGGGATCGCTTTTGTGATGATGTTTGTCGCATGCAAGAGAAAATGGCCGTTTATATTGGTCGTGGTGGTGCTGATCGTCGTGATCGCATTCGCCCCCCCTGTGGCCATCGCCATGGAGAAAGCGGGAATCCTTCACTCCTACCAGCTGAGCAGAATCCTGGTATGGAAAAATCCGGAGGCATACCCGAAGTCCGGCGGATATCAGGTCTTACAGGGACTTTATGCGATCGGTTCCGGCGGACTTCTCGGAAAGGGGCTCGGACAGAGTATCCAGAAATTAAGTTTCCTTCCGGAGCCGCAGAATGATATGATCTTTGCAGTGATCTGTGAGGAGCTGGGACTTTTCGGCGCGATCGCCGTGATCTTCATGTTCCTCTTCATGCTGTACCGTTTCCTTGTCATTGCGGGAAACGCGCCGGATCTGTTCGGTGCGATGCTGGTGACAGGCGTCCTGGCGCATATCGCGATCCAGGTTGTCTTAAACATCGCCGTTGTTACCAACGTGATCCCGAACACAGGTATCACACTTCCGTTTATCAGTTACGGAGGTACGTCGGTCCTTTTTTTGATGGTGGAAATGGGAATGGTCCTGAGCGTGTCCAACCGGATCCGGCTGGAACAGGCGTAAGCGTCCTGAAAATGTAAGGCGCAGAACAGGAACAAAAAATATTTTTCCGCATATACTGTTTTATAGCGGCATATGCGGGGGAATCGGTTTGCAGGTATATAAAGTTCAGGGGCTCAGGCCTCTGCGTGGAAAAATAAAGATCCAGGGTTCAAAAAATGCAGTACTGCCGATGATGGCGGCGAGTCTCCTCACGGAAGGATGCACCGAGATCTGGAATGTTCCGAGAATCTCGGACGTGTTCCTCATGGCGGAGATCATCAGAGACCTGGGATGCCGGGTGATCTTTGAGGATGATGTTCTTATGATCGATGCCTCAGGGCTTTCGGGGACAGTGATCCCGAAGGAGACAGTGGGGAAGATGAGGTCTTCCAGTCTGCTCTTAGGACCGCTGCTTTCCAGAGGCGGGGAGGTGACGACCTGGTATCCGGGCGGCTGCGTGATCGGAAAACGTCCGATCGATTTTCATCTGGATGTGCTCCGGGCAATGGGAGCAGAGATACTTGATGATGGCGGAATGCTGATTGCAAAGGCGGAAACGTTTTGCGGAACAACATTCCGTTTTCCATATCCGAGTGTCGGGGCGACGGAGAATGCGGTGATGGCTGCTGTGCTGGCGTCCGGTACGACGAAACTCCTCAACTGTGCGCGGGAGCCGGAGATCGCGGAACTCTGCGGATTTTTGCGGTCCATGGGAGCGAAGATCAGCGGGGAGCGGACCGGGACCATCACGGTGACTGGAGTGGAAAAGCTCTTTCCGACAAACCATGTGACAGCGGGAGACAGGATCTGCGCCGGGACATACCTGGTGGCGGCAGCGGCATCCGGCGGCGAGATCGAGATCACCGGAGTGGAGCCGGTCGTCCTGGTGGAACCGTTAAAGGCACTTCGGAAAATGGGGGCCGGACTCCGGATCTTCGGGGCAGCCGGTCCGAAGGCGAGGATCCGCATGGTGATGGAACGGCGCCCGGCCGGGATCACGATCGATACCGGACCGTATCCGGGATTTCCGACGGATCTGCAGTCGGTCTTTCTCGCGGCGGAGGCGTCGGGAACCGGGGAGAGCCAGATCCGGGAGACCGTATACGAGGCGAGATTCGAGGCGGCGGTGCGTCTTGCGTCTTTTGGAGCCGATGTATCGGTTCACGGAGATACAGCCATAATAAAAGGAAGATATCCGCTTCTTCCCGGAGTTGTCGAGACACCGGATCTTCGCGGCGGAGCAGCGCTTCTCGTCGCAGCTCTGTCGGCAGACGGACTCAGCGTGGTCTCGGACCGGGGACACTTAAAGCGCGGATATGAAGATATCGGAAGAGATCTCAGAATACTGGGAGCGGACATTGAAGAGAATATTCTTTAAGAAAAAGAGATCATGCGGCGGCTGTGTACCGGAAATACTTCCCGGTACAGCAGGCTGCGATCAGGCAGATAACGGGTGAGAGGAATGTTATTTAGAAGAAGAGGACTTGGTTTTGGAAGGCGCGGCTTCGGGATCCATTTCGGGAGAAGGAGCAGCAGCGGTTTTGGAATGTATCATAGGAGAGGCGGAAGAAAGAAGGGGATCATTCTCGGGGTGATTCTGGGAATTCTCATCATTCTTCTCGTCCTCATCTTTTCGGTCCGCATCAAGGATGTGGAAGTGAGCGGCAACAAACAATATACAAAGGAACAGATCGAGTCGCTTTTGTTTGACGGGAAATGGTCGAGAAATTCTGCGTTCTGCTACTATCAGAACCGGTTTAAGGAACATAAGTCCATTCCGTTCATCGAGGAATACAAGATCAATTTCAAGAGTCCCACGAAGGTGGAGGTCGTTGTTTTCGAGAAGAGCGTTGTGGGCTGCGTTTCCTATATGAGCAGCTATATGTACTTTGATAAGGACGGGATCATCGTTGAGAGTTCTTCTGAACAGCTTCCGGGAGTTCCGGTGATCACCGGACTGGAGTTCGGACATATCGTCCTGCACCAGCCGCTTCCTGTGGCGGATCAGGATATCTTCGGAGAGATCTTAAATCTGACGCAGGTACTAAACGTCAGCGGCATCCAGGTGGACAGGATCAATTACAGCAGCTACAAAGAGGCGGAGCTTGTGATGGGAGATATTACGGTGGAACTCGGGAACTCTGACAGCCTCGACGGAAAGATCGCGGAACTTCATGATATCATGCCGGAACTTTCCGGTCTCTCCGGTACTTTGTATCTGGATACTTACGATGAGACGAATTCCAGCCCGACATACCGTTTCGTGAAGAAAAACTAAAAAAAACCATCAAAAAACCATAAATTAAAGGTTGATATTTTTCAAAAAATCAAATATGATATATGTTAGATTAACTTGGGATTTTTATGCCATGCTAATGAAGATATAATAGATTGATAGATATTAAAGGAGGAGACATTCTTGTTAGAGATTAAGATAAACGAGGCAGAGAATGCCGCAAGAATTCTTGTGATCGGTGTCGGTGGCGCCGGAAATAACGCGGTAAACCGCATGGTAGAAGAAAATATTATGGGCGTTGAGTTTATCGGTATCAACACAGATAAACAGGCGCTTCAGTTCTGTAAAGCTCCGACTGCTATGCAGATCGGTGAGAAGCTCACAAAAGGACTTGGCGCCGGTGCAAAACCGGAGATCGGTGAGAAGGCAGCCGAGGAGAGCCAGGAGGAGATCTCCCAGGCATTAAAGGGAGCCGATATGGTATTCGTTACCTGTGGTATGGGCGGCGGAACCGGTACCGGTGCAGCTCCGGTGATCGCTCAGATCGCGAAAGATATGGGAATTCTGACAGTCGGCGTTGTAACAAAGCCGTTCCGTTTTGAAGCAAGACAGAGAATGAACAACGCGTTAAAGGGAATCGAGAACTTAAAGAACGCAGTTGACACTCTGATCGTAATCCCGAACGACCGTCTCCTTGAGATCGTTGACAGACGGACAACCATGCCGGATGCATTAAAGAAAGCCGATGAGGTCCTTCTTCAGGCTGTACAGGGAATCACAGATCTGATCAACGTTCCGGGTCTTATCAATCTTGACTTCGCAGATGTTCAGACTGTAATGACAGACAAGGGCATCGCACATATCGGTATCGGCAAGGCGAAGGGCGACGAGAAGGCACTCGAGGCTGTAAAACAGGCTGTATCCAGCCCGCTTCTTGAGACAACGATCGAGGGCGCTTCCCACGTGATCATCAACATTTCCGGTGATATCAGCTTGATCGAGGCAAACGAGGCTGCCGGTTATGTTCAGGAGCTCGCAGGTGATGATGCAAACATCATCTTCGGCGCAATGTACGATGAGAACGCAGAGGACGAGGTAACGATCACTGTTATCGCGACAGGTCTTGATGCTCACGGCGCAAACACACCGGTTGAGCGCGCAATGAAGGACTTTACAAACTATAAGACAAAAGTTCCGGCTCAGCAGGCTCCGATCCAGAGAACTGCTCCGACCGTAAAAGTTCCGTCTGAGGCAGCAGCTACAACAGAGTCTGCTCCGAAGTACAATATTCCGACCGGAAACGCACCGGTTTACCGTCCGGCACAGCGCGGCGAGACTCAGATCAACATCCCGGATTTCTTAAAGAACCGCAGATAAGATCCTGAGAACGGACAAGCTGCTTAAAAACAGTAAGGATGAACATATGAGGACCCAGGGAGAGAAATCTTCCCGGGTCTTTTTGGTTTCATAGAAAATTCCGATGGAACTTTCTATGAAGCTAAAAGGCACAGCATGCCTGAGATTTTATACATCACTTCCATAAAAATTCATCGCGGATCCCGACAGGAAAATGTCTGGATCCGCATTCTTTTTTTCTTCTGTTTTCACAGATCCTGCAAATATCAGCGAAAATTTCCAATTTTTACGAAAAAACAGGGAAGAACCTGTTGGAAGAACTCGATGAGTTTCCAGGGTTCGCGTCCCCGCTTTGACAAATTCCGGAGAGGAAGACAGGTATACTGTTGGAAAACGATATCAGGATTTCGGGGACGGATGATCGGAACTGAAAATCCTGTCTGACGCAGTATGGGCGGTCTTTGACGGTCCGGAATGCGGAAAGGGGGAATCCCGGTGGAATATGAATGGTACGCCGATCTCTTTTTTCTGGAAGAGGCGTACCGGGATGTCTTGATCCTGTGGCTGGCGGCGGTGCTCGGGAGAAAGAAGATTTCTGTTTTCCGGCTTTTGGCGGCGGGAATTGCAGGCGGACTTTGCGGGACCGCAGTTTCCTGCCTTGAGCTGTCAGGAATCGCAGCACGGATTACGGGAAGAAGCCTGGCGGCCTGGATTTTCTGGGAAAGCGGAAAAGTTCTGATAAACGGTTTTTTGATTATAACGGCTGCGCTTCCCCTAAAAAGAGTGTCCGGATGGAAAAAAGCGTTCTTTCAAAGGGGAAAGGAGCTTGGGCTGCTGGTCTTGTCAGCGGGGATCCTGCAGAGCGGTCTTGCGGTCTTGCGGGAGCGCTGCTTTCTCACCGGGTGGAAAAGTCTTCTGTTTATGGGATTTTTCTGTGCGGGAGTCCGCTTCTTTGCGGAGGCGCTCGTGAAGCGGCCGGTGATCGGAAAAATGAGGTATCAGGTCCGACTTTTCCTGAACGGAAGATCGAAGGAGTTTACCGCGATGGAGGATTCCGGGAACCGTCTCGTGGAACCTGTGACGGGAAAGCCGGTCAGCATTATCGCAGCGGCAGATGCGAAAGAGTTTGGGAGCGAGCCGGCAGGCGTCCTGATGATCCCGTACCGGGCGGTAGGGACAAAAAGCGGAATGCTTCCGGGGATCCTGTTCGACCGGATGGAGATCATGGACGGAGAAAACAGGAGTGTCCGGATTGACAGGCCGGTCGTGGCTGTCTCGAAGGAACCGCTGTTTTTCAGAAAAGATTTTACGATGATCCTGCCGGAAAGTCTTTTCACTGATAAGTTATGAAAGGGAGAAAATGAGTATGATCATGAGAATTTCTATGCCAAACCGGTTTCGGTTAAAAAAAGTGATGGGATTCCGGACAATGATCCGGCCGGAGCGCGGGGAGATCCATTACATCGGAGGCGCGGATATCCTCCCGGCACCGCTGTCCTTGAAGGAGGAGACGGAGGCGTTAAATAAGTTTGGAACGGAGGAGGAAAAAGAGGCAAAATCAGAGCTGATCGAACATAATCTACGTCTGGTCGTTTACATAGCAAAGAAATTTGAGAACACGAGCGTCGGGGTCGAAGACCTGATCTCTATCGGGACGATCGGTCTCATCAAGGCGATCAATACGTTCAATCCGACGAAGAATATCAAGCTGGCGACTTACGCGTCCAGATGTATCGAGAATGAGATCCTCATGTATCTCAGGAGAACCAGCAAGATGAAGCTGGAGGTCTCCATCGATGAGCCGTTAAACGTGGACTGGGATGGAAATGAGCTGCTCTTATCGGATATCCTTGGCACCGATGAGGATGTGATCTACAAGGATATGGAGGACGAGGTGGAAAAGGATCTCCTCAAAAATGCGGTGAGCCGGCTGAGTCCGAGAGAGCGGAAGATCGTGGAGCTGCGCTACGGCCTAAAGCGCCAGGACGGGGCGGAGATGACCCAGAAGGAGGTGGCGGATCTCATGGGAATCTCGCAGTCCTATATTTCGCGGCTCGAGAAGAAGATCATGATGAGGTTAAAGAAGGAAATCGTGAAATTTGAGTAGAGCAGAGCGTGTGACGAGTCATATCCGAAAATGGTGAAAAAGACAGGTAGGAAATCCGCGGCCAGAACTGTATCATATGGAATTTTCAGTTCAGAAAATTCCTACCATGAAAAGTAACAAATAAAAGAACTGTCTGACTGAAAAATTATCAGCCAGACAGTCCTTTTTGTCTAATGGAAAATTACTCATCATACAGCTTCGCGTACAGCATCTCACACAGCGAATCTGCGTAGGCCTGGTCCGGAATATCGCGGCCGGTGATCAGGAAATCCTGGATCAGCTCGAAGCGCTTGAGACTCAGCTCTTCACCGGAAAGATCCGGATCTTCCATCAAGAGCTGCTCATCGAGTTCTTTTGCGGAATAATTCTTTAAGAACCAGTCGATGATCTCCTGAGTCTCCCGTTTTTCGTCGTCGGCTTCCACTTTTAACTCGGCGGCGCGTTTCCTTGAGGAGACGGCGACGACAAGGCTGGCGACGGCGAGAATGACAAGTGCCCCCTCAAAGATGTATTTCTGGAATCCCTCCATCGGGAGATGGAAGACGCCGAGAAGGCAGAGCGCGGCTCCCACGGCGAGAACCCCGCCGACCAGGAAAAATGCGGATGCGGAGGAGCTCATGTCCTCGTAGCGCTGCCCTTTATCGACGTAGGCATGGACGATCTCGTCAGCCGGCTTCTTTTTGGCGGAAGAGATTTCGTCGGGATCCGCGTCTTCTGCTTTGGCCATCTCACCGGAGAACGGATCCATCTCCTGCGCCATGACGGCAAGCTGTTCTTCTTTTTCTTTCTGTTTCATCGCGTCAGCGACTTCTTTTGATTCCACGAGAGGACCGCCGCAGTCGCTGCAGACCTTGATCCCCTCAACAAATTCCATATCACATTTCGGACAATAAGGCATAACCTTTCCCTCCAGAATTTAAAATAAAGTGCCAAACATGCAAGCATGTTTTTCACTCACTTACTGCTCAAACATATTACGGCTCGCACTTCGTGCTAAGCGCTGCTGCGCAGCTGCCGTAATCGGCTTCGCCGCTCGTGCCAAACATGCAAGCATGTTTTTCACTCGCTTACTGCTCAGCATATCATATTTTTGAATATTCGTCCACAGTTTGGGTAGTTTTGGACTTCCATTTATATAGGAAATCGGTTAAAATAAGAAGAAGGTCTGTCTGCGTGGAAGAAAAGAAAAAACGCAGCGGGACAGGGTTACTTTTCAAAGATAGGAATTTTCTGAATGGAAAAATCCGTATGATACAGTAACGGACGAAGAGAAACAGAAAGGGGAAATTTTGTATGAAGATCGCAGTTGTTACAGACAGCAACAGCGGGATCACCCAGGCACAGGCAAAAGAGATGGGGATCACGGTCCTGCCGATGCCGTTTATGATAGATGGAGAAACGTATTATGAGGATATTACACTGACCCAGGAGCAGTTTTATCAGAGGCTGAAGGACAATTCCGATATCTCGACCTCACAGCCGACACCGGACTCCATCATGAAACTGTGGGATGAACTGTTAAAAGAGTATGATCAGATCGTCCACATCCCGATGTCCGCCGGACTTTCCGGATCCTGCGCGACTGCAATGATGCTGGCGGGAGAGGACGAGTACGAGGGAAAGGTATTTGTCGTTGATAATCACCGGATCTCCGTGACCCAGTATCAGTCCGTGAAGGACGCGATGATGCTGGCAGATATGGGAATGGACGGCGCACAGATCAAAAAGCGCCTGGAGGAGACAGCGGCTGATTCCGTGATCTTTGTCACGGTGGACACCCTGAAATACCTGAAAAAAGGCGGACGCATCACACCGGCGGCCGCGGCTCTCGGCACACTTTTAAGGATCAAGCCGGTCCTGATCATCCTGGGAGAAAAGCTGGATTCCTTTGCAAAGGCCCGCACGATGAAGCAGGCGAAGACACTGATGATGAATGCGATCCAGAAAGAGCTGGATGAGAGACTTCATGACAGTGAGTGCAAAGACTGCCACCTTGCGATCGCCCATTCGGACAACGAGGAGGCGGCTCTGGAGTTTAAGAAGGAAATGGAAGAGCGCTTCCCGGACGCAGATATCTATCTGGCACCGCTTTCCCTGAGCATTGCCTGCCATATCGGACCGGGCAGCCTTGCGCTGACGGCAACAAGAAAGATGGAAGAGGAACATGAGAAAAATTAGGGAACGGATCCGGGAGATCTACCGGAAACATACGCCGAGCGTCAAACTTCCTCTGATCATCCTGACTGTTTTATTCTGCATGATCCCGCTCCTCGTGGAGAGCCGGATCCTCGCCAGTTCCTCGCGGCAGGAGCAGGTGGAGCGCAGGATCATCGATGTCCAGAACCAGTGTCAGATCCTGAGCAATAAGATGTCGAGAAGCGGATACCTCACAAACTCCGCGCTGGATAATGCGGCCATCGACACAGAATTATCGCTCCTGTCGGATATCTTCAGCGGGCGGATCCTGATCGTAAATTCCGGCTTTAAGATCGTTGAGGATACGTTCGCGATCTCTGACGGAAAGACGCTGATCTCGGACGAGGTGATCCGGTGCTTCCAGGGAGAGAACACGAGCCGGTACGACAGTCTGAAGCATTACTTCGTCCTGGCAATCCCGATCCCGGAATTTGAGCAGGAGACGGGAACGATCACGACGGGAAAGACAGCCGGAGTGATGATCGTTACCGCGTCCACGGAGAGCATGTACAGCCTGGAGGAGAGCCTGAAAGATAAGGCATCCCTGTACGAGATGATGATCTTCGTCATCGTACTGATCGTGACAATCCTGTCAGTTCACCTGATCATGAAGCCGTTCGGAACGCTGATCGCGTCGATCCGGCGCGCGGGTGACGGAAATCTGGATGAGGATGTCAACGAGGAAGCATACCGGGAGACGAAGCAGATCTCCGGGACGATCAATAAGACGCTGGAGAAGCTAAAGGCTGTGGATCAGTCGAGGCAGGAATTTGTTTCCAATGTCTCCCATGAGCTCAAGACCCCGATCACGTCGATCCGTGTCCTGGCGGATTCCCTGATGGGAATGGAGGACGCGCCGAAGGAGCTTTACCAGGAATTTATGCATGATATTTCGGACGAAATCGACCGGGAGAGCAAGATCATCGATGATCTTCTGACTCTTGTGCGGATGGACAAGGCATCCTCGGAGCTTTCCTGCACGCAGGTCCAGATCAACGGACTGATCGAGATGGTCTTAAAGCGCCTGCGCCCGATCGCCAGAAAAAGGAACATTGAGCTGATCTTTGAGAGTAAGCGCGATGTCACGGCGGATATCGATGAGGTGAAGTTCTCACTGGCGATAAACAATCTTGTGGAGAATGCGGTCAAGTATAACAAAGAAGATGGCTGGGTCCGGGTAACGCTGGATGCTGACCATAAGTTCTTCTATCTGAAAGTGGCAGATTCCGGGATCGGGATCCCTGCGGAATTTAAGGAAAGAGTTTTTGAGCGTTTTTACCGCGTGGACAAGGCGCGGTCCCGGGAGACCGGAGGTACCGGCCTCGGACTCGCGATCACGAGAAGCGTGGTCCTGATGCATCACGGCGCGATCCGGGTGGACAGCGTCGAGGGAGAGGGAAGCACCTTCATGGTGCGGATCCCGCTCATCTATATTCCGTAGGAGGGAAAAATGAAGAAATTGTTGAAGATTCGGGCATTTTTTCTCCTCTTCGCACTTCTGTTTGCTTTGAGCGGCTGTACAGGGGAAAAAGCTGTGGAGCAGAGCGGAAATGCCTATACGATCTACTATTTAAACGCATCCGGGATCCAGCTTGTCGGGAGTGAGTACCGGACGGAAACGGCGGATACAGACGCGCTGGTGCGGGAGCTGCTCGATAAGATGGGAAATGTTCCGGCGGATCTCGATTGTCAGAGAGCGCTGCCGGAGCGGATCGAAAAGATCACCTACCGGATCGAAGGAAATGTTCTGTACCTGTACGCGGATGCCAATTATGCGCTGATGAATTCCGTGCAGGAGATCCTGTGCCGGGCGGCTCTCACAAAGACGCTGACCCAGATCCCGGGGATCGAGTATCTGAGTATCTACTGTGCAGAGCAGCCAATCACGGATGCAGCCGGAAACCCGGTCGGGATGTTGTCGGCGTCAGATTTCGTGGACAGTATCCGGGATGTCAACTCCTTCGAGCGGACCGAGCTGACGCTGTATTTTGCCAACGAGACAGGGGATCAGCTGGTGGAAGAAAAACGGGAAGTCATGCAAAACAGCAATACTTCTCTGGAACGTCTGATCGTGGAGCAGCTGATCGAGGGACCGCAGGAGCTCGGCCATTACGCGACGATCCCGTCGGATGTAAAGCTTTTGAATGTGTCCGTCAACGATTCCGTCTGCTCGATCAACTTTGATGCGGCATTCCTGAACAGCAGTCTGGATGTGGCGGCATACATTCCGATCTATTCCATCGTGGATTCCCTCGCGGAACTTTCCACGGTGAGCCGTGTGCAGATCCGGATCAACGGGTCCCAGGACGATGTGTTCCGGGACCAGATCCCGTTGAGCACGGTGTTTGAACGAAACTACGATTATATCGCAGGAGGAAAAAACGATTAAAAGACCTTTGCTGTGTGTGACAGGGGGATTGGTACTTGGAGAGGCACTGAACCTGTGGATCCCGGCAGAGCAGATCATTTTTGGACTGGCAGTCTGGCTGCTCTTTTTGGTGTGCGCATTTGCGCGCCGGAAGAGCAAATACAGGCTGCCAGTCCTTCTTTTTATGGCGGGACTGGCTGTGGGGAGTCTCAGGATGGAGGCGGAACAGGCGGCATTTTTGCGGGAAGAGGGATTTTTTCTGGAGGAACAGGAGGATGGAGTGGTTTTAAACGGGACCGTCCGGTCGGTGAAGGAGAAGGACGGGACGCTGGAGGTTGTTCTCGGGGACTGTACCTCGGAAGAGGAAAACGGCGGACTGGTGGGGAGATTCCGGAGAGTTTTATGTTACCTTGAGATCGTGGAAGCAGGAACAAATGAAAGTGAAAGTGTGGGATGGAATTCAGAGTTACTTTCTGCAGGAAAAAGGATCCGTGTCTTTGGAGAGGGAAAGGCTGCGGATCCGGCGAGAAATCCGGGCGGGTTCGATTACCGTCTGTACTGCAGGTCCCGGGGGATCTCCGGGATCGTCTACGCGGACGGATATGCGGTGACCGGAGGAAAAACACGGATCATCGCCGATCGCCTGTACCGGATCCGCCGATCTCTTTCGGAACGCTTAAAGACGATCGCACTCCCGGAGGATGCCGGGATCCTGTCGGCGGTCCTGTTCGGGGAGAAAGAGGATCTGGACAGTGCCGTCTATGAACTTTACCGGAAAAACGGGATTTCCCACCTTCTGGCGATCAGCGGACTTCATGTCTCCATCGTCGGACTCGGAATCTGGAAAATATTCCGGAAAGGCGGGGCAGGATTCTGGTTTGCGGGAGTGGGTGCAGGCAGCTTTCTCTGCGTCTACGGGATGATGGTGGGCTCCGGTGCCTCTGTGGTACGGGCGGTCTCGATGGCGCTGCTCTCCTTTCTGGCGGCGGCTGTTGGGAGGACCTACGATCTTCCGACGGCGATGTGCATTCCGGCTGTGGGACTCCTGCTCGCTCATCCTTTTCTTTTGACGCAGGCCTCATTTCAGCTCTCTTTTCTCGCTGTGACATCGTTAGTCTACCCGGGACGATTGTTTTCGGTTCGCGGGGAAAAGATTTTTGCGGGGGAACGGTCTTCTGCGGCGGCGTCCGCCTTTTTTACAAGTCTTTCACTCCAGATGGTGACGGCACCCGTCATTCTCTGGCATTCTTTTGGAATCCCGCTCTACGGGGTGTTCTTAAATCTTATCGTGATCCCGCTGATGACGTATGCGGTCATATCGGGATTTCTTGGACTTGGTCTGTCCTTTTTATCAATATCGGTGGGGAGCGCCATGCTCGGAGGCGCACATTATATTTTGCGTTTTTATGAATTCGTCTGCAGCAGCACCGGAAAGCTTCCGGGGGCGGAGCTCGTTTTTGGGCAGCCAGAGGTGTGGAAGATCGGTTGTTATTACGGATGTCTGATCCTGGGAGCGGTTATCTATGAGCGGGGAGAGAAAACCTGGGAAAAATTTGGGAAAATGATGGCAGAAAACGGTTGGGAAAGAGGAGAAAAAGACAGAGGAAAGACTGGAAAAAAAGATGTAGAAATGGCGGACGGACAAAAAACAGAAAATTCAGAAAAAAACATGATCAGAAAGAGAGTCTGTAAATCAGTCAGACAATTGGAACATCAGAGAAAATGCAGAATGCAGTTCGATAAAAGGAAGCGCCTGTTCGGTCTTACTGTCTGCTGGCTCGCCGCATTCTGTTTCCTTCTCCCATCCCGCCCCGCAGGTCTTTCCGTCACATTCCTCGACGTCGGGCAGGGCGACGGGATCGTTCTGCGTTCATCCGACAAAGCAGTCCTTGTGGACTGCGGCAGCAGCCAGCAGAAGACGGTCGGGGAGAAGACGCTGGTCCCGTATCTCAAGAGTCAGGGTGTGGCGCACTTGGATCTTGCCGTCATGACCCATGGAGACCAGGACCACATCAACGGGATCCGGTATCTTTTAGAACACCTGGAATCGGGGATCACGGTGGGCGGTCTTATGATGCCGGAAGCAGGAACAGATGAGATCTACGGGACGATGGCGGAGCTGGCAAAAAAGCAGGGGATTCCTGTGTTTTATGCCGAACGCGGCGATATATGGAAAGATTTTCCGGGAAAAGGAATGAAGCTGGAATGCCTGTCCCCGGACGGGGAGACGGAATTCGCAGACCGGAATGAGGAATCCCTGGTATTTCGCCTGACGTTTGACCGGTTTTCGCTGCTTCTCACGGGAGATATGGAAGAAAGCGGGGAGGAAATACTTCTGGATTCCGGGATCCTGACTCCTGTGACGGTCTTAAAAGCCGGCCACCATGGTTCTGCGACATCCTCAGGGGAAAGGTTTATAGAAACCCTGTCCCCGTCGATCACAGTGCTCTCCTATGGAAGAAAGAACCGCTACGGCCATCCGGCACCGGAAGTGAAGGAACGACTGAAAGAAGCCAGTTCTGAGATCCTCGAGACCGGAAAATCCGGCGCCGTCATGATCCGGACGGATGGAAAGAAGATCCGGGTGCGGACGATGATCCGGGAGAAATGATAAGCCGGCCACGGCGGGAGCAAAGACGCTGCAGGGAATCCATGTGAAGAGGAACCAAGGTGCGGCTTATACGAAAAGAAATTACATAAGTCACGTATGTCCGATTGACCGTATGATGGATCATGGATGTATTTAACTTGAAAAAAGCTCACTGTCTTCTTGTCATTTCAGGGATGAGACCGAGTTTAAAAGGTAATTCGTAACTTATATCGAAATCATGACGTTCCTTGACACAAAATGACAGGACTTTACATCCGCAAAAAAGATTTTGGTTTTCGCTTACCGAAATTTTACAAAGTAGTCCTTTTGAATTTTACATCCTGTTTCTATAATTCTGTTTGTCTGGAGGAAAGAAACAGAATGAAAGGATTTTATTTTTCATCGACGCTCATGTGGGACGCCGATGCAGAGACGCTCATGAGGACAGCGGCAGAGAATGGCTTTGATGGGATCGAATTGTGGGCGCAGCATGCGGAGACGAAAAAGCTGGATCTGGAAACGATCCGCAGGCTGAAAAAAGAGCTGGGCCTGAACATCGTAGTCCACGCAAAGAGCTGGGATCTCAACTACGCGGCATTAAACGATGCGGTCCGGAGGGCATCCGTGGAGGAGATCAAGTCATCGGTGGATCTGGCTGTGGAGCTTGGAGCTGACGAGGTGACGGTCCATCCGCCGAGATACACATTAAAAGAGGACGAGGCGGCCAGAGACCGGGCCTACGAAAGCATTCGGGAATTTTACGGATACGCGAAGGAGCGGGGCGTGGATATCTCCATGGAGATCATGGAACACATTCCGAAAGAGATGGCGACGACGCCGGACGGCATGTTCGGGATCGTGAGGGATTTGAGAGGAAAGCTGACCTATACGATCGATCTGGCACACAGCCTGACGGAGGAGGAATTTTTCGAGAATATTCGTATCATGGGACGCGTCTCAAAGGTTCATCTGACAAACAAGAAAGGCACAAAACTTCACACGCCGATCCCGGACGGTGATTTTGATTTTGAGGAGATCTACCCGAGACTTCTGGCATATGGCTTTCCGATGGTCATCGAGGGCTATGAAGAGGGAGATTGTTACGAAGCGCTTACAGAAAACATTCAATATATACAAACACTGAAGGAGAAAAGAAATGAAGAAATTAAACGTACTTTTAACAACAGCGGCTATCCTGGCACTTACAGGCTGCAGTTCCAACAGTAAACCGGCGGAGACAACGGCTGCACAGACAACAGCGGCAGCGACAACGGCAGCAGAGAAGAAGGACGCATCAGGAACCCTGACCGTCTACACCTCCCAGCCGGAGGCAGACATCCAGGCGCTGGTGGAAGAGTACAATAAATCCTGCCCGGATGTAAAGGTTGAGATCTTCAGAAGCGGAACTGAGGAAGTTGTCAGCAAGGTCCTCGCAGAGAAAGAGGCCGGTTCCGTTCTCGCAGATGTCCTTCTCGTATCCGATGCGGCGACGTTCGAGTCCTTAAAGGCGAAAGACATCCTGATGAGCTATGAGTCCCCGGAACTCTCCGAGATCGATCCGAGCTTCTATGACGCGGATCACACCTACACAGGAACAAAGATCATCAGCACCGGTATCGCGGTCAATACCGATGTGGTCTCCAACATTCCAGAGTCTTTAGCGGACCTCACAAAGGCCGAGTACAAGGACGAGCTGATCATGCCGAGCCCGCTGTATTCCGGAGCAGCTGCATATAACCTCGGAGTCATCACGAGAACAGAAGGTCTTGGCTGGGAGTTCTATCAGGGCTTAAAGGACAACGGCGTGAAGGTCGACAAGGGCAACGGAGCTGTCCAGAAGGCAGTTGTTGCAGGAGAGAATGGTCTCGGTCTTCTCGTAGACTACATGGCGATCCGCTCCAAAAATGACGGAGCTCCGATCGAATTCGTATACCCGTCCGAAGGTTCCCTCTGTGTCACAGAGCCGATCGGTATCGTTGCCGGAACAAAGAATGAGGCTGCAGCGGAGTCCTTTGTAGACTTTATCCTCTCCGAGGACGGCCAGAAAGCGACAGCCGAGATCGGTTACACCCCGATCAGAAAAGGAGTTGCGGCTCCGGAGGGCTTAAAGAGCGCGGATGAGATCACAAACCTGACTTATGATCTTCCGACTCTGGTCGAGACAAGAGATTCCGACAAGGAAGCATTCTCCAAGATGTTTGAATAAGCAGAAAAAATAATGGCTCGGCAAGTCTGCTCATCCGGTCCATCAGAATGACATGGAAGAACCGTTATTTGTACACAATAAGAGGAAAAATCATGAAATCCAGTAATATTAAAACAATTGCAGGCCGGATCCTCTTTTTCCTCGCAGTATGCTTCATATTTATTATGCCGATTTTAAGCCTCCTTCGGATGAGTCTGACGACCGACGGAGGCTTTGGTCTGCAAAACTATGTGGACATGCTGCATGAGGAGAGGACGGCAAAAGCGATCCGGAACACGCTGATCATATCGGTATCTTCGACGGCGATCGCGGTGGCGGCGGGAAGTTTCTTCGCATTCTTAAACGCCTACACGAATGTGAAGAGGAAAAAGCTCCTGGAGCTCCTCGTCCTTGCCCCGTACATCATCCCTTCCTACATCATCACCTTGTCCTGGAGCAGTCTGCTCCTGAAACGCGGGTTTGTGAACACGACATTGAAAAATATCGGACTTCCGGTCATCGATATCTACACGCTTCCGGGGATCATCCTTGTGATGGGGATCTGCAACATCCCGGTCGTCTATCTTCTGGTAGTGGGAATGCTCAGAAAAATCCCGCGCGACATGGAGTGGGCAGGGCGGACTTCCGGCTATACGCCTTTTCAGACGATCCGGAAGATCACCATGGTCCAGGCGATGCCGGCGATCGCGGGCGGCGGCATGCTGGCGTTTCTTGCATCCATCGACAATTTCAGTATCCCGGCATTCTTAGGGATCTCCTCCGGAAATCCGGTGCTCAGCACTTACATTTATGAGAAAGCGATCAGCTTCGGTCCGGATTCCTTTCATAAAGCGGCATCCCTCTCCGTGATCCTCTCGTTCATTGCGATCGGCGGCACCCTGATCCAGGGAAAGCTGATCCGGAAGAATTCAAACCTGGAGAGCGTGAAGGAGGATACTTCCGTCCGCTATGAGCTTCCGACGAAGTGGAGACGGATCCTCGAGTGGGGAAGCCTCGGAGTCCTGGCAGGATTTACGGTGGTTCCTGTGATCTCCATGATCATGAGCGCTTTTTTAAAGAATTACGGCACGAAATTCCGCCCGGAGAACCTGTCGCTCAAGAACTTCCAGTTCGTATTTACGAATGCAGGAGTCCGTCAGGCAGTGTTCAACAGCATCCTGCTTGCCATTGTCACCTGTATCATCTGTATCATCGCAGGTACGGCGACTGCGTACCTCAAGGTGCGGAAACACTCGAAGGCGGCCATGATGTTTGAGTCTGCGGCCTCACTGACATATGCGCTTCCGGGGATCGTCCTGGCACTCGCCATGATCTTCCACTGGACCATTGTTCCCGGTGTCTACGGAACCGTGAAGATCCTGATGATCGCCTACGCGACAAGATACGTGGTCTTACAGATCAAGGGAAGTACGACGGCGATGCTCTCCGTGGAACCGGCGCTCGAGGAGGCGGGAAGAGTGTTCGGAGCCGGAAAAGTGACGATCTGGAGAAAGATCATGATCCCGGTCATGGCGAAGCAGATCCTCTCGAGTTCCTTCCTGATCTTTGTCTCATCGCTGACGGAGCTGACGCTGTCGTCCATGCTCGCGAGTGCCGGGACAAAGACGATCGGTCTTACGATCTTCAACCTGCAGCAGGGCGGAGATTACAGTCTGTCCGCGGCAATGTCCGCAGTGATCGTGTTCATCGTATTCTTTGTGTACAGCCTGGTGGCTCTCGTAAAGAAGAAGGATGAGGAGGACGCAAAGCGCCCAAAGGTACAGGAGGGCAGCGCGGAAGAAGTCGGAGACCATGCGGTCGGACAGGGAGCGTAAGGAAACAAGAACGAGGAGAGATGAGAATAAAATGAGCCTTAAAATTGATCATATTACTAAAAAATTCGGAAATTTCACAGCATTAGATGATATTTCCCTGGAGATCCGTGACGGAGAATTTCTGGCGATCCTGGGGCCGTCCGGATGCGGAAAGACAACACTTCTCCGGATCATCGGCGGATTTGAGGCGCCGACCGAGGGGAGCATCCTGAAGGACGGGGAGATCTTTTCTTCCCAGAATGAAAATGTTCCTGTGGAGAAGAGAAATCTCGGAATGGTATTCCAGTCGTTTGCTCTCTGGCCGCACATGACCGTGCGGGAGCATGTGGAGTTTCCGTTAAACAGTAAGCGCTGTACCATGACGGAGGACGAAAAACGGAAGGCCGTGGACCAGGCGATCGAGGCGGTGGGACTTTCCGCGATGGAAAAGCGGTATCCGGGGGAGCTCTCAGGTGGACAGAAACAGCGTGTCTCCCTGGCGCGCGCCATTGTCGCGAAGCCGTCGATCCTTCTGATGGATGAGCCGCTCAGCGCTCTTGACGCGGAGTTAAAGATCAGCATGCGCCGGGAGATCCAGAACATTCACAAGCTCACGGGGGCAACGATCATCTATGTGACGCACGATCAGAGTGAGGCGCTCGCCATGGCGGACCGGATCCTGATCATGAAGAGCGGAAAGATCGAGCAGCTTGACACGCCGGAGCAGGTTTACTGCAATCCGCAGACGGAATTTGCGGCGACGTTTGTCAGCAAATGCAATCTCGTGAAGGGAAAGTGGCTCGGAAACATGTTCAAGGTGGAGAACCAGGACGTTGTCTTCGAGACAGAACCGGCGGCGAAGGAATTTCTCGTCAAGGGACTCTGTCCGGTGCGCCCGGAGGAGTTCGAGATCAGCCGTGACGGAAACGGGATCCGCGGGGATATCGTGAACCGACAGTACAACGGCCGTGAGATCCACTACGCGGTCCGGACAACGGATGCGGTCTATAACGTCTACACCGGACAGGGACAGCTCTACAACGAGGGCGAGACGATCTATTTAAGAAAGAAGGCAGGCTGATATGGAACTGAGAGCACTGATGGATCTGCACACGCACACGCTGGCCAGCGGACATGCGTACAGTACGCTGAAGGAGAACCTGGAAGAGGCGAAAAAGATGGGACTGAAGGTCCTCGGAACGAGTGAGCACGCGCGGATGATGCCGGGAACGGCACCGCTCATCTATTTCCAGAATTTTAAGGTGATCCCGAAGGCGGTGGACGGGGTCCGCCTGGTGAACGGGATCGAGGCGAATATTTTTGATGAACACGGCTCAATCGATGTGGAGGAGCCGATCCTCTCAAAGATGGATTACATCATTGCAAGTCTTCATACGCCGTGTATCGCAAATCTTGGGATCGTGAAGAATACGGCGGCGCTCGTGGGCGCTGCCGAGAATCCGAATGTGACGGTCATCGGTCATCCGGATGATGACCGGTATCCGATCGATCCGGATGAGGTTGCGGCTGCAGCTGCGGAAAACCATACGGCCATCGAGCTCAACAACGGGTCGTTAAATCCGCTTTCGACACGGATCAACGGACCGAAAAATATCAGGAAGGTCCTGGAGGCATGCAAAAAGTATCACACCATGGTGCTCATGGGGACGGACAGCCATATCTGCTATGAGATCGGACATTTTGAGGATTCGATGGCGCTGTTAAAGGAACTTGATTTTCCGGCGGAGCAGGTGATCAATTTCGATGTGGACAGGCTGGGGTATGTGCTGAGAAAGCATTGAGAACAGCGCAGCTTGACCGGCAGTGGCATCTCTGATAGAATGGATGGCAGAAAATGATCAAATGTACAGTTCACGGAGGCGGTTATGCAGACATTAAACCAGGATATCAAAGAGAAAACATTTAAGCGGGTCTATCTGCTGTTTGGGGATGAACCGTTTCTTGTGAACAGTTATAAAAAGCGTCTCCGGGAGGCGATTGCCGGGGATGACACGATGAATTACAACTATTTTGAGGGCAAGGGGCCGGACGTGAAGGAGATCATAAGTCTCGCGGACACCATGCCTTTTTTTGCTGAGCGGCGGCTTGTGATGGTCGACGGCAGCGGATTTTTCAAGAACAGTGCGCCGGAGGAGCTTGTGAATTATATCGCGGAGATCCCGGAATCGACCTGCATGGTCTTTGTGGAGAGCGAGGTCGATAAGAGGAACAAGCTTTATAAGAAGGTCAAGGACAATGGATATGCGGCGGAGTTAAAGAAGCAGGATGCGGATCAGCTCATGCGCTGGGCGGCGGGGATCCTCGCAAAGGACGGGAAGAAGATCACTCGCCAGGTCATGGAGTATTTTATGGAGCGGACCGGGGATGATATGGAGAATATCCGGATGGAGCTGGAGAAGCTGATCTGCTACACGATGGGGCGCGAGGTGATCACGAAGGAGGACGTCGAGGCGGTCGGGACGGTTCATGTCACGAACCGGATCTTTGAGATGGTGACGGCGATCGTCGCGGGGAATACGAGGAAGGCAATGGATCTCTATGAGGATCTTCTGACTTTGAAGGAGCCGCCGATGAGGATCATGTTTCTGATCGCGAAGCAGTTTAACCAGCTTCTGCAGGTGAAGGAGCTTGCGGGGAAGGGCGCCCAGAAGGGGGAGATCGCTTCGAAGGTGAAGGTGCCGCCGTTTGTGGCGGGGAAGCTGATTGCGCAGGCGAGGGCGTTTTCGCGGGAGCAGATCCTTTCGTATGTAGAGTTTTGTGTGGAATCGGAGGAAGCGGTGAAGACGGGGAGGTTGTCGGATCGGTTGGCGGTAGAGTTGTTGATCGCTAGGAAGTATCGGTAGGTATGGCGGAGAGTTAGCTTTAGAAACTTGGCGAAAGGTACGCGCCGGCCTGCCTTCAGACTCAGGCGCGAGTGGATTCCGGGGGCGGTTCCTCTAGGCTTGCGAAAAAATGCTAAGGGCGGAGAGCAGGGGACACAACTCGCTGCGCTCAGACAAGTGCCCTCTGTTCTCCAACGCATTTTCCCGCGAGCCAAGAGGAAGCCAAAGCCCCTGGAATCAGGCGTCTGAGTCTGAAGGCAGACCGGCGCTGTGTGTTGGCTTGGCGAGGGGACGCGCAGGTATGGCTTCAGCCACAGGCGCGAGTGGATTCCTGGGGCGGTTCCTCTAGGCTTGCGGGAAAATGCTAAGGGCGGGGAGCAGGGGACACAACTCGCTGTGCTCAGACAAGTGTCCCCTGCTCTTCAACGCATTTTCCCGCGAGCCAAGAGGAAGCCAAAGCCCCTGGAATCAGGCGCCTGAGTCTGAAGCCATACCTGCGCTGTGCAGTGGCGGGAGTAGGGAGAGGATAAAAAAAAGAACCGCCGGTTCCGACACACCCTCGGAATCAGCGGTTCTTTTTTATTTATGCGTAATAATCCAGTTCGATGATAATTAAGCCATTGCGCTTACAGCTTTAGCCAAACGGGATACTTTTCTGGAAGCGGTATTCTTGTGATATACGCCCTTGGAAGTAGCCTTGTCGATCTCGCTTGTAGCAGCAAGAAGTGCAGCCTGTGCAGCAGCCTTGTCGCCAGCAGTAATTGCAGCTTCTACCTTCTTAACGAAAGTTTTCACTTTGGATCTGATTGCTTTGTTTCTAGCAGCTCTTGTCTCTGCTACTACGATTCTTTTCTTTGCAGATTTGATGTTAGCCAATCTGTACACCTCCATATTATTTTAAAAATTATCTCTGTTTGTTTTGCATCAAAGCCTGGACACGGACAGTTCAATGTAAACATACTATTACATTCTAGCGAATATTTCCCAGGATGTCAATACATAAATTGCTTTTTTCGAGAGAAAAATAAGAGAGTCTGGTTACTTTTCTTTGATAGGAATTTTCAGGACTGAAAATTCCGTATGATACAGTGGAGACCGCGGATTTTGCCGATTTGGAATGCGAAGAATCGGCAAAATCGAGTTATAGTGCGCGGGCACTATAACTGAGAATGGTTACTTTTCGTGGGTAGGAAGGAGAAGATGCTATGAGGCAGGCGGATGTTGATTTTGTGGTGCGGACGGATCTGGCGATCGAGGAGCGGGAGCGGGTCTGGGAGAGCGGGAGTGAGATCGCGGGGGTTCGGATACGGGAGTGGGAAGCGGCGGACGCAGGGATCCGGGTGACGGAGGTCTTGGTGTGTGATGAGAGAGGGGAAGAGGCGCTCGGAAAGCCGGTCGGTGTGTATCTGACGCTGGATGCGCCGTCGCTTGCGAAGAAGGATGAGGATTACCACAGGGAGGTCTCGGAGGAGTTATCGGGGCTTTTGCGGGGGATGTTTGTGGATCATGGGCTTGAGGCGGAGCGGATGGAGCGACCGGTGAGGACGCTGGTCGTGGGGCTTGGAAATCCGGAGGCGACGCCGGATGCGCTGGGACCGAAGGTGCTGGAGCATCTCCAGGCGACGCGGCATCTGGCGATGGAGTACGGGACGGATTTTTGCTGGAAGCATGGATATCCGATCCTGAGTGGGATCACACCGGGAGTCATGGCGCAGACGGGGATGGAGACGGCGGAGATCGTAAAGGGGATCGTGCGGGAGACAGAGCCGGATGCTGTTATCGTTGTGGATGCGCTGGCGGCCAGGAGTGCGGGGAGACTCGGAGTCACGGTGCAGCTTGCCGATACGGGGATCCGACCGGGATCCGGGGTCGGAAATCACCGGAGCGGGCTGACGGAGGAGACGCTGGGGATCCCGGTTTTTGCGATCGGGATTCCGATGGTTGTCGGGGCGGCGGCGATCGTGTACGACACGGTCGGGGCGATGACGGAGATGCTGAGAGAGCGGGTGGAATGCGGATCCGGTGATGAGGAGAAAGGAACAAAGAAAGAAAAAACGAAGAAAGAAGCAATCAAGACCGAAGAAACAGAGGAAGATAAGGAAACGCGAAAAAACGGTGGAAAATGGACGAAGGAAGAGCCCCGGAGAAGAGAGGAAAAGCGGATGATACCGGAAATGCTCCAGGTTGAGGAGGCTTTTGAACTCGTCAAGGAACTTTTAAAGCCGGATCTTGGTCCCATGTATGTGACTCCGCACGATATTGATGAGCGGGTGGATTTTCTGAGCTATACGATATCGGAGGCGATCCATGGGGCGCTGTTTTACAATAAATGAAAAAGGGTAACTGTTCAGCAGATCTGTGCACTTGCTGCGCTGAACATAATAAATCTGCTATGCATCCGAAGGGAAACTCCAGGGGAACTTTCTGTAGGCATGTAATGAACAGTTACGAAAAATGATTCCGTTACAGGAGCTGATGGAAAGTGTGTGCGAAATTTATCCGAAATGAGATAAGAAAAATCCAGTGAGGAAAATGCGATTTCTTCAGCAGCGATAGCGTGATGTACTCGAAAAAAGAAGCAGACTTGATTGGTATCCGGCGATCGGGCGTAAAGGTACTGAATCACCGCTTTTGCACATAAACTGTAAGGAAACGGCGGGCCGGGCGGTAAGGATGAGGCGGAGATGGTACTATTTTAAGCGGATGCTTCAGGCGGACCGCCGGTTTGTCGTGCAGATGTTCGGGAATTTACTGGAAGTCCTCCGGTATGCCGGGCTGTGGATCGGGATTGCGGCGGTATGTGCGGCAGTTTTATATCTGGGGAGAAAAGTTTTTTCGGTTTCGCTGGGTAAATTTTATGAGGATCATGCGGTACAGATCGCTGACGATATTGTGCGGGGATTTCTTCCTGCGTGGAAAGAAGATGAAGGCGTATCGTTTTTCCGGGAAAGTCGGAAAAATGAAAACAGCGGGCTGAATGCGGAGTATGAAGAAATCTTCGGGATCGAAAATGAGAACGAGGCGATGCGGGCGGAATGGATCGCAGGCAGGGAGGCTGGAGAGGAAGAATACAGGGACGGAAGCGGGAAAATGATACAGGAAAACGGGGACGAAAGCGGGCAAACAATACAGGAAGGCGGAAATGCGAACGAGGGAATAAAAGAGGGGATGAACGGAGGACTAGATGAAAGCAGTCTGTCAGAACAAACCGAAAGCGGGCAGCTTCATGAGGAAAGAGCTGCATCGGATGACAATCTCCTGGCATCCGGAATTTTCAACACCGGAAATTCCGGCATTATATTAGAAAAACTGAATGATTACGACTATCTGATGAAAAAATTCTATAATGTCCATCCGACTACGACGGCGAGCCGTGATCTGATGCAGGCAGAAACATTTCTGTCCACCGATCTTTCCATCGAAAAGAATGCGGACAGTCCGCAGATCCTGATCTACCACACCCACTCCCAGGAGACTTACGCGGATTATCCGGAAAATCCCGAGGCGGATGTGATCCATCTGGGGGAGGAGCTGGCGATCCTTTTGCGGGAACGCGGTTACAACGTGTTTCATGATGAGAGTGTTTACGATTACCGGGACGGAAAGCTGGACCGGAGTGCGGCGTATACCTATGCACTTGATGGGATCACGGGACTTTTACAGAAATATCCGTCCATCGAAGTGGTTTTAGATATCCACAGGGACGGCGTTGCGGATGGGACGAGACTTGTGACGGAACTCGGCGGGAGCGAGACGGCAAAACTCATGTTTTTCAATGGGACGTCCATGAGCCCGGACGGACCGATCGAATATCTTCCGAATCCGAATCTCAGAGCGAACCTGGCATTCAGCTTCCAGATGCAGCTTCTGGCGGATGGAAAATATCCGGGACTGATGAGAAAGATCTATTTAAAAGGCCTCCGCTATAATGAGCATGTCCGGGCGCGCTCCGCCCTGATCGAGGTGGGCGCGCAGACAAACACATACGCGGAGGCGAAGGCGGCGATGGAGCCGCTTGCAGATATCCTGGATCTTGTGTTGGATCATGGACAGGGAGATTAAAAAATCCGAAGGCCAGGTGACTGCTGGGATTTCCTTACATACTGATCTTCTTTTCCCACTTTCCGGACATATAATAAAGCTCGACGAGAATGGATGCCACGATCCATCCGATCGGATAACCGAAGCCGACAACTGCGGCTGTGTTGCAGATCGAGGTTGCAATATAGAGATAGATCTGGCGGAACAGGACAAAGGAGAACAGCATGATCAGCATCGGAGTCCTGGAATCACCGGCTCCTCGCATGGCTCCTGCGACAACCTGGTTCGGGCAGCAGAACGCGAGCATGAAGACGTTCATCCGGAGAAACATGGTTCCGTAGCGGACCACATCCGGCTCCTGGTTAAAGATCGCGACAAGGCTCGGGGCGAACAGGAAGAGGACGGCGGCGCTTGCGAACGTGATAATGAGAGCGAGGCGCATCGCGACACCGGTTCCTTTTTTGGCCCTCGGAAGGTTTCCGGCACCGAGGTTCTGACTCATGAAGGTCGTGGAAGCCTGACCGATACTCTGCATCGGAAGAAAGACGAACTGGTCGATCTTCGAATAACTGCTCCATCCGGCCATACAGCTCGAACCGAAGGTGTTGATGTAGGACTGGACATACACGTTTGAGAATGAGGTCAGCGACTGCTGGAATCCGGTCGGAAGTCCGATCCTGAGGATCTGCTTGAAGATTCCTTTGTCGATCCGCAGATCACGCCAGGTAAGTCTGTAACTTTCCGTGCTGCGGGAGAGGACGATGAGTACCAGGGCAGCGGAGATGAACTGGGAGATGATCGTCGCGTAGGCAACGCCCTCGATCGCCATTCCGAAGCCGACCACAAAGAGGAGGTCGAGCGCGATGTTCATGACGCTGGAGAGACAGAGGAAGTAGAGGGGACGCTTCGTATCGCCCACCGCGCGCAGGATCGCACTTCCCATATTGTATACAAGAAGACCGAACACGCCGGAAAAATAGATTTCAAGGTACACAGACGCAGACGGAAGGACATCCTCCGGTGTGGACATGAATTCCAGCATATACGGGGCGACCCAGATGCCGAGTCCGGTCAGGAGAATTCCGCAGATGAAAGTCAGCGCCATCGTCGTCTCGACTGCGATGTGGAGTTTTTCATCATCGTGCGCTCCGTAGTAGCGGCTGATCACGACGCCGGCGCCGACGGAAGTTCCTGTGAAGAACATGACGATCATGTTGATGATACTTGTTGTGGACCCAACAGCGGCGAGGGCGTGGGAGCCGACGAAGTTTCCGACGACGAGACTGTCTACGGTGTTGTAGAGCTGCTGAAAGAGATTTCCGATCACAAGCGGAACCGCGAACATGATGAGAAGTTTCGTGATGGAACCGGATGTCATGTCCATGGATTTTTGTTTTTTAGGGGTATGGTTCATAGCGGGTTCTCCTTGGCGTGACGCAAAAGGCTGCAGTAGTTACCGGATATGTATCCAAAATGGAGAGTCATGCAGGATCCTGTCCGGATATCGCAGCAGGAAAATGGTGGACGGGTGACAAAAGAGGGACCGGGAGCAGAAATCCCAGTCAATGAAATGAATGTCAAGTTCATGTAAAGAATGTTAATTAAAGTCTAAATCAGAACGGTTGGAATGTCAATTGCTTTAACAAAACCTGTAAAAATGAAAAATTGCAAGGTAAATATTTGCGAAGGAAGACCCGGGATCATAAATCCTGAAAGTGAGACCATGGCTCCCGGAAAAACCGGCAAAATCTGCGGGAGGTCATGTTCAGAACTGCTTGCGCATGAAGGCAAATAATGCTATATTTAATATGATAAATTGCCATTTCTGCCCCCATCAGCCTGCTCAGGGAATCTGATGGGAAAATGAATGCGATAAATATAGAAGAAAGGTAATTATTCAGTAGGTCTGCGCACTTGCTGCGCTGACCGTAACAAAACACAGGCTTGAAGGCAAAAATCCCATCGGCGAAGCCGATTTGGAATGGATTTTTGCTCGTAACTGTGAGGGACTGAACAGTTACGAAGAAAGATGTGCAGGAAACCGGCTGTCTCAGAGCGCCGGATCCCTGCAGAAGTAAAAAAGAAGAGAGGAACATGAATGGTTCATTATTCCCAGGATAAAATCAGAAATTTCTGTATCATTGCCCACATCGATCACGGTAAATCCACGCTGGCGGACCGCATTATCGAGAAGACCGGTCTTTTAACGAGCCGTGAGATGCAGGCGCAGGTTCTCGACAATATGGAGCTCGAGCGCGAGCGCGGCATCACGATCAAATCCCAGGCTGTCCGTACTGTCTATAAGGCGAAGGACGGCGAAGAGTATATCTTCAACCTGATCGATACCCCAGGTCATGTGGACTTTAACTATGAGGTATCCCGAAGCCTTGCGGCCTGTGACGGCGCGATCCTTGTCGTTGACGCGGCCCAGGGAATCGAGGCGCAGACACTTGCGAACGTCTACCTCGCCCTTGACCATGACCTCGACGTTGTCCCGGTCATCAATAAGATCGACCTTCCGAGCGCCGATCCGGACCGTGTGGCGGAGGAGATCGAGGACGTGATCGGACTTGAGGCTCACGATGCGCCGAGGATCTCCGCAAAGATGGGCTTAAATATCGAAGATGTTTTAGAGGCGATCGTCCACAAGATCCCAGCTCCGAAGGGAGATCCGGAGGCACCTCTCCAGGCCCTGATCTTCGACTCCCTCTACGATTCCTACCGCGGCGTTATCGTGTTCTGCCGTGTGAAAGAGGGAACCGTTAAGAAAGGAACCCCGATCCAGATGATGGCGACGGGCGCTTCCTACGACGTCGTGGAGGTCGGATACTTTGGCGCAGGCCAGTTTATCCCGTGCGATGAGCTCCGCGCCGGTATGGTAGGTTATATTACCGCCAGCATCAAGAACGTAAAAGATACCCGTGTCGGAGATACGGTGACGAACCGCTTAAATCCATGTGCAGCACCGCTTCCGGGATATAAGAAAGTCACTCCGATGGTCTACTGCGGTCTCTACCCGGCGGATGGAGCGAAATATCCGGAGCTTCGTGACGCCCTGGAAAAATTACAGTTAAATGACGCGTCCCTGTTCTTTGAGCCGGAGACATCCATCGCTCTTGGATTCGGATTCCGCTGCGGATTCCTTGGACTTTTACACTTGGAGATCATCCAGGAGCGCTTAGAGCGCGAGTACAACCTCGACCTTGTCACAACTGCTCCGGGCGTTGTATACCGGATCCACAAGACGAACGGAGAGGTGATCGACCTCACGAACCCGTCCAACATGCCGGATCCGTCCGAGATCGACTATATGGAAGAGCCGATCGTCTCCGCAGAGATCATGGTCACGACCGAATTTGTCGGTGCGATCATGCAGCTGTGCCAGGAGCGCCGCGGCGTTTACCTCGGAATGGAATATATGGAAGAGACGCGTGCACTCTTAAAATATGAGCTTCCGTTAAACGAGATCATCTACGATTTCTTCGATGCGCTGAAATCCAGATCCCGCGGTTACGCGTCCTTCGACTACGAGTTAAAGGGATACGAGAAGTCCGAGCTTGTCAAACTCGATATCCTGATCAACAAAGAGGCGGTCGATGCCCTTTCCTTCATCGTCTTCGAAGGTTCCGCCTACGAGCGCGGAAGAAAGATGTGCGAGAAGTTAAAGGATGAGATCCCGAAACACTTATTTGAGATCCCGATCCAGGCGGCCGTCGGCGGAAAGATCATCGCGCGTGAGACCGTCAGAGCGATGAGAAAGGATGTCCTCGCGAAGTGCTACGGCGGCGATATTTCCCGAAAGAAGAAACTTCTCGAGAAGCAGAAGGAAGGAAAGAAGCGTATGCGCCAGGTCGGAAATGTGGAGATCCCGCAGAAGGCGTTCATGAGCGTCCTGAAGCTGGATGAAGAGTAGACGGCAGAGGGAAGAACAGCGATTTTAAAAATCAGAGATCGATTGGCAGGATAGATTCTGCCGGATTCTGGAAAAAGCTGGAAAAATACAGTCTGACAGACAAAAGGATATAGTCCAGAATACTCCCTGTCTGCGCCGCAGCAGGGGAAAAACGCAAAAGTCCATTTCCGGTATAAGAAATGGACTTTTCCTGTATCCGGACCGGAGATCGAATTCCTGACTGCAGGGCCTGTCACCGGCGGTTCTTTTCAAATCTATGGAAACGGACCGATTTTGCCGTTACTTATCTCCTGAAAGGAGAACGGTTTCCCTGACGGAGACAGACCCTGAAAAAACAGAGTGAGGTACACAATGAAACTTACAACTCTTTGTTATATCGAAAAAGATGAAAAATATCTGATGATCCACCGGATCAAAAAGAAACATGACGTCAATAAGGACAAATGGATCGGCATCGGCGGAAAGTTTGAACGCGGGGAGAGTCCGGAGGACTGTATCCTCAGGGAGACGAAGGAGGAGACCGGTCTGACGCTCACAGACTACCGGCTCCGGGGCGTCCTGACTTTTGCATACAACGATGACGATGAGGAGATGGAGTACATTTTCCTCTACACGGCGGACGGCTTTGCGGGGGAGCTCGCGGAATGCAATGAGGGAACGCTGGAGTGGGTCCCGAAAACGCAGATCGACCGCCTGAACCTGTGGGAGGGCGACCGGATCTTCCATTATCTTCTCGATGAAGATGCGCCGTTTTTCTCCTTAAAACTCCGCTATCAGGATGATCTTTTAAAGGAGGCGGTCCTCGATGGAAAGCCGTTGGAGCTTCTCGATCTGCTCCGTGAAGACGGGGAACCGTCCGGTCAGGTGCGCTGGCGGACTCTGGTCCATCTTCACGGAGACTGGCACCGGACGAGCCATGTCTGGGTCGTGAGAAAACGCGCGGACGGAGGACATGACCTGCTTTTACAGAAGCGGAGCGGGGAAAAGGATTCCTTCGCAGGCTGTTATGACATCTCCAGCGCCGGACATATCCCGGCGGGACAGGACTACCTGGAATCGGCGCTGAGAGAGCTGAAGGAAGAGCTTGGGATCACAGCGAAACCGGAAGAGCTGCGGCTTGTGGGAGTCCACGACGGGCGCTATGAGGGCGAATTTGGCGGACAGATCTTTAAAAACCATGAAAAGAGCCATGTCTTCGTCTATGAGAAACCGGTGGAGATCGAAGACCTGAAACTTCAGAAGGAAGAAGTGGAGTCCGTAAAGTGGATGAAGATCGAAGATGTCCTTGCGGCGGTAAAAGCGCATGATCCGGGATACTGTCTGTTTGAGGATGAGATCGAAATGCTCTGCGGGGTGCTCAAATGAGCGGGGGCATGGAATTATATCTGCACATGCCGTTCTGTGTGAGAAAGTGTTCCTACTGCGATTTCCTGTCATTCCCGTCAGGAGCCAAGACGCAGAGAATGTATGCAAAGCGGCTGATGGAAGACATCGGTGTCATGGGAAAACGATACGGGGAGATCCCGGTCGAGACGATCTTTATCGGGGGCGGAACCCCGTCGGTGCCGGACTCTGGGCTGATCGTGGAGATCATGGAACATGTCAGACATGCGTTTCATGTCGCGGATGGCGCGGAGATCTCCATGGAGGCGAATCCCGGGACGGTGACGCGGGAGAAACTTACGGATTACTGGAAAGCTGGGATTAACCGGCTGAGCTTCGGTCTCCAGTCGGCGAATGACCGGGAGTTAAAACTTCTGGGGCGGATCCACACCTGGGCGGAATTTCTGGAGAGCTTTACGCTGGCCCGCGAGTGCGGGTTTGCGAACCTGAATATCGATCTCATGTCGGCGCTTCCGGGACAGACCTGTGAGTCATGGAAGGAGACGCTCTCGCGGGTCACGGATCTTGATCCGGAACATATCTCCGCATACAGCCTGATCATCGAGGAAGGAACGCCGTTCGGTGAACGATATGGGAGCGAAGAGGGGCGGAAACTTCTTCCGGATGAGGACTCCGAGCGGGAGATGTACCATGAGACGAAGCGGTTTTTAAAGGACTGCGGATACGAACGGTATGAGATTTCCAATTATGCGAAGCCGGGGCGGGAGTGCCGCCACAACATCGGCTACTGGACCGGAGTTCCGTATCTGGGACTCGGACTCGGGGCGTCCTCCTATCTGGACGGCTGCCGGTTCACTGTGAACCCGGATATGAAGCAGTACCTCGAAGAAAAGCCGGGAATGTTTACGGATATCGAAAAGCTGACGAAGAAGGATATGGAAGAGGAATTCTTCTATGTAGGGCTCCGGATGACGGCCGGGGTGTCGCTTTCAGAATTTGAAAGACGATTCGGGATCTCCGCAAAGGAAGTCTACCCGGGGCTGATGGAAACATTCGTGCAAGAAAAGGCCGCGCGTTTTGAAGGTGACCGCTTTGTACTGACTGATTACGGGCTCGATGTGAGCAACTATATCATGGCGCAGTTTCTGCAGGACTGAAGTTCCTGCGGAGGCTGCGTTTTTTAGATTTATGGGAAATTTTGACTTTATGAGTATAAAGTAATACAGAAATATATAGGCAAAGTAAAAGTATGGTAAAAATGTATAAAAAGATATCAAAAACGGCGAAAATGTGCTATAATTTATACAATCCTTGAGAATGCGATATTATACATTCTGCACGGAGAATACCGATCCAGAAATACAGGGGGATATTTTTATGGCTAAGGAAATGATCGCAATGCTCCTTGCCGGCGGACAGGGCTCCAGACTCTACGCGCTGACACAGAAGCTTGCAAAACCGGCAGTTCCTTTCGGCGGAAAGTATCGGATCATCGACTTCCCGCTCTCGAACTGTGTAAATTCAGGAATCGATACCGTTGGAATTCTGACTCAGTACCAGCCGATGGTGTTGAACGAGTATATCGGAAACGGTCAGCCGTGGGATCTTGACCGTCTCTACGGGGGAGTCCATGTACTGCCGCCGTACCAGAAAGCGTCCGGCTCCGACTGGTATAAGGGAACCGCAAACGCGATCTATCAGAACATTCCGTTTATCGAGCGCTACGATCCGCAGTATGTGATCATCTTATCAGGTGACCAGATCTGTAAGCAGGATTACAGTGATTTCCTCCGCTTCCACAAGGAGAAAGGAGCGGAGTTCAGCGTTGCCGTTATGGAGGTCCCGTGGGATGAGGCATCCCGCTTCGGCCTGATGGTCGCAGACGATGATGACCGGATCACGGAGTTTCAGGAGAAACCGAAGAACCCGAAGTCCAACTTGGCTTCGATGGGAATCTACATCTTCAACTGGGATATCTTAAAGAAGTACCTGATCGAGGACGAGGCGGATCCGAACTCCGAGAACGACTTCGGAAACAACATTATCCCGAACCTTCTGAAGGACGGACGAAAAATGTACGCCTACCACTTTGAGGGATACTGGAAGGATGTCGGAACGATCTCTTCCCTCTGGGAGGCCAATATGGAGGTTCTGGATCCGGAGCACAGCGGGATCAACCTCTTTGATGAGAATTGGAAGATCTACAGCCGGAACAGCGGCATGACCGGACATAAGATCGGCTCCAACGCGGTCGTTGAGAACTGTATGATCACAGACGGCTGCCGGATTGATGGAAATGTAAAGCATTCGATCCTGTTCTCCGGTGTTAAGGTAGAAAAAGGTGCAAAGGTCGAGGATGCCGTTGTCATGGGTGGAACCGTCATCAAGGCTGGTGCCGTTGTGGAACACTGCATTGTTGCCGAGAACGTTGTGATCGGTGAGAATGCGATCGTCGGTTCCATGCCGAAGGATGAGGGACACGGTGTCGCGACGATCGGATCCGGGATCACAATCGGAAAGGGCGCAAAGATCGGCCCGAACGCCATGGTCAATAAAAATGTGGAGGACGGTGAAGAACAATGGTAAATTCCAATGCAAATGCGATCGGTATTATTTTCCCGAACAGTTATGACAATCTGGTGCCGGAACTTGCGGGCGACCGCCTGATGGCATCCATCCCGTTCGCGGGACGTTACCGGATCATCGATTTCCTCCTTTCGAGTCTCGCAAACTGCGGGATCAGCAATATCTCCATCGTGGTCCGCGAGAATTACCATTCCCTGATGGACCATCTGGGATCCGGCCGTGAGTGGGATCTTCTCAGAAAGAACGGAGGTCTCAGCATCTTCCCGCCGTATGCGGAGAAGAACATGAAGGTCTACAGTGGTCGTGTCGAGGCTCTTGAGAGCATTCTGCCGTTCCTTAAAAATAAGAAGGAAAAATATGTGATCATGACGGACGCCAACATCGCCGTCGATTTCGACTTCAATGCCATGTTAAAGGCACATATCGAGAGCGGTGCGGATGTGACCGTTGCCTATACGGAGCAGGAGATCCCGGCGGAGCTGATCCATGCGGGCGCTCACGGAGATATGTATTATACGTTAAAGCTTGAGGATGGGCGTGTGAGACGGATCTTCATGAACTCTGAGGAGAGCGGAAAGCAGAATCTTTCCATGAACATCTATATTATGGAAAGGGAAGCGCTGATCGACAAGATCCATGCGGCGTTTGTCCGCGGCTATTCCTACTTTGAGCGAGATATTCTTGCACCGCGCCTGGAGAAATACAATGTCCGCGCGTACAAGTACGAAGGATACTGCGCAAGAATCTGCGGATTGAAGAGCTATTTTGACGAGAATATGAAGCTTCTTGACGATGAGAATCTGGAAGCGCTGTTTACCGGCGGTCCGGTCTACACAAAGATCCGTGACGACAACCCGACGAGATACATTACCGGATGTAAGGCGAAAAATAACCTCGTTGCAGATGGCTGTGTGATCGAGGGAGATGTTGAGAACTGTATTCTTTTCAGAGGCGTCAAGATCGAGAAAGGCGCGAAGATCAGAAACAGTGTCCTGATGCAGGATACGGTCGTGAAGGCCGGCGGACGCCTGGATTACGTTGTTACCGATAAGAACGTTACGATCGAGGTCGGACAGGAGCTTAAGGGAACGGATACACAGCCGTTTTATGTTGCCAAGGGACATACGGTTTAGCAAAAAGCGGCAGAAATTTTAATACATAAAATGGAATTTTAAAAGGGAATTTTCCGTGAGAGACTGGATGCTCCATGGAGATTCCCTTTTTGTGTATATGAGAACATAGAAAAAATGAAATCGGAAAGGCAGAGCGCTAAAGCCTGTGAAGCGCGGATTTTCCTGTAAAAAAAGGTGACCTGCGCAATGGCAGATCACCTTTTTGTAAGAAAACGGAGCATCAGGACTGGATCAGATAGACCTCAGAACGTTCCACGCCGTGATTTTTTGTTTCCGAATGTGTGTTGTAAAAAATATCGATGTGTTTTCCTTTGACGCCGCCGCCGACGTCCTCAGCGATATATTCGACGCCGTCGATGAGAAGATGGCTTCCGAGCGGGATGACGCGCGGGTCAACGGCTACGGTGCGGCTCGCGGTGGCCTGGGTTCCTGTTTTTGTGAGGCGTCCATATCCTTCGGAGCAGCTTCTGCATGGGCAGTAGGCGGTTGTCTTGAAGGTTCCTAAGGAGACGAGAGTCGCGTTTTTGATGATGCCTGTCTCGGTATCGTACTGGTAGGCGATCGGAAGTGCCTGGTCGTTTACGCTGAGTTTGATCATGTAGGTGTTGTCCGGGATGGAGGACCAGTCGATCATGATCTCAAAGCCGTGGGCGCCGTTTCCGATGCCGCTTGTCTTTAAGTCATCGCGTTCGATATCTGCGGTGGCGGTCTCTGCTAAGAGAGAGTCGCCTGTATGGGCGTTGACCACGGTGACAGTGACGGAGACAGGGGTGTCCGGGGCCGCGGAGTTCCACGCCCATCCGGAGATCTTATTTCCGTCGATGCTGTCGAGGTGGCCAGAGTTTTTCGAGGTGCTTGCGAAGGCGCATACGGTGTTTAGGAGCATCGCGAGGATGGTTATTAAAACACTGATGGTCATTCTGATTTTCTTCATATAACATATCCTTTCTTTTTTGTTTCATATCTGTTACAAAGTATATGCTGCGATGTAACAAATATGTAACAATTTGGAAACAAATATGTATTATACACGGATTTTTTTATTTGTCAAGTTTTCGGGGCATGGGGAGAGCTGGGGGTGGCTTTCTATAGGGGATTGGCGAGAGGTACGCGGTGAGGCTCCGGGATAGCGTGCAGGGGATGCGGGGATGGTTCCTCTAAGCACACGGGCGGCTGCTAAGGGCAGAAAATCGACGACACAACTCGCTGCGCTCAGACAGGTGTCGCCGATTTTCTAACGCAGCCACCCGTGAGCTAAGAGGAAGCCAGATCCCCGGATTAAAGCACGCCATCCCGGAGCCTCACCGCTGTGGGAGTAGCGGGAGGAAGGAAAAGGATACAACTCGCTGCGCTCAGACAGGTGTCGCCGATTTTCTAACGCAGCCACCCGTGAGCTAAGAGGGAGCCAGATCTCCGGATTAAAGCACGCCATCCCGGAGCCTCACCGCTGTGGGAGTAGCGGGAGGAAGGAAAAGGATACAACTCGCTGCGCTCAGACAAGTGTCGCCGATTTTCTAACGCAGCCACCCGTGAGCTAAGAGGAAGCCAGATCCCCGGATCAAAGCACGCCATCCCGGAGCCTCACCGCTGTGGGATGGCGGGAGGAAGGAAAGAGGTATAACTCGCTGCCTGCGCTCGGACGTGTACTATTTTGTATTCAACACAGTCAGCTGCGGATTAAGAGGAAGTGTATATCTGGATCAAAGCACTTTTGCCCGGAGCCTCACCGCTGGGGAGTTGCGGGAGTGAGTGTGAAGAATCGATATTTTATAAGGAAATAGTTTGGTTGGGGAAGATTACTGTCGGTAAAGTGCGCGGGAAATTATGGGGTTTCCGGGAGGTTTCTGGGTAAAACAGGAATTATTCCTATATTTGTGAAAAAAATGTGAAAATTATCAAAAGCCCTTGACAAAAAACTTGCGAAGTAATATAGTAGCAACTGTAGATGTTAGCACTCCTCAAAAGAGAGTGCTAGCAAATCAGAGAGAAGAGGTGAGAGGTTTGGAACTGGATGAGAGAAAAGAGAAAATTTTGAAAGCGATTATCCAGACGTACCTGGAGACCGGTGAGCCGGTCGGATCCAGAACGATTTCCAAATACTCGGATCTGAAGCTCAGCTCTGCTACGATCCGAAATGAGATGTCTGATCTGGAAGAGCTTGGTTACATTCTTCAGCCGCATACTTCAGCCGGAAGGATTCCTTCCGATAAGGGTTACCGGTTTTATGTTGACCAGATCATTAAAGAGAAGGACAGTCAGGTCGAGCACATGCAGGAACTGATGATCCAGCGGGTTGACCGCGTGGAACTGCTTTTGAAGCAGCTTGCAAAGGTTCTCGCAAAGAATACAAATTATGCGACTCTGATCAGCGGACCGAGTTACAGCCAGACGAAGCTTAAATTTATCCAACTCTCCAGAGTTGAGGAACATAAGCTTCTCGTGGTAATTGTTGTGGAAGGAAATATTATCCGGAACTCTTTTGTTACGGTTGATGAGGAACTCAGTGATGAGGAGATCCTGAATCTGAATATTCTCCTGAACAGCAATCTGAACGGTCTGACGATCGAGGAGATCAATCTTGGTGTGATCGCGAAGATGAAGGAGCAGGCCGGAAGCCACAGAAGAGTGGTGGATCTGGTCCTGAATGAGGTCAGCGAAGTGATCCGTTCCCAGGATGAGGATCTTCAGATCTATACGAGCGGGGCAACCAATATTTTCAAATATCCGGAGCTTTCCGATACAGAGAAAGCGAGTCAGCTGATCAGCACGTTAGAACATAAGGAACTTCTCCGTGGGCTGATCGATGAACAGCAGCAGAATAAGACCGATGACCCGGACAATGAGATCCAGGTCTACATCGGAGATGAAACTCCGGTCCAGAGCATGAAAGACTGCAGCATCGTAACCGCAAATTATGCGCTCGGCGATGGAATGCGAGGAACGATCGGTATTGTAGGACCAAAGCGGATGGATTACGAGAAAGTCGTAACAACCTTGCGATCGCTTGTCGCGCAGCTGAACGAAACATTTAAAAATGAAAGGTGAAGAGAGCAGTGGAAGAGAAAGAGTTAGAAAAAGAGAACCAGGAGACGGAAGCTTCCGAAGAGAAAGAAGCGAAAGCCTCTGAGACTGATAAAGAAACTGAGAAGTCCGAGGATGCCGGAAAGAAGGAAAAAGCTCCGGAAAAGAAAAAGGATCCGAAGGACGAGAAGATTGATGAGTTAAATGACAAACTCAGAAGATCGATGGCGGAATTTGATAATTACCGCAAGAGAACGGACAAGGAAAAGTCCGCGATGTATGAGATCGGCGCGAAGGACGTGATCGAAAAGATCCTTCCGATCGTCGACAACTTTGAAAGAGGTCTTAACACAATCCCGGAGGATGCGAAAGGAACCGCATTTGCAGAGGGAATGGAAAAGATATATAAGCAGTTTGTAAAGACGCTCGATGATCTCGGCGTAAAGCCGATCGAGGCCGTCGGAAAACCGTTTGATCCGAATTTCCACAACGCAGTGATGCATGTGGAGGATGAGAATCTCGGCGAAAATGTTGTGGCAGCTGAGCTTCAGAAGGGTTACACCTACAAAGAGTCGATCGTCCGTCACAGCATGGTACAGGTTGCGAACTAAGGATCGTGAGAGCACGTAAGTGCGGATCGATCTGGTATCAAAATTAACATTGAAATTTACTTAATTCCAAATATAACAGGAGGAAAAAATCATGAGCAAGATCATTGGTATTGACTTAGGTACAACAAACAGCTGCGTAGCAGTTATGGAAGGCGGTAAACCAACAGTTATCGCTAATACAGAAGGTGTCAGAACAACACCGTCTATCGTTGCATTTACAAAGACAGGAGAAAGACTTGTCGGTGAGCCGGCAAAGCGTCAGGCAGTTACAAACGCTGACAGAACCATCTCCTCCATTAAGAGACATATGGGTACCGACTACAAGGTAGACATCGACGGCAAGAAGTACACACCGCAGGAGATCTCCGCGATGATCCTTCAGAAGTTAAAAGCAGATGCTGAAAGCTACCTCGGTGAGAAGGTAACAGAAGCTGTTATCACAGTTCCGGCTTACTTCAACGATGCCCAGCGTCAGGCAACAAAGGATGCAGGTAAGATCGCCGGTCTTGATGTAAAGCGTATCATCAATGAGCCGACAGCGGCAGCCCTTGCTTATGGCCTTGACAACGAGAAAGAGCAGAAGATTATGGTATATGACCTCGGCGGCGGTACATTCGATGTTTCCATCATCGAGATCGGTGACGGCGTTATTGAAGTTCTTGCGACGAACGGTGATACACACCTCGGCGGTGATGATTTCGATAACCGTGTCACACAGTGGATGATCGATGAGTTCAAGAAGACAGAGGGCGTAGATCTTTCCGGTGATAAGATGGCACTTCAGAGATTAAAAGAAGCTGCTGAGAAAGCAAAGAAGGAACTCTCTTCCGCAACAACAACAAATATCAACCTTCCGTTCATCACAGCAACTGCTGATGGCCCGAAGCACTTAGATATGAACCTTACAAGAGCAAAATTCGATGAGCTCACAAGCGACCTCATCGAGAGAACAGCGATCCCAGTACAGAATGCATTAAGAGATGCCGGCTTAACAGCAGCAGATCTTTCCAAGGTTCTCCTTGTAGGTGGTTCCACACGTATGCTTTCCGCACAGGAGAAGGTAAAACAGTTAACAGGCAAAGAGCCGAGTAAGTCCTTAAACCCGGATGAGTGCGTAGCCATCGGTGCAGCGATCCAGGGTGGTAAGTTAGCAGGCGATGCTGGTGCCGGCGACATCCTTCTTCTCGATGTTACTCCGCTTTCCCTTGCAATCGAGACCATGGGCGGCGTAGCAACAAAGCTGATTGAGAGAAATACAACCATCCCGACAAGAAAGAGCCAGATCTTCTCCACAGCCGCTGATAACCAGACAGCTGTAGATATCCACGTTGTACAGGGTGAGCGTGAGTTCGCAAAGGACAACAAGACTCTTGGCCAGTTCCGTCTTGATGGTATCCTTCCGGCAAGAAGAGGTGTTCCGCAGATCGAAGTTACATTCGATATCGATGCAAACGGTATCGTAAATGTATCCGCTAAGGATCTTGGAACAGGCAAAGAGCAGCACATCACGATCACATCCGGTTCCAACATGTCCAAGGATGATATCGATAAGGCTGTTAAGGAAGCTGCAGCTTACGAGGCTGAGGATAAGAAGAGAAAAGAAGCGATTGATGCGAGAAACGAAGCTGACTCCATGGTATTCCAGACAGAGAAAGCTCTCGAGGAAGTTGGCGACAAGATCGATGCAAACGACAAGACTGCTGTTGAGGCTGACTTAAATGCCCTCAAGGAAGCAATCGCAAAAGCTCCGGCAGATCAGATGACAGATGCTCAGGTCGATGAGATCAAGGCAGCGAAAGAGAAACTCATGAACAGTGCCCAGAAGTTATTCTCCAAGGTTTATGAGCAGGCTCAGGCAGCTCAGGGCGCAGCAGGTGCCCAGGGTCAGGCTGGTCCGCAGGCAGGTCAGAGCGCAAGCCAGGCAGGCTACGGCGATGATGTCGTTGACGGAGACTACAAAGAGGTCTAAGACGAAAAATAAATTGACAGACTGAAAATAGTCTGTCAGGCAAAGCAGATCCGGAAGGACGCCCGCAAAAGGGCGTTCTTTCGGCTGCCTTGTTTCCGGACGAATGATCCGGAGAAAATTTATCACGGCAGAAGATAAAACCGTGATGTCTGGAATGGGTTCTGGCGTTATCTGGTTACGGCGTGTGAAGGCAGATCTTCCGGCGGCAGAATTCCGCAAAAGGTACGTGGTACCGTTCATTAACAAGAAAGGTAAAGAAAGCAATGGCAGAGACCAAGAGAGATTATTACGAAGTCCTCGGCGTGCCGAAAGATGCGGACGAAGCGGCGTTAAAGAAAGCATATCGAGTTCTTGCAAAGAAATATCATCCGGACGCAAACCCGGGAGACAAAGAGGCGGAGGCAAAGTTCAAGGAAGCTTCCGAGGCATACAGTGTCTTAAGTGATCCGGAAAAGAGAAAGAAGTACGACCAGTTCGGTCATGCGGCTTTCGACGGAGGTGCAGGCGGAGCCGGATACGGCGGATTCGACTTTAACGGAGCCGATATGGGAGACATTTTCGGAGATATCTTCGGAGATTTCTTTGGTGGACGTTCCGCATACGGAAGAAGCAGCAATGGTCCGATGCGCGGAGCAAACTTGAGAACGGGTGTCCGTATCACGTTTGAGGAGGCGATCTTCGGATGTGAGAAGGAGATCGAGCTTACCCTGAAGGATGAGTGTCCGAAGTGTCACGGAACCGGCGCAAAGCCTGGTACATCCCCGATCACCTGTCCGAAATGTAACGGTAAGGGTAAGATCGTCTATACACAGCAGTCGTTCTTTGGCCAGGTACAGAATGTCCAGACATGTCCGGACTGCCGCGGTACCGGTAAGGTTGTCAAGGAGAAATGCCCGGATTGCTACGGTACCGGATATATCTCCAGCAAGAAGAAGATCCAGGTTAAGATCCCGGCCGGTATCGATAACGGACAGAGTATCCGTATCGCCGGGAAGGGTGAGCCGGGTACGAACGGCGGCGAGAGAGGAGACCTTCTCGTTGAGGTTACTGTATCCAGAAGCCCGGTATTCATGCGTCAGGAGACTTCCATCTTCTCGACTGTACCGATTTCTTTCGCAACGGCAGCTCTCGGCGGTCCGATCAAGATCAAGACCGTTGACGGTGAGGTTGAGTACGAGGTAAAACCGGGAACTCAGACCGACACGAAGGTACGTCTCCGCGGTAAGGGTGTTCCGTCCCTGAGAAATAAGAATATCCGCGGTGATCATTATGTAACGCTTGTTGTTACGGTCCCGGAGAAGCTGAATGAGGAGCAGAAGGAGGCTCTGAAGCGGTTTGATGACGCGATGAAGGGAATTGCGCCGGAGGAAGGGAAGAAGAAAGGGTTCTTTAGTAAGCTGAAAGAGGATCTGAAGAACGAGTAATAGAGATTGGATTAGAAAACGCACGTTTTGCATGCAGGGAGGATCGGTATGCAGGGCGTGCGTTTTTTGTGTATGTGCTTGCTTGGGGTGTTGGCGAGAGTACGCGGTGAGTTTCCGGCCAGGAGTGCCGGGGATGCGGGGATGGTTCCTCTAACCTCCCGGGAGACTGCTAAGGGCAGAAAATCGACGATACAACTCGCTGCGCTCAGACAAGTGTCATCGATTTTCTAACGCAGTCACCCGCGAGCTAAGAGGAAGCCAGATCCCCGGATCATGCACTCCTGTCCGGAAGCTCACCGCTGGGGGCTGGTGGGATCGCAAATAATGGTCACAATAATGGGAAATAATCTGCTTGTGGAACCTGAAGAAGTCTGTTATAATGGGGGCAGCTGAAAGCGAGAAATTAGCTTTGTTTCTGCGACAAATATGAACAAACTGTGAACATGCCAAAAATCACCTTCAAAAACACCTTTTTCAGAATATTCTGGAAAATACTTGCAAAAACGGGTCCGCAAAGCCTTTATTTATGCGGGTTCCCAGAGGCAAGTGTAGAAATGGAGGTCGCCCCATTCAGGGCATTGACACACTCCATGACATATTCAAGCTCACTCTGAAGATCTTCGTAGAAATGGAGGTCGCCCCATTCAGGGCATTGACACATTTCATTTTTCTCAATCACGGCCAGTTCCGTTTCCGTAGAAATGGAGGTCGCCCCATTCAGGGCATTGACACCCGGTTTTGCATAACGATACACTCTGATTTCGCTTAGTAGAAATGGAGGTCGCCCCATTCAGGGCATTGACACATCCAAGAACCTTCCACGAAATCTTCCGCTCCGGTGTGTAGAAATGGAGGTCGCCCCATTCAGGGCATTGACACAATAAGACGGTCTGTGATCACATTGATGATATCGAGTAGAAATGGAGGTCGCCCCATTCAGGGCATTGACACAACATACTGTTAGTGCTGCAAGAAGGACGAATATGACGGTAGAAATGGAGGTCGCCCCATTCAGGGCATTGACACAGGATATCTTCCTGAGTTCCTTTGAGTGTTCCAAGCCAGTAGAAATGAAGGTCGCCCCACTCAGGGCATAGTTGCCGGAGATGAACAGACCAGAGAACTTTCTTTTTGAACAAGAAAGTCCTCTGGTCTTTTTCTATTCGTAAGATTGCAAGTGTACAAAAATCGTGAACTGGCTATCGTAAAATAAAAACATAAAGACAGAGAGTTCAAAAGAGGATAACAGCAACATAAAATTTTCATACATTTTAAATCAACGGTTGAAGAAGTTTTTTGTTGTCTCTGTTAGAATAAAAGCAGGATCAAATTGAAAGCTCTGATGGATTCTGGCTGTGAAAGCAGGAGGCAGGGGAAGCGCTGACAAGCAGAAAGGAACGAGTATGTACGCAGACGATAAATATAAGATTGTCGGGACCATTTCTATTCCGGAGGAGAAACGGGAAGAGTTCAACAGGAATGTAGAAAAGGTTCTGGATGTGTTCGGGATCAGGCAGACGGAAAAGCGAATGGTCGGGGGCAGGGAGATCACGGTGTTAAAAAAGCCGGAGGCAGATGAAGATGGAATCGTAAGGTTTAATTATTCCATGTTCGAGAAGAGGGTCCGGGAAGGTGACAGTTATAACACGAAAACATGTCAACTGATCTGTCCGGACCGTGGATGGGATGAATTCGGCGTTGCCATGAACAGCATTTTGATCATGCAGGAAGCGTATTCGGAGACACCGTGTTTCCTGATGAGTGATGATACATTATGTCCGGTTGGAAGTTACGCTGCGATGATCGAGGACATGACTGGGGTAAAGCTGGACTTTCCTCACAGGGGAAGGATCCTGGATGTTCTGGCATTCCTGAAGCAGAGGGACGAGTACCGGGATGTGGATGAATATAAATTATGGAACAGGATATGGGATGATACGATCCCGTTTACGACGGACGATATCATAGAACTGTTACATGTAAAATTCATGCCCAGTGAGGAGAGACAGAAGAATCCGTTTTGTGGAACAAAAAGTGAGATTAAGGATGCAACCTTAGTTGATCTGGAAGATTACCTCGTAAAAGAAATCAAGGAATACCTGGCGGACGGATCCGATGAAGTGCTTCGGGATTTTTACAGGGAGCTGATCTCTTCGGAACTTCCGGAACGCCGGAAAATGGCAGAACAAGACGGAACATTCGGGATCATTGCCGAAATATCACTCCGTGCTCCATGTACCTACCTTGTTTCTGCATATGCGGAAGCGGCTGACATTCCTTTCTGGGAACTATGGTTTAGTCTTCAGACGAAGGGCTACCGGACAAAGACGAAAATGTACCATGATGATCTCAGCAATTCATCGGAACATAGAAAAAGAAGAGAGCTTTATCAGATATACCGGCGCGATAATGAAGATGAATTTCTGGAATTTGGAGCCGGACATCTCTCCAAAAAGCTTCTGGGACAGATCGCAGAGTGGAAAGAAGAGGTCCTGGAAATTCAGGTGCCGGAAGAGTTTGATGCGGAGCGTGCTGCTGGACAGATCCTGTGGGAGATGGAACATGTATGGAACTGTCGTTATGTGAGCGAAGAGGCAGTGGAGATCGTTCAGAAGAACAGGGATGATGTGCGTTGGCAGAAAGCATTGCTGGCGTTTCGGAAATATATGAATGCGTATCAGGAATATTTCCAGGAGCTGCCTCCGGAACTGGTAACGGAGCAGATCCTTGTCAGAGAGCGTGACTACTATTGCCGCACGATCATGGCTGCATTCTGGTCGCTCATGATGAATGAAACATTAAGGCAGGATACGTTCAGATTCTGAGAAAGGCGACGGCTGTTCACTGGATCTGCGGGTTTCATGTACGGACGGTGAAATCACAGGTAAGCAGAACGCACGTCAACAATGGCAGAAATTCGGCCTGTAACTATGGAAACGTGAACAGCTGCGAAAGGGTGAAAAAATGGGAACATTTATGGGTTATAAAGGAAGAATGGCGGTTCCGGACGATAAGAGGGAACTGTTTACAGAGCAGATGATGAAGGTGTTTTATTACGGCGGCATGATGTCGTTTGATGACGTGAAGCTGTATGGACATGAGATTTCTCTGCTCTGCCCGGTGAAAAAGACGTATGGAAAGGAAGTGCGTTTCCGTTACAATTACTTTCAGGACGATGCCTGGGAGACGGTGGAGTATGATGAAAAGGGAAATCGTCTGTGGTCAGGAAAGGTCGGCAGTAATGAATTTCTCGATGTGATGGCGGCGGCTTATATGCTGTATGAACTCTATTCGGATGAAGCGGGGGCGGCGATGGTCGATGGCGATATTCTTGATGGTGGAGAGGCGGTCGGATGGCTGAACCAGATCCTGAAAACGGAGTTTACGAGAGAAAAGCGCCTGGATCGGGTGTGGGAGCTGGGCGAAAAATTGGGACTGGAGTCTGCGGATGGCGATTACGATGCGCCTGATGTCCGGAAGATCATGGAGCTGATCCCCGAGGGACTTCGGTTTGCGGCGGGTGGAACAGACCTGGCTGATCTTATCTATATCGCCAATGGAACTGAATGTTTATGCGGAAAAGAGCCGGATGGAACGTATCCGGCGGAAGTTTATCACTGCAAGATGGCGCTCAGGAAGTATTTTGAGAAAAAAGGAGAGAGCGGGATCGATGATCTGTGGGCGCTTGTAAAGATGGAGCGGAAAGAGAGAGAGGCGGTGACGGATCCTGCATGGAAGGAGATCGCGGGATATACGGAGTTTCTTCCGGCAAGAGTAATCGTGTTTCTGACAGCGGAACTCATGGGGCGAGAATTCTGGAAAGAGTGGGCGAAACTGCGGGAACATGTTTATCATGATGAAACGCGGAAGGTTTATGCGGCACCGGAGATACTGAAGTTTCGGGAGAAAAAACGCAGGGAGCCGGCAGCGCCTTTGAGAACGAGCGATTTTCTGCGTCAGGATGGCTTTCTTGCTTTTTTTGATACTCAAAAGGAACTCAAGGGAAGGCCGAATTATTACATCAGCGATGCGGACCGCCTGTACTGGTGGGATGGATCCGATGAGGTGGAGATCCCGGAGGAGACGGACCAGTGGCTGAGGAAGCTCGGGGAACGGTATCGGAAGCTGCTGGAAGTGCAGGAAACGGAGCATGTGGACTTTTTGGAGTATTTTTTCGGGCTTCTCGAGCAGATCAATGAGTTTTACAAACGGGTATTTCCGTTTCAGGAGATGTTTTATGATTTTCTCCAGAATGGCAGCCGCAGGGAGTACCGGGCTGCATTGAAGCTTTTGGAAGAGCTGGATCAGGAAAACCGTGAGGATGGAAGGATCATAGAGAAATTGTCCGGGAGCTGGGATCTTAACAGTTATAATGTGACGCACAATGTAGGACGGATGCGGATGAAGCGGTATTTGGCGGTTCTGGCGAATCGGGGGCTGCGGGAGATGTATTTTGGGTTTTAGGAAAAAGGGGAGGAAGAGCGGCTGAAGGAGATATAGGAAGCCGTTGTGAAATGGCACCGGATTATGATATGGAGAAAATCCGGGGAGAGTAAAAAATAAAATAAGATGAAAAATGCACGTTTTGCATGCAGAGAGGATCTGGATGCAAGGCGTGCTTTTGGTGTATGTGCTTGGTGGGTGGTGTTGGCGAGAGTACGCGGTGAGCCTCCGGCCAGGAGTGCCGGGGATGCGGGGATGGTTCCTCTAAAGCAATAGACGATATTTACTCATAAATTAAAAACTCCAATAAATCTCAAAATCTCCGTTTGGATTGATTAGTATATGATCGATCAACAAGCGGACGAGGTTTCGCTTTTCGGTATCATCCAGTTCATCGATATTGGACATGGATAGAATATTTTTTATATTATCAGTATCTTTTCGATCAGCTGCAGCCTTTTCTATTTTGCGTGAAAGAGAATCTTTCTCCGAATAGAGAGCCTGTAGCTGATTTTCTATATCGCTTTCGTCAATCGAACTAAGCGAATATAATTTGATTGTGCGGCCAATCTGCTTTTGAATATTGTCCATTCGTTTGTTCAGAGTATCGATAAGAGATGAAGAATCCAGAGTAGAAGAGCTGGAAACTTGATCAAAATAAGCAGGATCTAGTTGCAAATGACGGACTTCATCCAAGACAGCGCTGTCGAGTGTCTCGACGCGTATGTTTGGAGATAAACATTTTTTAGTTCCATTACGCCAGCTATATGCACGATTATGACATTTATAATATTTATAGCGGTGCTTTGGGGTTCCGCAACAATGTGTAGAGTATGTGGATCCGCAGGAGGCACAATGGCACAGGCCAGACAGGAGATACTGTCCATAATGACCGGTCTGCAGTTTTTGATATTGTTCGGAAATTTCTGCAACCTTTTTTTGTGCTTCATTGAATGTGACTTCATCAATAAGAGGCTCATGAATTCCATCGATATATCCGGTAAGGGTCTTGATTTTACCGATATAGATGGGGTTTCGAAGAATCGTGGAAATTGTATTATTCCCAATTTTATAAGGTCCATACTTGGTAGTATATCCAGACATGGCCCGGGCAATAGCGGAATAAGAATATCCGCGGACGGACAAGTCAAAAATCCTCTTAACTTGTATGGCTTCATATTCATTTGGAACGAGGCAACCATTAACAAAATCGTAACCAATGGGAGTATTTCCACTACCGTGCCATTTTCCTTGCTTTGCCCGTCCTTCGCGCCCCATGGCCATTCGCTCTTTGATCTGTTCACGTTCCAACTGTGCAAATACACTCAGAATTCCAATCATGGCCCGCCCAAATGGGGTACTAGTATCAAAATTTTCCGACATAGAGATGAAATCAACATGGTTTGCGAGGAAAATATCCTCAATGATGTAGAGTGTGTCTTTCTGAGAACGTGATAACCGGTCCAGTTTGTATACCAGTACAGTATCAAAGCATTGACGTTTGCAATCATAAAACAGATCTTGAAGAGAGGGCCGGTTTATATTTCCGCCGGAGAATCCAGGATCTGTATATACTCTATAAATCCTCCAGGAATGAGCTTCACAATATTTCGTCAGTCTGTCGATCTGTTCTGCAATGGAGTGACCCTCAACTGCTTGCTCCTGTGTGGATACTCTAACATAGATAGCGACTTTTTTCATAAGAAACCTCCTAAAAATGGGTATAAAAAATACACCCTTGCCAGGATGCTCCAAAAATGATATAATTCAAACTATCTGATTAAGATATTATATCTTCTGGAGCAATCCAGCAAGAGAAAGGTCTTTGCAAAACCGTTCGGTACGCCAATACCGAGCGGTTTTTGCATTTTCAGGTTGTGATCATTTTGTTGATGCCAACAAAATGATGAGTTGCACCGGTGCAACCGGCACGAATTCTAATTTCTTAAAACCAAATTCCATACAACATTCTTCGTAAACACTTACGGCACAGGGTGATCCTCAAGTGCATCATGTTCTGAATTAGTCAATCCATAGATGAAAATCTGACAATATCCATACAAACTGTCCTCATTGATTTTCCATCCAAAGGGAACTTCACGGACGGTGATTTCTTCCCCGAGGGTATAGACAAAAGTCTTTTTATGCGGAATATCAACCACCCAGAATTCGGAAGCTGTTTTTGAGTAAAGTTTAGCTTTTTGGATATAATCGTCATTTGTAAAAAACTTAGACCTGTAGTCTATGACAATTTCTGAGTGTGGGCGTCCATTTCCATAAAGGATATCTTTGTTTAGAACAGCAATTTCCTGATTCAGTTGATTGACCGTTGATAAAGATTGACGGATTTCCTGATTCAAATCTTGAATTTCAGCTTTTAAAACAGAGTTTTCTCTGTTGGAATTAAAGAGTCTCTGTTCCAACTCTTCTAAGTGGGCCTTTTGATGACCGAACATTTCTTTATAAGATCCTTTTAGGTAGATATAAGAAACAATTCCCCATCCTATCGCGGCTTCAATCGAGGAAACTCCTCCGCGAATGGATGCATCAAAAACAAAATAAAAGAACCCAATCACTGAATTTGCAATGCATATTTTCCAAATGTGCCATGATGGAATCTTTTCAAAGAAGGTTTTAAGTAAAAAAGGAATAGTCATATACACTACCAAAGAATATGAGAATTCCATAAAATTTTTCACAAAGCTTTGCAATATGATCCCCCTTTATTTAGAATTCCCAGCATTTCCCAGAAAATCAGAGCTGATCAGCCGCTATAATAGGATGGCACCCGCATGTTGCCATGATACGAAAGTATATATACCATCGAAACAGGAGGATCTATGCCATCTATTATAGAGAAAACTGTACGTTGTACATAAACCGTAACTTTCGTGGAAAGCTGGTTCTGATCATACTGAAATGATGAAACGCGGGTGTCAGCCAGTTTTTCCGGGATGAACCGGCGGATACTGGGTTTCCAGTTCCTCCGGGGTGTCCGGGATATCGGAGAACAGATCTCCATGTGAATAATCAACTGCTTCTTCAGCAATTTCCAACATAAAACGTACCACAGCATCTCGTTCAGACTGTTTGAGTTTGAGATATTTCTCAAGGAATATTCGTTCCAGACCTGTCACATTATATTTTCTGGCGAAGGCATCCAGTTCGTTGTCCGGATCCGGAAGGAACATATCACCGGCGCCGGTTCGGAGCCAATCTTCGTTTACCCCAAACTTTGTACATATTAAAGAAATTACAGCATCACTAGGAGATCGTTTCCCGGTTTCATAACCGGCAATATTATTGCGTGCGACTCCAAGCTTATCAGCAAATCCCTGTTGCGTTAGATTCAGATATTTTCTTATTTCTTTTATACGTTCGTGCATTGAATTTTCTCACCTCCCTTGAAGCTAATATAACATCAAATTGTGGCATAGTCAATAAAAAGTTGCAATGCCACAAAAATATGCTTGACATACGGTGCATAGCCACATATAATAGTGGCATAGAAACAAGAAAGGAGCGGAGAGATGGACAAGAAAATGGAAGTAAAAGCAGAGTCCTTTGCGAAAGAGGTGCGAGAAGTACACCTGGTATATCTTAATCAGATGATCAAGGATATTGCAGTGAACAAATACATCGTACGGATACCGAATATGCCATGGACAGAAGAGTTTGAACGATCAGAACAGGAGGTGGCTCTGGGAACCCTGATTTTGTCAATCAATACATTGAGCAAGGAAGTGGATCTGACGGATGAAGAAAAAGAGCATCTGATTATGACAACGGATCAGCTTGATCGTTACCGTCAGACCCACCCAATGGTTCAAAACTTTAGCCCTTCAGCAGCAGAACGTCACAGACGTAGGGGTGTATTTGAAGAATTAAAGAGCCGATGGAGCAGATGAGAGAGAGCCAGGCAATGACACGGGTCCAGAATCCTTTTTTCAGAATGTCGGTATGCTCATCATTCACAGCATGGCCGTGTTCGGAGAGAAACAAATGAAAGCAGGTTTCATACATTGGCTTGCATTTCGAAGTAATATGATATGACTTCCAGTAAGATTTTAAATTCTGTTCTGGGGTTATGATAAGAATTTCTTGATGAAGGAGTTCCTGAACAGCATTTTCGAATCGATTGCATTCCTTGCAAGCCATTTGATTTGACAGATCTTCAACACTGATAAAAGGATTCTGCTCAACCCTTTTAATAATATCATATTGGAAATTGGACAGCATGATGATTCCTCCTTTAGGGTGATGGTTCTCATTATATAGGAAAAGAACAACAAGGACAATAGAAAGGAGCGGTTCTATGACAGACACAACAACAATGGAAAACAAAAAACAGTCTGTGGATAAGGCAATGCATGTTTTAAGAACACTGCCGGAGAGTAAACGTGCACTGGCGATCGCGTACATGGCCGGGATGGAGATGCGCGGGATCCTGGATAAGGAAGAGAAGGGGGCATAACATGAAGATAAAAAATGTCATGCTCGATGGGACTGTAAGAGACAGCATGGAAGGCGTGATCATCCCGCCAGATCATCCGGTGTATAAAGCGCTGATGAGAGTGCTTATAGAAAAGCGGGATAAAGTGTCGTTCAAAGATAAGGAAAGTGCGGCAGGATAAGGAGAGGGTAAACCATGACGAGAAAAGAAATAGAGATGCAGGCCAGGATCAATGCCATGGCTAAGCTGCTTTCAGAGATCCAGGAGCTTGCGAAAGAGATCGATACGTGGGATCGCGTGAAAACCGGAGGAGCCGTGGGAGAGATCAAGTATCTGAGTAGGGAGAATACGATAGCATACCGGTATCAGATGGAACTCAGCCGCCTGTATGACATCGAGTGGGAGAAAGAGAAGAAATGACCGGATACAAGTGTGATAAATGCGGAACACGGATTTACGTGGACGCGGGTGAAGAGCGGATCTGTGACACCTGCGCGTTAAAGATCCGGATCCAGAAGGCAGAACAGGAAAAATACTGTGAAAGGTGGAGGAAAACATGGGGAAATGCTATTGCGTGATCGTAGAAACCGGAAAAGGCCGCTTTGAGCGGGCAAGAGAGCGGAGAAACCGCCGCCGGATCCGTGCCCTCCTGGCAGCAGGAGGGACACTGCTCCGGTATGCGGTGGTCATGTGCATCCTGATGATGATGGCGCTGGGGATCGGGGTCACGATCCTAGCTGCGACGAAACGACCGGATTTCAGCGTGGTCGGCGCGGTGATGATCACATTCGTGATCTCCGGACCGATCGCGGAGGCACTCATGGAATAAAAAAAGGAGCCGCGGGAACGGCTCCAGGGTGCATGTGCTGCACAAAAATAACTCTTAACTCAGTGTAGCACAGAAGCCCCGAAAAAGCAAGAATTTATCAGTCTTTTCGGACTTGATAAAGGGACTAACTTTAGGAGCATTTATGTTTGAACACATTGAGTATAAGGCAGGGGCAACAAAGGAGATCATCAACTGCTATCCGAAGGGATACCGGAAGGGGGCAGACAGGGAGATCCCCATCCGGAAGAAGACGAAGGAAGAGATCAGGGAAGCAAACCGGAGGCAGGCAACGAGAGAACTGGAACGATTGATGAATGCGAATTTCCGACCTGGTGATCTCCATGTGGTCCTGACGTATCGGAAAGAGATCCGGCCGTCTCCGGAGAAAGCACGGAAAGAACTGAAGAACTTCCTGGATCGGATGCGGGGACGGTATCGGAAGCACGGGCAGGAACTCAAATACATCGTTGCGACAGAATATCTGGCAAAGCACATCCATCATCATCTGGTGATCAACAATATCAATACCGGGACAGAGACAACGGCCGACATGATCCGGAAGCTCTGGACGGAGCGGCGGGGGAAGGACGGGATCCGCGGGAATCCGAAGTTTGTCCAACTCTACGATACCGGAGAGTACAGTCAGCTGGCAGATTACCTCATCAAAGAGACGGACCGGACATTCCGGAGGGAGGACAGTGCTGTGGGTCAGCGGTACTCCTGTTCCCGGAATCTTGTGCGGCCGGAGAAGAAGGTGACCGAACGGCCGGCGAAGAAATGGCGGCGGGATCCGAAACCGCATAAGGGGTATTACATATTGCCGGAGAGCGTATATAACGGCAGGGATATCTTCGGGTATCCATATCAGAGGTACGTGATGGTCAAACTGAATCCCAGCGAGAAAGACTGGGAAAGAAAATGCCCTCCTTCGGGGATGTCACAGGCAACCCGTTCACATAGCACCAGCCACCGGCCGCGTGCCGGTGGAGAAAGGAGCGGACATGAAAAAGAGCATGAACAGTCTCGTAAACGAGATTACAGATAATATTATTCAGCTGACCGGATATGAGAAAGCAGTCGATATCCAGTCGATCCTGTACATGAATCTGTCTGGCTACACGTTGGAAGAAGAGTGTACGGAACTCAGTGCATCCGGGGATGAGCTTGCCGAGGCGGTTGAGTGTTGGTGCATGGAACTGCGGTTGCAGGGATGCACGGAGAAAACGATGAGATCCTATGCGTACAACCTGAAAAAGTTTCTCGTTGATGTTCCGAAATCACTCGGGGACATCCAGGAGAAAGATATCAAGACGCATCTTGCCAGAGGAAAACTCGGAAAGCAGCGTGGGAAACCCATAAAGCCATGGTCGGATGCGACATATAATCTCCGTCTCCGCGTACTCCGGAGTTTTTTCGGCTATTGCTACGAGAATGATCTGATCGCAGAGAACCCGTGTAAGAAGATCAAGGACACAAAGACTGCGCATGTGATGCAGTCGGTTCTGACTCCGGAACAGAGAGAACTGGTCCGGAGTGCCTGCCGGACAGAACGGGAGATTGCCCTTGTAGATCTTCTGTACAGTTCCGGGATCCGTGTATCAGAGCTTGTAGCACTGAAACGGCAGGATATAGATTTCCGTAGCAGGAGAGCGAGATGTTACGGAAAAGGACGGAAAGAACGCGAGATCATGTTCTCGGCGGAGTGCGGTGTCCACCTGGCACGGTATCTTGCAGAAAGGACCGATTTCGAGGAGGCATTGTTTGTAAGCGCTCATGCTCCGCATAAGCGCATGTCTGCCTACGGGATCCGGGCGCTCTTGCGGACCATCAAAGCGCGCGATCCGCACCTGGGGAACGTCAAGTTGACTCCGCATGTGTACCGCAGGACACGGGGAACGGACCTCATCAACCGCGGAATGCCGGCGGAACTGATCGCCCAGAAGTTCGGACATCAGAATGTGCAGACACTGCTAACCTGTTATGCATCGATCAGCAAAAAGACCGTGTGGGATGCAGAAGAAAAATATGGATAAAGAGAAGGAGATAGCATGAAAGGGTATTACCAGAAAAAGATCCGGACTCTTGAGCGGGCGCTGGAGAAAGCACTTCGGGAAGTACAGAGGGAGCGGTCCGCAAGGGAAGAAGCGAGCAGATACATCTATGCGCTGATCAATCGCATGGGTGGACATGCTGCGGTGCATATTAGGGATTTGCAGCGCCAGAACGGGCGCGTCATGTGCAGAGTGAACCGGACAGAAGGGCTTGTCCGGATGAGTATCCAGTATGAAGGAAAGGAGAATAAGAGATGTTTGAAAAATTCGGAGAATTTGATTCCTATGAGGAGATCAACCGCGTGGCGGCCGCGCAGTTAGAGGAAGGTGACGAGGAAGCCATCTATGCGATCGCGGAAGAGAACGGGATCGATAGAGAGGATGCAGAAGAATACATCGATGGTGACGCGGTGGAGCTTGTGACTGCGCTTATGGCGGCAAACGGGAAACTGAAGGTCGAGACGGCAGAGCTGCAGCCCAAAGAGATTATGGTGGACTGGCTGAACTATATCCAGATCCAGTGCGTTGAAGATCCGGAGATGTGCTTGGCAGTGAGAAAGAAGGGCAAAAGCCTGAAGGAGTGTATCGGGAAGCTTGTGAAGTGGTCACTGGATCATGCCGAGAACGTGGATAAGGACATCATCAAGGCAGCAGGACTGCCAGAGTGGGCGCAGAAAGGCTGTAAACTTGGAATCCCGGGCATGGGGACGGCAAAGCAGCTGATTAAAGAATATTATCTGGGAGGTGGAGAGGATGCTGGTGTATAAGGCAACAAAGGCTGACATGGCCTGTACGATGGGGCACGGAACCTTCCAGTATGAGCTTGGGATTCCAGCCCATGCGGATAGCACGAAGTGCGGGAACCGCGGCCTCCACGCATGTGAGTACGTCCTGGATTGCCTCAGGTACTATAGCCTGGATGACCGAATCTTTAAAGCGGAGGCAGAGGGACCGATAGACGAGGATGGGACAAACTCGAGAATCGCATGTGAGCAGCTGACACTTACTCAGGAACTGACACGCCGGGATATCGTGAAAGAAGCGATAAAGTATATGGTCCGCCATCCGGAACGGGACTGGAAGATGGATATGTATCGCGTAAAAGCCCAGAAAGACAAGGCAGAGGGAAATGGTGACGGGATCGTGATCGCCAGGGGAAAGAAACCGATGGCACGAGGAAAGAAGGGGGATATCCTGGCACTCATCATGGAGACAAAGCCGGGCTGGTTCCAGGTGGCAGCTCTCGGTGAGATCGATGGCGAGAACGGAAAAGAAGGAATCTGGTATAGTGTGCTGCCAGATGGACGTACTGTGGAGGTGGTGTAGATGAAAATCAAACAGGGACAAGCAGTGCCGATCCCGAAGTGTGACAGAGATGGTTGGCGGGTCATTGCGGCGCGGACACCGGATCTTCTGGTACTGGATTGCTTCATAGATCAGGACTATAAAGGCCGCTATCTCATGAACGTTATGACGAAAGAATATGGATTGCTTCGGGATGGAAGTTATTCGGCAGAGAAATTGGTTCGGGTATTTAGTCGAGATACTTGGCGATGGTACACGGATTATAGGAACATAATGAGCACCGAGAGTGATAGAGATATTATCAGATCAGCACTGGGAATTAAAAAAACGCAGTATGACGATGATGTCCTGTTTAAAATCTGTGATCTGGAGGAGAATTATCTCAGAGACAGAAATTGGGCGAAAGAGGACCGCCGCCAGGAACGTCTTAGAAAGCTCATGTCCACTGTTCCAGAACTTCCGAAAAATTTCCGCGCATGGGCAGCAGAAATTGTTTGGAAAGATCCATATCCAACATATAAACGGGAAGATGGAAAATATCGGTGCCCTGCCTGCAATGCGGAGTTAGAGATAAAAAAAGATGGAAAGAACCTTTGCCATAATTCGGTATTTACCTGCGCTAGCTGTGGGAAAAATTTAATTTTGAAGCGTCGAGGGAAACGAACCATGGAGTGGAATCAGGTGACACTGATCCAGGAGACAATAGAAGGACAGGCTGTGTACCGCCAGTTTGATATTCAGTCCAATTTTAATGAGCGGGGGTATGAAATTCATTTGTCCGAAGCATTCCGGATATTCATTGAAAAAGCCAAACCGCTCGGAAAGAGCGGACTACAGATTTACTATAATCAGCATAGTAAATACTCCGATTATGAAGAATTTGACAGGAGAGATCCGGCAAACAAGAGAGTTGGTGTGTGCTATTTATACCCGGAAGGGAGTGAGGCACTGGAAAAGACGGATTTTAAAAAGCTGGCAAGGCTATTTGGACAGATGGCAGCAGCAGGGACACAGGCAGATTACAATGGAATTATGATTGCACGAAATGATTCAGATGTCATTGGGATGATAGAATATCTGTTTAAAGGTCGATTTTACAAGCTGGTGACTCAAGTGACTGAGCGTATCAGTATCAATGGTGGGTACTATGGAAAATTAAATCCGTCCGGAGCTACGATTGAGCAGGTTATGGGATTGGAAGATCGGCAGAAAATTAACCGTCTAAGGGAAATGAATGGCGGAAAAATCGAACTGGAATGGCTCAGATGGGCGGAAAAATCCGGGAAGAAACTTTCAGAGAAATTTATGGCTTTTGTGTCAGCAGAAGATCTTGGAATCGTGTATACATATTTCATCAAGGATCAAATGACGCCAGAGCAGATCATGAATTATGTACTTAAGCAGCGAGAAATAAGCTACAAAGGAAAATCTGCGAAATCAATCCTGAATCAGTGGGAAGACTACCTGTCTATGAGTAAGAGGCTTGGCAAAGACATCACGGATGAGATGGTTTACCGGCCGCGTGAGCTGAAACGCCGCCACAACGAGGCTGTAGAAGCCATCAGGCGTATTGAGATGATCGAAGCAATGAAACGTGATGCTGAGATGAAGGAGCGTCGTGCACGGGAACTTAGGGAGAAGTATCCGGGTGCAGAGGAAATACTGGAGGAGATTGCACCACGGTATGAGTATGAGAACACCGAGTACAAGATCATCGTTCCGCAGCACCTCCCCGACATTATGTCAGAGGGAAATGCACTGCATCACTGTGTAGGAAGTACAGATCGATATTTCGAACGCATTCGGGATCAGGAAACATATATCTGTTTCCTACGCCGCCAAGAAGAGCCGGATGTGCCATTTTATACGATCGAAGTGGAGCCGGGCGGCACGATCCGCCAGCACAGAGGAATGTACGACGAGGAGCCAAACATTGAGGAGATTCGGGGATTTCTTCGGGAATGGCAACGAGAACTTAAGAAACGCCTGCGTAACAAAGACTGGCAACTGGCGGCAGCGAGCAAGATCAAGAGGGAAAGAAACCTGGAAGAACTTAGAAAGGCTAATAACGAGAGAGTCCTGAAGGGACTCGCAGAAGATTTTATGGAGGCAGTATAAATGGGATTGATTGTACAGGAGAACGGAGATGTAAAGAAAACGGTAACTTACCGGGAATTAAAAGTTGCAATGGACTCCGAGATGAGCAAAGCAGCAGAGAGTTTTGTTAGAATCGGATATCTTTTTAAAATGGCCCGCGATACTGATGTACTTCAGGGATCAGGCTATGCTACATATTTGGAATTCGCTGAAAAAGAGTACAACATGGATAAGTCCAGGGTATCTCGATTCATTAACATCCATTCAAAATTTGCGGATCCCGAAGATCCGACAAAACTTTGCAAGCAGTATCAGGGATTTGGATATGCAAAACTGGTACTCATGCTGGACATTCCGGACACGATTATTGAGGAGCTGACGCCGACTTTCAGCAAAACCGAGATCCAGGCAGTGAGAGAAGAGCTGGATGCAGAAAGTAAAGTGTCTGACCTGGAAATTATTGCGGAACAGGCAGAGACTACAAAGGAGACCGATGGGCAGCAGGAACCGGACATTCTGCACCAGGTAGTGGATCAGCTCCTAGAAGGTGATCTGTATATGCGCATCAAGATCCGTCAGGCGTTGAAATCCAACAGGAAGGAAGCATTGATCCAGGAGATCATGGCTCCGGCCGGTGAAGCAATGCACTCTATACGGATCAAAGGAGTAGGAAGATTGATGTTGTCAATCAAGGGATTGGACACAGAAATCGCAGTGATCAACGTCCGGAGCGACAGTAAGGAAAAGTATTCCTGGGACGCACTGATCCAGGCGGTAGAGGAGTATTGTTCCAGCCACGCGGATCCGGAGCCGGAGAAAAAACCTGAAGTTGCACCGGTGCAACCGACAGAAGAGCCGGAGAAGAAGAAAGAACGGAAAGTATCCAAAGTGACGAAGGCCAGAGAACCAGAAAAACTGCCAAGCCGCTCAAAGCAGGGACCGCAAGAGGAGACAGCGCCAGAAACACCAAAAACGTCGGCAAAGCTCCATGACACCGCACCTACTGGAATTATGGAGCATGTGAGGGCTGAGGAGGAAAAACGGCAGCAGGAGTCAGTACAGACAGCAGAAAATCAGCTGGAAGGACAGATGGAAATTGCTCAATTCCCAGAATATCTTCCGTCCAACTATATCAAATGTCACGATGGCAGT